>DASQTZ010000028.1:0-7740 GCA_035641605.1 Gaiellaceae bacterium | reverse complement strand
CGATGGAGCGTCAGGAGGGCATCCGGACCGTGATCACGTCCTTCGCCTGAGCGTTAAGCCACGATCAAACCCCGGGCGGCGTACGCTGATCTCGTGACCTTGCGATCGGCGCTCGCCGTCTCGTTGGTGCTGGTCGGGCTGGCGGCTCCCTCGGCGGCGGCGGTGACGGGCGAAATGCGCACGCTCTACGTGCTCGCCACCTGGGGGCCTGTTCCGTTCTCCAACGACGACCTGCTGCGCGTCGGCGAAGAGACCGACGCGTTCTACCGCGCCTCCTCCGGTGGGCGATTCTCGATGCCGCCCTCGGTGGCCGGCCCGGTGCAACTGTCGCGGCAGGTCTTCTCGAACTGTGATGCGACGTCGCTTCGGGTCGCGATGCCGGCCTCCATGTTCGCGCCGTACGAGCGGATCACCTTCGTGACGCCGCTCGTCGACGGGTGTCCGTTCACCGGTGAGGCGAACCCTACGGAGGTCCTGCTCAACGGCCACCTGTCCAGGGCGCTCGCGGCGCATGAGCTCGGCCACACGCTCTCGTTGGGGCACGCGAGCCGCTGGACGTGCAATCCGCGCTGTTCGATCGTCGAGTACGGCAACGCGTTCAGCGTCATGGGGAGCGGAGACGGCGACTTCAACGCGTGGGAGAAGTCCGCGCTCGGGTGGCTCGGCCGCATCGTCCGTCCAAGGGGGAACGCGACGCACGAGCTCGGTCCCGTGGAGGGCTCGACGCTGTTGCCGCAGGCACTGGTCGTCCGGACGGCGGCGAGCGAGTTCTGGTTCGAGTCCCGTGGGCTGGCGACGCCCTCATTCACGGGGGACTCCGTGCAGCCGGCAGGCGTCGCTGTGGTCGCCGGGCCGGCGCCGGGCGGCGAGCTCTCGCAGTATCCGCGCGAGAACCTGCTCCTGCCCAACCCGGCCGGCGGAGCGCGCTTCGCCTACGCGCCCGGCGAGTCGTTCGTCCGTCCCGGGATCTTCCGGGTTACGGTCGAGCGGCACGCGCTCCAGAGCGCGGCGCTCCGGTTTCAGTGGCTCGACCGTGTCGCTCCGGGTCGCCCTCGGCTCCGCGTGCGAACGACGCGGGGCCGCGTCCGGCTCTCGTGGGACGCCGCGCGCGAGCGCGGGAGCGGCGCCGACAGCTACACGGTGGTCATCGACGGCCGAGCCGTGCGCACATACCGCTCCGATATCCCGCTCACCACGTGGACGGCGGCCTTCCGGGCCGCGCGCGGCTCCCATCGGGTGGGCGTGTACGCCACCGACCGGGCCGGGAACCGCGGACGCCTGGCGTCAGCTCGGATTCGCATCCGCTAGCGGCCCTCAGGGCCGGATGTTCTGGTTGAGCCGGAACACGTTGTCCGGATCCCACTCGCGCTTGAGCGCGACCAGCCGCTCGGCCTTGGCGTCACCGTAGATCGAGGTCAGGCGCTCGTCGGCCTCGGAGACGTCGTTTACATAGCGCCCGACCGACTCGAACGGCGCCATGCCAGACATGGCCGCACGGCACCACTCGCGGCAGGCGTCGTCCAGCGCCGGCTCGTCCCATCGGATCTCGGCCGCCAGCCAAAAGCTCGCGTCTCGGCCCGTGAACGCGGTCGCGTCGTCGCGGACGCTTGCCATCGCACCGCCGCAGGCCCAGACCGAGAAGCCGCCGTCCGCGCCCGGCGGCACCCGCGAAAGTTGCTCCACGGCCAGGTCGACAAGTTCGTCCGGCAGCGCTGGGAGGAACACGCTCTTCATGTAGAAGCGATGCCCCCACGCCTCCTCCTCGTCATGGAGCTGCTGAGTCCTTAAGTGCCGAGTCCTTGCGATCGAGTCGCCGAGCGGAGCGCTGAAAGCTCGCAGCTCCGCGAGATCCTGCACAGCCTGCTCGCCCGGCCCGCAGTGGTGAACCGTGACCGTCGCGACCGGACGACCGTCTGCCGCGCCGAGGCCGAAGCTCATCCAGAGCTCGTCGGGCCCAGCCTCGAGCGTGTTGCGATAGACGGCGGCCAGCTCCCGGGCGTGCTCCACCGGGTGGACGACGGTGCCGTGCGTGATCGTGCCGTCGAACGGGTGGAGGCGGAAGGTGAACGACGTCGCGATCCCGAAGTTCGCACCTGCGCCGCACAACCCCCAGAAGAGCTCCGGGTTCTCTTCTTCGCTTGCCCGCACCAGGCGGCCGTTCGCGGTGACGAGCTCCACGGAGAGAAGGTTGTCGATCGAGAGCCCGTGCTTCCGCTGGAGTCGACCCATGCCGCCGCCGAGGGTCAGTCCGGCGACGCCGGTGTGCGAGACCACCCCGACGGGGCAGACGAGTCCGGCGGCCTGCGCCTGCTCATCGAGCTCCGCGAGGAGCGCGCCGCCAGCGACGCGGGCGGTCCGCCGCTCGGGATCCACCTGTGCCCCTCGCATCCGGGACAGGTCGATCACGATGCCGTCATCGCACGTCGAGAGACCCGGGATGCTGTGGCCGCCGCACCGGACGGCGATCAGCAGGTCCTCCTCGCGGGCGAACCGAAGAGCCGTGACGACGTCCCCGACGTGGGTCGGCCGGACGATCAGCGCCGGGTGTCGGTCGACGAGCCCGTTCCACACGACCCGGGCGGCGTCGTAGCCAGGGTCGCCGGGACGGACGATCTCGCCGCCGAAGCTGCCGTCGAGGTCGCGCAAGGTCCGCTCAGGCGGCGGCGAAGCGCTTCTCGGCTCGGGCGCGGCGGCGCGCTGCTTCGACCTCGCGGTCCTTCGGCGCCGCCGTGGTGACGAGCTCGCCGAGGAGTCGCATCGAGGCCTCGGTCACCTCGTCGACCGCGCGCTCGAACGCCTGCTCGTTCGCCTGTGACGGCTTCGTGAAGCCGCTGATCTTGCGCACGTACTGCAGCGACGCCGAACGAACCTCGTCCTCGGTCGCCGGCGGCTCGAAGTTGAAGAGCGTCTGAATGTTTCGGCACATGCGCCTGATGCTAGATCGTCTCGAGCGTCGCGCGTCGCCTGCCCTCGATCTCGAAGAACCGGAACAGCGCGTAGGCGACGGTCGCGTACGCCACGCCGATCGCCAGCTCGGTCCAGACCAGGGACGAGACATCGCCGAGTGAGGCTCCGTCGGCGATCTCCCGCGCAGCTTCGATCCCATGGGTGAGCGGCAGCGCCCGGCCCACGGTCTCCATCCAGTTCGGCAGCGCGTCGAGCGGGACGTTCACGCCGCAGAAGAGGAGGAGCGAGAAGACCACCAGGTTGGCGAGGAAGAAGACATCCCGCGCGCGCAGGCCGATCGCGCCGACGAGCAGGCCGAGCGACGTGCACGCGAATGCGCTCACCGCGACCACGATTGCGAGCGCCGGAAGCTGCGAGGCGGAGAGCTCGAAGTCGAGGAGCAGCCAGCCGACGAAGAACGCGAACGCCGAGGTGATGATCCCGTTCACGATCAGCGGCAGCGAACGTCCGAGGAAGAGCGGCAGACGGCTGGCGGGGCTCGCCATCAGCGGCGACAGCGTCTGCGTCCAACGCTCTCCGCCGATCGTCATCGCCATGCCGTACACGCCCGCCATCGCCGTGAGCTGAACGGCGTTGCCGGTGACGAAAAACGTGTCGTCCTCCAGCTCCGCGAAGCGGCCGATGTAGGCGAAGAACAGCACCTGAAAGACCGGCGCGCCGAGCATCGTGGGGATGTAGTGCGTCGGATGCATCCAGTTGAAGAGGGCCCGGTACGAGAGGTAGCCCCCGACGAAGAAGACCCGGAGATCCTGGTTCATGCGATCGCCAGGGTCGCCCGCTCCCGCGCGAGCCGCTCGAAGTGCTGCAGCGCGAAGTGGCCGATGACGAGGTAGACGGCGCTGAGGAGGAGGCACATGCCGATCTCCGGCCAGGGGTTGCCCGCGATCGCCGCCTCCCGGAGGGCGTTGATGCCCCACGTCGGCGCCAGCACCCAGGAGAGCGGGCCGACCCAGCCGGGGAGGAGCGACAGCGAAATGAGCAGCCCGGTCACGAGCCAGACCGGAAACTCGAGCAGGTTCGAAAGTGCATTCGCGTTCCGATAGAGCACGAAGGTCGAGGCGAGGACGAGCCCGAGCAGGCCGAGCCCGAGGACGGCCGCGGGCAATGCGACGAGGAACGCGATCGGATGGGCCACATCGAGCGGCACGTCGAAGAAGAGCCAGCCCCAGAAGAGTGTCGCGGTCAGCGAGTAGAGGCCGATGGACGCAGTCGCGATCGTCAGGGGAACGATCACCAGCAGGAGCGGTGGCGGGACTGCGATCGAGTATTCGAGCACTCCCTGCCACCGCTGCCACTGGATCGCGCCGCCGGAGCCGAACAGCGTCGACGACCAGATCCCCATCATCCCGGCGCCGAGCGCGACGTAGAGGAGCGTTCCTTCCCGCGCGCCGGCATCGAACATGAAGTAGGCGACCGAGGCGAAGATGATCGGCTGCAAGACCGACGTGAGGATGTAGAAGCTGGACAGCGTCAGGTTCTTCACGTAGAAGCGCCAGCCGACCCAGAGGAGGCGTGGGACGTTCATGCGACCTGGATCGAGGCACACTTTTGGCTGGAGCGCTCCATGAAGCGATGTGCCTGGTAGTCCATGACGGTATAGACGACACCGATCGCGAATTCGGTTGCCAGCCAGATGCGCATCACGGCAGCCCCGAGAGAGGACGCAGAGTCCTCACGTCCGGTCCAACGTCGCATGCCGCCGGCCCTGGTTCTCGAAGAACCGGAGCAGCAGGTAGCCGGCCACGGCGTATGCGGCGCCGATGACGAGCTCCACGCCGACGAGACCCATCACCTCGGACGTCGCCGCGCCGTCCACCAGGCGCCGCGCCGCCTCGATCGAGTGCGTGAACGGAATGAAGTCGGAGATGGTGCGCATCCACCCGGGGAGGTCGTCGAGCGGCACGTTGGCGCCCGTGAAGATGAGAAGGAAGCCGAAGAACACGTTCGAGAGGACGGCCGACTCGCGGATCCGGAGGGCGAGCGCTGCGTTGATCAGCCCGAGGCCGGTGCAGGAGAACGCAGCGACGAGGATGACGAGCGCAAGGCTGGGAACCGCGCTGGCCGGGATCTCCACGTCGAGGATCAGCGAGCCCACGAGCAGCGAGAAGGCGGAGACGAAGGCGCCGTTGAGGACGACGGGAACGGCGCGGCCGAAGAAGAGCGGGAGCCGGGGAGCCGGGCTGACGAGGATTGCGCCCAGCGTGTTCTGGAACTTCTCGCCGCCCACGAGCTGCATCATCGCGAAGAGGCACGGGATGGCCGCGTACTGGATTGCGTTCCCGACGACGTAGAACTCGTCTGAGGCGAGGCCGGCCGACCGACCGATATAGGCCATCAGCAGGATCTGGAAGATCGGCGCGACGACGAGACTCGGGATGTAGATCATCGGGGTCAGCCAGTAGAACAGCGCCCGGTAGCTCATCAGCCCGCCGACCGCGAAGATCCGCGCGGACGTCATGTCAGCGAGAGCGTGGCGCGCTTGCGCGCCGCGCCGAGCACGCGCTCCAGCGCGAGTACGCCAACGGCAACGTAGGCCGCGCCGAGCGCAAGGCAGAAAGCAAGGTCAGGCCAGGGGGTTCCGCCGAGCGATGACTCCCGGATGGCGTTCATTCCCCACGTCGGCGCCAGGGCCCAGGAGATCGGTCGGACCCACTCCGGGAGCAGCACGAGCGGCACGAGAAAGCCGCCGATCAGCCAGACCGGATACTCGAAGAGATTTCCGAGCGCCCAGGCCGCGCGAAAGCGCACGAAGGCCACGGCGAACAGGAATCCGAGCGCGCCGAATGAGAGCACGGTCCCGACGATCGAGAGCCCGAAGGCGAGCGGGTGCTCGATCGTGAGCTCGATCCCGAAGACGAACCGTCCGAACGCGAGCGTTGCGACCAGGCAGTAGATCCCGATCGTGCTCATCGCGAGTGTGATCGGAAGCAGGATCAGCGCGAAGTGCGGCGGCGAGGCGACGAGCGCCTCGAGCGTCCCGTGCCAGCGCTCGCGCTGCATCGCGCCGCCCGCGGTCGTGCTCGTCGCCGACCACATGCCCATGACGGCGGAGCCGAGCGATGCGTAGAGGAGCGTCTTGGGGTTGTTCCCCACACTGAACATCAGGAACGCGACGGTCGCAAAGAACAGCGGGTAGATGATCTGGAAGAGCCCCTCGAAGGGCGAGCGCGAGATCGTCTTGAACTGGAAGTACCAGCCGAAGGCGAGCAGTCTGAGCGTCTTCACTCGTCTGAGGAGACGAGCGCGACGTACGCGTCCTCGAGCGTCGGCTCCCTCCTGGACACACGGCCGACGTTGGCGCCGTCCAGCCGGCCGAGGATCGCGTGTGTCAGCTCGACGTCCGCGGGGGTCTGGACGATCAGAACCTGCGCCTGCTCCCGCTCCTCGACCGAGACAGCGCTGACGCCTGGCAGCTCACGGACCCGCTCGACGGTGCCCTCGGGGATTCCGAAGATCTCGACCTCGACGACGGCCCCCTCCGTGACGTTCTGCTTCAGCTGCGCCGGCGTCCCGTGCGCGACGATCTCGCCCTTGTTGATGACGGCGATGCGATCGCAGAGCGCGTCCGCCTCGAACATGTAGTGCGTCGTGAGGAGCACGGTCTTGCCCGCGTCGACGAGCTGGGCGATCGTCGCCCGCAGCTCTCTGGCGCCGACGGGATCGAGGCCGATCGTCGGCTCGTCGAGGAAGACGACCGGCGGATCGTGGAGGAGGCCACGCGCCACATGCAGCCGCTGCTTCATCCCGCGCGAGTAGCCCTCGGTTCGTTCCTGCTCGCGGCCTGTCAGGCCCACCAGGTCGAGGAGGCTCGCGATCCGCTGCTTCTGCTCTCCCGGCGGCACGCCGTACAGCTCGGCGAAGTACCGAAGATTGTCGTAGCCGGAGAGGCGCTCGTAGACGCCCCGCTCGCCGCCGAAGACGTAGCCGATCCGCTTGCGCACCTCGCGCGCGTCCTTTACGACGTCGTGGCCCAGGACCTTCGCCGTGCCCGAGGTCGGGATCAGGAGGGTGATCAGCATCTTGATGGTCGTGGTTTTGCCGGCGCCGTTCGGGCCGAGGAGCCCGAAGAGCTCGCCCTTCTCGATCGAGAAGCTGACCCCGCGGACCGCCTCGACGTCCTTCCACTTGCGGCGGATGGTCCCGGTGGAAGTGCGGTAGGTGCGGTGGAGGTCGATTGCTTCTACGACAGACATGGGCTTGAGCCTAGCCACGCGCGCGGAGCCCGCTCGACCAAGATTTACGATCGGGGTCTCTCGGCCTTGCCCCAGCCGCCTCCGCCGGGCGTCTCGATCCGAAGGATGTCACCGGGCGCGAGGTCGAATGTCGCCTTCGCCGGCAGCTCGCGACCGTTCAGGAGGTTGCGCCCCGGCTCTGCCGGCCCCCCGCCCGCGGCTCCCGAGGGTGCATTGGCGCGGCGCTCGGAGAGGATCGAGGCGCGGAAGGCCTCGAGCGCCTCCACCTCTCGCACGACGCCGTCGCCACCGCGACGCGACCCCTCGCCACCCGAGCCGAGCCGCAGCTCGTGACGGCGAACACGCAGCGGGTAGGCGAGCTCGAGCGCCTCGACCGGTGTCGTCAGCGTGTTCGACATCGTCACGTGGACGCCGCTCGGGCCGTCGCCGTCCGGGCACCCGCCCTGCCCGCCGCCGATCGTCTCGTAATACGTGAACCGGTCGTTGCCGAGCGTGAGGTTGTTCATCGTCCCCTGCCCCTGGGCAGGCACGGGAACAGCCTGGCCGAGCGCGCGGAAGAGCACGTCGACGATCCGACACG
>DASQTZ010000027.1:0-17563 GCA_035641605.1 Gaiellaceae bacterium | reverse complement strand
TCCTGTCTCCGCGGGCCGTGTCCCGGGGCCAGGCCCCCGGACCTGGCCGGCAGGGACGGGTGTCGGTAGCGGGGCCTCCTCGCCGACCTCTCCGTACGGACGACCGCCGTAGACGATCTCGGAGACCTCCTCGAAGACCTGCGAGGGGTAGCGCGACAGCTCGACTCCGAATCGCTGCGCCAGTCGCGCCAGCACCGCGAGCTCGTCGGGGGCAGGTGGAATCGCCGCGCGCCGGAGTCGCTGCAGGCGCCCCTCGAGGTTGATGTACGTCCCGTCGCGCTCGAGGTAGCTCGTTCCGGGCAGGACGAGATCTGCGAGCGGCGTCACCAACCGCCGGAACATGGCGATCGCCATGACGGAGTCGGCCTGGTCGGCCAGCGCCCGCACGTCCGGATTGGCGGCCGCTTCGTCCCCGGAGATGATCAACAGCCCGATCGGCTCTGGGTTCTCGGGGTCCTCGTCACCGGCCGCCGCCCACGCATCGGCAACACCGCGCCCGTTCGCCGTCCGCGGCAAGTGGAAGGCCGCACAGCCCAGCGACTGTCCGAGCGCTGCCACCTCGGCGCCGCCGTCATCGCCGCCCGACCAGATGAGAACGCCGCGCTCCGCTCCGCGCATTCGCTCCTCGTCGAGCGCGTACAGGACCTCGGCGCCGTTCCTACGCGCCAGCCGGACCCAGAGATCGACGATCGGCGCGCGCTCGGCAACCGGCTCGTCGCCGAGGATCGTGATCACGTCGGCGCCCCCGATCGTCGACAGAGGCGCTCTGACGGCGTCGAGCGAGTCGTCGACGACCTCCGGGAGCACGGCGGAGTGCGCTCCGAGCCCCTGGCGGATCAGCTTGCCCAGCGCGTATGCCAGCTCCACCGTCTCCGATCCGGACAGGGCGACGACGATCCGTTTCCCGGCTCCGCGGAGCAGCTGCTCGGCCTCGTCGAGCGCGTCGTCCCACGCAAGCTCCTCGTACCGCGGACGCGCACGACGCAGCGGATCCACGATTCGGTCCTGAGCACCGAGGTGTCCGTATGCGAAGCGACCCTTGTCACAGAGCCAGCCGCCGTCGACCTCGGCGTGGTTCCGGGAGAGGATCCGCTTCACCTTCCCCTCGCGCGTGGTCGCGCTGATGTTGCAGCCCACCGGGCACATCCCGCAGACCGTCGGGACGTTCTGGATCTCCCATGGACGCGCTTCGAACCGGTACGTCGTCGACGTGAGCGCCCCAACGGGGCAAAGCTCGATCACGTTGCCGGTGAAGTGCCCGCGGTAGGGCTCGTCCTCGAAGGTGGCGATCACAGAGAGCGCACCGCGGTTCTTGGCGACGAGCTGTCCGTCCTCGGCAACGTCCTCCGAGAAGCGGGTGCAGCGGTAACAGAGGATGCATCGCTCGCGGTCGAGGGCGATCAGCGGGCTGATCGGGATCGGCTTGTCGAAGGTCCGCTTCGGGAAGGCCATCCGCGTATTCCCCGGTCCCCACCGGAACGTCAGGTCCTGGAGCGGACACTCGCCGCCCTTGTCGCAGACCGGACAGTCGAGCGGGTGGTTGACGAGGATGAACTCGAGCGTGGCTTCCTGTCCGTCGGCCGCCTTCTCGGACGCCGCGGCGGTCTTGACGACGAGTCCGTCCTGGGCGGTCATCGTGCATCCGGCCTGGAGCTTCGGCATCCCCTCGACCTCGACGAGGCACATCCGGCAGGCGCCGATCGGCGGCCCGAGCCGCGGCTCGTAGCAGAAGACCGGGATCTCGATGCCGGCGGCCGCGGCCGTCTCGACCAGCCCGAGACCCTTCGGCACCTGCACCTCGACCCCGTCGATCGTGACCTTCACCAGCTCCGGCGCGCTCATGCAGGCACCTCCGCCATCGCCGTGTGCGTGTGCTGGTCGCTCGGCGCCGACACGCCCTCGATCGACGACTCGCCGCCGTACGGGCAGCGCCCGAGGTCGATGTGCGCCTGGAACTCGTCGCGGAACTTCTCCACGTAGCTGCCGACGCACCAGACGGCGAAGTCGCCGAGCGCACAGAGCGACTTTCCCTCGATCCGGTCGCAGACGCCGACGACGAGATCGAGGTCGGCCTGCGTCCCCTCGCCCGCCTCGATCTTCTCGAGTAGCTGCACGAGCCAGCGCGTCCCCTCCCGGCACGGCGTGCACTTGCCGCACGACTCGTGCATGTAGAACTTCTCCGCCCGGAGCGCCAGCTGCACCATGCACGCGCGGTCGTCGACGACGATCACCGCCGCCGATCCGAGATAGGAACCCGCTGCCTGCACGGCATCGAAGTCGAGCGCCACGTCGAGCTGGTCCGGCGTGAAGACAGGGACTGACGAGCCGCCAGGAATGATCGCCTTCAGCCCCCGCCCGTCCGCAACCCCGTGGCCGCACCCGAAGATCAGCTCCCGCAGCGTGGCGCCGAGCGGAAGCTCGTAGTTGCCCGGACGGTTCACGTTCCCGGACAGCGAGTAGACGACCGTGCCGGGTGCGGACTCGACGCCCAGCTCCTTGTAGCGCTCGACGCCCAGCTCGATGATCGCGGGGACGCTGGCCAGCGTCTGGACGTTGTTGATCAGGGTCGGCTGCATGTACAGACCTGCCACGGGCGGGAACGGCGGCCTCGGCCGAGGCTGGCCGCGGTAACCCTCCAGCGACTCGAGTAGCGCCGACTCCTCGCCGCAGATGTAGGCGCCGGCGCCGCGGTGGACGAGGACTTCGACGTCGCCGAGCAGGCCTGCCAGCCGCGCCTCCTCGATTGCGGCCTGCAAGACGAGGAACTCGGCCAGGTACTCGCCGCGGATATAGATGAACACCTCGACCGCCTGGATCGCGTGTGCGGCGATCAGGCAGCCCTCGACGAAGCGGTGCGGGACCCGCCGCATGATCTCGCGGTCCTTGAACGCGCCCGGCTCGGACTCGTCCGCGTTGGCGACCACGTACGCCGGCCCCGGGCGCTTGTCCGGGGGCGGCACCAGGCTCAGCTTCCGGCCCATCGGGAAGCCGGCGCCGCCGCGCCCGCGAAGTGCCGCCTCGTTGATCTGCTCGATGACGGCCTCCGGGGGCATCGCCCGGGCCTTTTCGAGAGCGCCGTAGCCGCCGACGGCCTGGTACTCGTCGAGCCGCGTGAGGTCGCGCTCGTCGGCGCCGGTCAGGACCGTCAGCTCAGCCACGCAACTCCTCGACGATCGCGGGAACGTCCTCGGGCTTCACGGGCTCCCGATAGCGGTTGTCAACGACCACGACGGGCGCGTAGCCGCAGCCGCCTGCGCACTCGATCAGCCTAAGCGTGACCTCGCCGTCGTCGGACGTCTCGCCGGGCGAGATGCCCAACTGCTCCTCGAAGGCCTCGACGACCTGCTTCGCGCCGACCAGCGCGCAGGAGAGGTTCGTGCAGACCTCGACGATGTGCCGACCGATCGGCTCCAGGTTGTACATGTCGTAGAAGGTCGCGACCGCCTGGATCTGCGCGGGCGCGAGGTCCATGGCGTCGGCAACCTCGCGCAGCGCCTCGGGCGGCAGCCAGCCGCCGTGCCGCTCCTGCGCCATCCGCAGCGCACCCATGATCGCCGAGCGCCCCTGCGGATAGCGCTCTCGCAACCGCTGCACCTCGGCGACGAAGTCGCTCAACGGTCGACCTCGCCCATCACTGTGTCGAGCGAGCCGACGATCGCGATCAGGTCGGCGACGAGCGCGTCGCGCATGCACGTTGCCGTCGCCTCGAGCGCGGCGAAGGATGGCGCTCGGAACTTCACCCGCCACGGCCTCGGGCCTCCGTCGGAGACGACGTAGCAGCCGAGCTCTCCGCGCGGAGACTCGATCGTGACGTAGACCTCGCCCTCCGGCACCCGGTAGCCCTCGGTCACCAGCTTGAAATGATGGATCAGGGACTCCATCGAGGTGTGGAGCTCCTCTCGCGGCGGGAGCACGACCTTGCGGTCGTCCGTGATCCACGGATCGCCTTCCCTCCCCTCCAGCCGGTCGAGACACTGCTCGGCGATCCGCACCGACTCACGCATCTCGTCCACGCGGACGCGATAACGGTCGTAGACGTCTCCGTTCTCGTACACAGGTGCGACGAAATCGACCTCGCCGTACGCCAGGTAGGGCGATGCCTTCCGCAGGTCCCAATCGACGCCGGACGCCCGGAGCACCGGCCCGGACTGCCCGAGCGCGATCGCGTCCTCGGCCGAGAGCAGCCCGAGGCCTTTCGTCCGCTCGAGCCAGATCTCGTTCCCGGACAGCAGCGCCTCGTAGTCGTCGATCGCCTTCGGCATCCACTCCACGAAGCGGCGGCACTCGGGATAGAAGCCGTGTGGGATGTCCCCGGCCAGCCCGCCGGTCTGGAAGTAGCGCGTATGCATGCGCGCGCCCCCGGCGAGCTCGAAGAGGTCGAGGATTTGGTCGCGCTCGCGGAAGCAGTACCAGAAGACCGAGATCGCACCCAGCTCGAGCGCGGCGGTCCCGAGCCAGACGAGATGCGAGTGGATGCGGTTGAGCTCGGAGAGCAGCGTTCGCATCCAGCGTGCCTTCTCCGGGATCTGCATCCCGAGCAGCTTCTCGATGGCGAGGACGAAGACGAGCTCGTTGTTCTGGAACGAGACGTAGTCGATGCGCGGCGCGTACGTGATCGCCTTCCACCAGGTCTTCTGCTCCATGTTCTTCTCGAAGCCGGTGTGGAGGTAGCCGATGACGGCGCGCAGTCCGACGACCTGCTCGCCGTTCAGGTCGACGACCAGCCGGAGCACGCCGTGCGTCGAGGGATGGTTCGGCCCGAAGTTGACCTGCAGGATGTTCTCGCTCTCCCGCAGCTCCTCCGGCACCCCGAGGATCGTCGGGATCGGCGTCGGTATGTGGGTGCCCTCGTAGATCCGCGGCCGCTCGACGATGGCCATTTCCTACTCCTCGTTGGTGAAACGGACGGGCTCGCCGCCGAGCGGGTAGTCCTTGCGCAGCGGATGGCCTTCCCAGTCCTCGTCCATCAGGATCCGCGTCGGGTTCGGGTGGCCGTCGAAGCGGATGCCGAACAGGTCCCATGCCTCGCGCTCGTGCCAGTCCGCCGTCGGCCACACCGAGACGACGCTCGGGACCGACTGGCCCTCGTCGAGCCAAACCTGGACGCGCACCCTGGGAGCGCCCTCGCGCATCGCGAGCAGGTGGTAGTTGACCGAGAAGCGCTTCGTCTTCGGCTTCGGCAGACGGGCATGGCCTTGCGAGCCGGACGCGGCGCCGTGCGCACCGGGCAGGTTCAGGTCGCGGCCCGCGGCCGTTCCGTAGTAGCCCGCGACTCCTCGCGCGCCCCAGCCCAGGTAGTCCGCGGCGCTGACGTCGGAGAGGAAGCTGAAGCCCTCGACGTCGCGCAGGTGCAGGCAGGCCTCGATCAGGCGGGCGGGATCGACGACCACGGTCGTCTCGCCGTGCTGTTCCTTCGTCTCGACCAGCCCGGGAACGCCCTCGAACGTCAGGACGCCACCCCACGGATCTCGTAGGCAGGCGGAACGCCGGCGTGGATCTTCTCCTGCAGCCGGACGATCCCCTCCACCAGCGCCTCCGGACGCGGCGGGCAGCCGGGGACGTGGATGTCGACCGGAGTGATCTTGTCGACCCCTTGGAGGACGGCGTAGTTGTTGAACATCCCGCCCGAGCTCGCGCAGGCGCCCATCGCGATCACCCACTTCGGCTCCAGCATCTGGTCGTAGATCTGGCGGAGCGGCTCGGCCATCTTGTGCGCCACTCGTCCCGAGACGATCAGCAGGTCGGCCTGGCGAGGCGTCGAGCGGAACACCTCGGCGCCGAAGCGGGCGCTGTCGTAGCGCGAGGTGACGATCGACATCATCTCGATCGCGCAGCAGGCGAGCCCGAAGGTCGCCGGCCAGATCGAGTACCCCTGCGCCCAGGCGACCGCCTTCTCGACCGTCGTGAGCAGCAGCTTCTCCTCGAAGTTGCCGAGCTCCTTCTCGAAGACGCCCGGACCCTTCCCCTTCCAGAGCACGCGCTCCGATCGAAGGCCGTAATCCTTGAGTCGCTTGCCGTCCCGCTCGTCGTTTACCGGCGCCAATCCAGCGCTCCCTTCCGCCAGATGTAGACGTAGGCCAGCGCGAGGATGCCCAGGAAGAACGCGAGCTCCCAGAACCCGAACCAGCCGAGCGGCTCGAGGACGACGGCGAGCGGGTAGAGGAAGACGATCTCGATGTCGAAGACGATGAAGAGCAGCGCGGTGAGGTAGAAGCTGATCGTGAATCGCTGGACGTTCGGCGGCCCCTGCGAGACGCCTGACTCGAACGGGAGGGTCCGCGTCCTGCGGTTGCGTGCGACCGGCCGCGTCGCGAACGCGAACGACATGCCGACCATCGAGAGCGGGATCGCGACCGCCAACATGCCGTAGATCAGAAACGGCAGCCAGTTATCGAGCATCGATCGCTGCCCCCAGCGGCCTCACCGCCGCCGAACACTACACCCTCTCGGGCTGCTACGAACGACGCCTGAAACCGCTCAACAAAGCGTGAAGCAGTTGTTACAAAGTCGCGCTGGCGATGTCCTCTCCCGGGGGACGGCGCGCGCCGGGCACGCTGCTACGATGACCTCAGATGGAGCTCACCGAACGCCCGACCACGCTTGTCTCGCTGACGGCGCGGGCCGCCTCGAAGATCACGGAGCTGATGGCCGAGGAGCCCGCCGGGGAGGCTTCGGTCCTGCGCCTCGCCGTCCAGGGCGGCGGCTGCTCGGGCTTCGAGTACGCGCTCGGCTTCGACCGGGGCGCGCTCGAGGGCGACCACGAGCTCGAGCTCCAGGGCGTCCGGGTCGTCGTCGACCCGTACAGCGCGCCGTATCTCCAGGGCACCGAGATCGACTTCGTCGACGGTCTCCAAGGCGGGTTCGCGATCAACAACCCGAACGTCACCGCCGCGTGCGGATGCGGTCATTCGTTCCAGGTCGCCGAAGGCGAAGAGCCCGAGGCCGGCGTGGGCGGCTGCGGCTCCGGCTGCTCTCACTAGCTGACGTCGCTTACTAGCATTTAGCGTCGTGGTTGAGACCAACGACGTTCGCGACGTCACGATCCTGGGCGCGGGCCCGGTGGGGCTGTCGGCTGCCTACTACGTCGGCCACCGCGAGGGGACGGTCCGGATCGTCGAGTCGCTCGAGCAGATCGGCGGTCAGGTCGCGGCGACCTACCCGGAGAAACACGTGTACGACGTCGCCGGCTTTCCGAAGATTCTCGGCCAGAAGCTTGTCGACATGTGCGCCGAGCAGGGGCTGCAGTACGGGGCCGACGTCCGCCTCGGCGAGGAGGCGAAGACGCTCGAGCGCCTGAGCCAGAACGGCGAGGAGCTGCTCGCGCTCACGACCGACAAGGGGAACACCTATCTCTCGCGCACGATGATCGTCACCGCCGGCCACGGCGCCTTCGAGCCGCGGAAGCTCGGCGTCGAGGGCATCGACGAGTGGCAGGGACGCGGTCTCCACTACGTCGTCCGCGAGAAAGCCCAATTCGCGGGCAAGCGTTGCGTGATCGTGGGCGGCGGCGACTCCGCGCTCGATTGGACGTTGGGACTCCAGGACACTGCCGACCTTCCGATCACGCTCGTCCACCGGCGCGATCGCTTCAGGGCACTCGAGTCGTCGCTCAACGAGGCGAAGCGGCTAGAGGGCGAGGGTGCGGTCCGGATCTTGACGCCGCACGAGGTTCGGGAGGTCCACGGCGACGGGAACATCGAGGCGGTCACGATCGAGAACACGGTCACGGGCGAGACGGAGCAGCACGACTGCGACGCGCTGATCACCCTGCTGGGCTTCGTTTCGCACCTGGGCGCGATCGCCGAGTGGGGGATCGAGCTCGAAGGCAAGCGCCAGATCAAGATCAACCCGATGACCTGTGAGACGTCGATGCCCGGCGTCTATGCGGCCGGAGACGTGGCCGGTTATCCAGGCAAGATCACGCTGATCACGGTCGGGATGGGCGAGGCGGCGATTGCCGCAAACAACGCCATCGCGGCAATCCGCGGCGAGAAGGTCCAGCCGAAGTACTCGACGGATTAGCCCTCCCTCGGACGAGGGATCCGACACCGGGCAGATCGTGCCGAATCGCCCTTTCGTGGAGCCGTGCCGGGTCGAATGCCTTTCCTGCGGTGCCCGACGCATCGTCGTCGGCGGGCCTCGCCACGGCGACGCCGGGGAATGTCACCGCTGCGGCTACGTCGGCTGGGCGAGCTCGGACGACCTGACTGCGGCCGCACGGCGCCAGCTCCGCGAGCGCCCGGTTCAGCGTCGCGGTCTGCGTATCGCTCCCTCCTGAGCGCAAGCTTGTAGTCCCGCGGCCGCCGTGCCACGCTGGTCGGGCAAGCTGCCGCCGCCGTGCTGAGGCGGGGCTATGCTCGCGGCGTGAGCGAGCGCACGGCCGAACGAGAGCTCTGGGGCGAGGAAACCCGCAAAGCATTGGCCAACTTCACTGTCTCGGGTGAGCCCATTCCCGCCTCCGTAGCCCACTGGCTCGGCCGGATCAAGGGCGCTGCTGCGCGGGTGAACGCCGAGCTCGGCCTGCTCGACGCCGACAAGGCCGAGCGGATCGCGGCGGCGGCAGAGCGAGTCGCCTCGGGCGAGCTCGACGACCAGTTTCCGATCGACGTCTTCCAGACCGGCTCGGGCACCTCGTCGAACATGAATGCGAACGAGGTGATCGCCACCCTGGCCGGCGACGACGTGCATCCCAACGACGACGTGAACCTGGGTCAGTCGTCGAACGACGTTTTCCCCTCGGCGGTCCACCTTGCCTCCCTCGAGCAGCTGATCCATGACCTCATCCCTGCACTCGAGCAGCTGGCCAACTCACTCGGGCTCAAGGCACAAGAGTTCGACGACGTCGTCAAGTCCGGCCGCACGCACTTGATGGACGCAGTGCCGGTCACTCTCGGCCAGGAATTCTCCGGCTATGCGACGCAGGTACGGCTGGGCGCGGACCGCGTTCGCGACACGCTCGGGCGAGTCGGTCAGATCCCGCTTGGAGGCACCGCGGTCGGCACCGGCCTCAACACCCACCCGGAGTTCGCCGAGCACGTGCGGCGGCGGCTGGTCGAGCAGACGGAGCTGCCGATCGGCCCGCCCGCCGATCCTTTCGAGGCCCAGGCCGCCCGGGATGCGCTGGTCGAGGCCTCCGGCGCACTCAAGACAGTTGCCGTTTCGCTGACGAAGATCGCGAACGACCTTCGCTGGCTGGGCTCCGGCCCGCGCGCGGGTCTCTCCGAGATCTTTCTCCCCGAGCTTCAGAAGGGAAGCTCGATCATGCCGGGCAAGGTCAACCCTGTGATCCCGGAGGTGGTCACGCAGGTCACCGCGCAGGTGATCGGCAACGACCAGGCGATCACGGTCGGGGGCATGCAGGGGCACTTCGAGCTCAACGTCTTCGTGCCGCTCATTGCCCGGAACCTGCTCGACTCGATCCGCCTGCTAAGCGCGGCGGCCCGCCTGTTCGCCGAGAAGTGCGTCGACGGCATCGAGGCCAACCGCGAGAATGCAGAGCGCTACGCGGAGTTGACGCTGTCGGCGGCCACCGCGCTCAACCCCTACATCGGCTACGACCGAGCCTCGGAAATCGTGAAGACAGCCGCCGCGACGGGCCGACCGTTGCGCGACGTTGCGCGCGAGGCCGGTGTGCCCGATGACATCCTCGAGCAAGCGCTGGACTACCGCGCGATGGCAAAACCGCACGAATAAGCGTTGTCGGGCGGGAAATCCCTCTGAGGAGGGAATGGCCCGGTGCCCTCGAACGCCGACACACGGAGTGCACAACGAGGTCTCGTCGTTTGGCCGCCCCTGGCGGCGAGCCCGCTAGCCGCGAAAACGACGCCTGGAGAACCCTGCTCAATCCGAGACCTACGCTTCTGGCCGCAGCCGCAGTGATGTTGCGTTTGCCTTGGCCGGAGCGGGCGCGAGGCCGCAGCCGAGCCCGATCGGGCGGGCGGGATGAAGCCAGGCGTCGTTCGTGGCGGCTTCCAGCACGTGAACCCCAACTATCCGTTCCGCTTCCCGAACGGTCAGCTCCTTCCCGTCCGGCGATTGGCTCGGCAGCGCGCAGCGTGGCGGTTCCGCCTGCTCTCGCACCAACCCGAGCTTGGAGAGCTGCGCAACTGGGCCGCGCTGGACATCGTCCAGGGCGCGTTCTACCCGAAAGCTTTTGCCCTTCGAGGTGTGGGCAGGAAGATCGAGGTCTGGGTTTCGGAGGACCTCGACTACCAACCCGGCGACTGCCGCAACGGCTCGCGGACCCTGGTTAGCGACGAGCAGGTTCACGGGCTGATCCGCGCCTTCGACCGCACGATCTATCCACGGGAGTCCGCCGTCTTCAGCGTCCCACCGAGCCGCGACGGTGCGGGCGCTTGCTCGGCCCGCCGGCCTTCCTGTGCACCGATTCACGCTCCAGCTGGTCGGCTACTCGTCTCGCGGTCACCGCAAGATCAGTGAGGCGCGTGTCTGGCTGGACTCGCAGCACGACGCCGTTCTCGAACGGCATCAGCTGCGCCGCTTGCTCGACTCGAGCGCCGACGTCGTCGGCGCGATCGTCATGTACGACGAGCCGACCGAGCAGGTCGCGGACTACGCGCCGTACCATTGACGGTCAACGGCGTCCTCCAGCCCGGCGGGTAATCGTGGCGAGGTCTAGTCCGGCTCTTCGCCGGGTATGACTGACCGGACACGACGAAGGGGGATCGGATGTCCGACCAACACGGACCCGAGCAGAAGGAGGCGTCCGACGAAGAAGAGGGCGAAGTCCTTGCGGACCGCAAAGTGAGGTCCGTCCTCACTCCGAACGTGGACGAGGTGCCCGCCGGACCCGACGAGCTGCCCCCGGTCAAACCGGCCTAGGAACGGTGGCGGGGGAACGTGCTGGTCGCAGCGCAGTCGCCCGTTTGTGCGGCATTGACAATGATCCTGGTCGTCTTCATAGTCGAGGATCGATTTAGATAGAGGGGTCGAAACTAAGGACGAGTCTGTTCCCGGAGAAGCACGCCCGGGCTGTCCCGACACCTTGACAAGGGGAGGGGATTCGACTTGAGCAATCTCAGTAGGGTTCGCATGCGCGGCTGGGTGTTCGCTCTCGGTCTCGGGCTCCTGGCGCTCGCCGTTTTGCCGACCATCGTCTCCGCCGCGGGCGGCGGGCACAAGGCCAAGACGGTTCGGCCGGGGGTCAAGATCACGACGGCATCCGATCGCGCGCTGAAGAAGCTGCATCCGAGGCTTCAGAAGCGCTTCAGGGCCGGCTCAGCCGGCAACACACGCGTCTTTGTGACGATGACCGGCGCGACGCGCAGCGCGCGCAAGCTCCTGCAGGGGGAGCGGGTCGCCACGCTCCGCGGGCGGTCGATCCTGGTCGGCAGCGTGCCGACCGCACAGCTGGCCAAGCTTGCCGGGCTGACGGGCGTCCGGATGGTCGGCCCCATCCAGCTCGGCCTTACACACCGGCCCCCGGGCATCCCAGAGTCACGTCTGTTGAAGCAGCCGACGAGGGCCAAGCAGCTTTCGGCGCTTGCATCGGTGCAGGCGACGGAGGTTCCGTATCCGGCGGCTCCGCCGCTCAAGGGCTCGAACTTCGAAGCGCTGAAGAAGCTCAACCTGCTCGACGCGAAGACGCACAACTTCTCGGGTGCGTGGAAGGCCGGGTACACCGGCACCGGCTCGACGGTCGCAGTTCTCGACGGCGGCACGGACTTCGGGCATCCGGACCTCATCGGCACCTGGCGCACGTGGGAGGCGAGCGAGCTGCCCGCAACGGGCTCGCGCGTTGGCTGGGCCGGCTGGCCGAAGGCTTTTGACCCGTACGGCACGCTTGTCTGGCTTCAGGCCCCGAGCTTCGTAGATCAGGGCCTGAGCTGGTACACGCGGACGACAGAGAAGGCGGGCTGCATCGACAACCCCGCCGATGCCGCTGCCGGTCTTTGCCGTGTCAGCTTCGCGACGCGCACAGGACCGGCACGGAACCCGCTGAGCTTCCCGGCTCCCAGCGGCACCGTGACGCACGAGTACACATATCCGCGGAGCTGGAGCAAGTCCGGTACGGCCCGGATGGGGTTCCATCCCGACGATCACCTGCTCAACCTGTATCACGAGCGACCGGCAACTCTGGTCGTCGACCCGAACACCTCGGGCGTCTACGACACGGTCTACGTCGACCTCGACAACGACTACAGCTTCGCGGACGAGAAGCCGGTCTCGAAGCAGTCGCCGGCGTCGTACCGCGACATGAACGGCGACGGCTACACAGACCTCTCGGGTGGCCTCCTCTACTACATCTCCGACGGCGCCACCGGCACTCGCGTGCCTGGCGGCATCGACATGTTCCAGGTCATCCAGGGCGCTTCGGGGGCGATCCTCGCGTGGACGGGAGACTTCGACCCGGCCATCGGGGGCCACGGCACCCAGACGGCGAGCAACGTCGTCGGCCAGGGCGTGATCAACGGCAAGGCTCCGCAGTTCGCGGATGTTCCCGGTGGGACGTACCCCGGAGCCGTCATCGGCGGCGCGCCACACGCGAAGCTTGCGCCGTACGGAGACATCTACTTCTCGCACGAGTTCTCGACGGCGTTCGCGTGGATGATGACGGCGGGCTCCGCCGACCTAGGCGGCGTGAAGCGCTCCGTCGACGTCCATACGGACTCCTACGGAGACTCGGACGTCGACAATGACGGCTTCGACTCCCGCTCGATGGAGGCGATCGCCGCGCATGAGGGCAGCCGGACGACGATGTTCGGGTCGACGGGCAACGGCGCGCCCGGCTTCGGGACGGTGAACTCGCCGTCGCCGTACAACAGCGTCAGCGTCGGCGCCTCCACGCAATTCGGCGGCACCGGCTGGGACTCGATCAAGTACGCCCGCCAGATCGTGGACAACGACGCCATGGTCTGGTCAGACCGGGGTCCCGGCGCGAACGGGGCGGTCGGCGTGGACATCCTCGCCGACGGTGCCTTCTCGGCGGGCGACATCACGCTGAACAGTGTCCGCGACGGCAACATCGCCTGGACGACGTGGGGCGGCACGAGCCGCTCGACGCCCGTCGGCGGCGCCGCCGCGGCGCTCGTCTACCAGGCATACCGGGCGACCCATCCGGGCGCGCTGCCGGCGGACTTCCACTCGATCGTCCGCGGCGTTCTGAAATCGTCGGCGAAGGACCTCGGGTACGAGTCCTACATCCAGGGCTCGGGTTCCCTCGACGCCGGTCGGGCGGTCAAGCTTGCAGCCGGCACCGCGGGCGCAGGCGCCCAGGTGACGCCCGACGAGTGGCGGCCCGGGAACTACCGCGGGACGGAGTACCCGGCGTTCGTGCACTCGCTCAAGCCGGGCGGGAGTGCGACCAAGACCTTCCAGGTCACCGGGAGCGGCAAGTACCGCGTCAGCGACCGCTATCTGCACAAGACCGACACGGAGAGGATGACGTTCACCAGCGCGCCGATGGCGAACGAGAGCGTCTACACCTTCAACGCGCCGGACTACCTGATCGACCTGACCAAGGTCGTCAAGAAGCACCATAACGCCGACCTCATGGTGATCAGGGCGAACTTCCCGCGGTCGCAGTTCGACGGCAACGTGGACTACGACGAGGATCAGGCCTGGCGCCTGCTCACCTACAACTGGACGGACGTCGACCGCGACCGGAACCTCTGGACCGACCGTGACCGCGACGGCGTGGTCGACCACATTCAGAAGGCCACGAGCTCGAACATCGACGGCAACCCCGACATCGACTTCGCACAGTCGGAGATCGACCAGGGCGAGTACGTCCGGTTCATGTACCACCGGGCGGGCTCGAACGCGCTGCAGTCGTTCGTTCGGGAGCCGAGGGAGCGCATGGATGACGGCCTCTTCCTCGGCCTCCAGCACAGCGATCGGAAGAATGCGCCGTCGCAGACGACGTTCTCGATCTCGATCGAGTTCTACGAGAACACCGACTGGCCGTGGCTGAAGACCACCCAGATCTCGGGTGGCGCGTTCACCGCGACGATGCAGGTGCCGCAGGGGACGCCGTACGGCATGTACGACGGTGCGATCGTGCTCCGGGAGCGTGGGTGGTCGTTCGGTAGTCACGGCCACGGCAACGACCGCAAGTCCCGGCACTCGATCGTCGTCCCGGTGGCGCTGACCGTGGCAGCCGAGATGGGCCAGAACGCCGTGACCAACGAGCTCGAGGGCAACCTCAAGTTCGCCGGGAACGACGTCGCGCAGAGCCAGTCGAAGCTGATGTACAACAACGGCGCGATCTTCGGCGCCAATGACTGGACGTGGAGGGCCGAGTCCGGCGACTGGCGGTTCTTCTACTTCGACATCCCGCGAACGCCGCCCGCTGGGTCGCTCGTGCTCGCGAACACGAAGTGGGCGGATGCTGCGCCGTACACGGACATCGACACCTTGCTGTTCGGCAAGGGGGCGACCCACTACCAGGCGTGCCCCATCTTCGGTAAGTGCGCCGACGGGGACGTCTTCGGCGCGCCATACAGCCTGGACACCGTCGGCAAAAGCCCGAATACGCACGCAGGCTCGGGCGTCTGGGTCTTCAACACCGCTACGGGCGGTCCCGAAGACTTCGTCGCCGGGCCGGCACAGGGCGGGCTGCACGCCGCGGTGCAGCACGGCGTCGGCTGGCACGGGGGCAAGTTCGACGTGCCGTTCGAAACCACGATCGGCTCGGCCGTCGTGAACCCGACGTCGATCACGCAGAGCACGACGACTGGTGCAGGCGAGTTCGAGGTCAGCTTCAGGTCGACCCTCGACCTGCCCGGGTTCGCCGCGAAGGCGTTCGGGCTCAGTCAGCCGACCACGAGCACCGAGACCGTGCAGCAGGACGATCCGAACGACCCGAGCTCGGCGACGGTGAAGAAGAGCATCACGCTCGCGAACGCCGCCAGGCTCACGATCGACCTGGACACTCCGGCCGATGACGACATCGACCTGTTCCTGGTGCACGACGCGAACGGCGACGGCACCTTCACGAACGCCGAGAGAATCGGCTCCTCCACCGGAGGCACCGGTGCGGACGAGCACATCACCGCTGTTCGACCGGTGGACGGGAACTACCAGGTCTGGCTGCAGGGCTGGTCGATCTCCGGCGCCGCCGAGACGAACCAGGCGGGCCTGACGATCTTCCCGGTTCAGGGCAACGATCTCGTGGTGGAAGGCGTCCCGTCAGGGCCCGTCGCCGCCGGCGAGACCGTCACGCTCAAGGTGACGTACAACAAGCCGGCGATGGTTGCCGGGCAGTCGTACTTCGGCGAGCTCCACCTGGGGCCGTCGGTTGCACCGAGCGCCCTGCAGGTCCCGATCCGGATCAATCGGAACTGAAAACCATGAGTGGAGGGCCGCCGGAAGGCGGCCCTCCCTCTACTTAGGGCTCGACGCAGAGGATCTTCGGTGGCCTCGTCGTCGCGCGGCTGCCCTTGGATCCGACGGCCACGATCGTCGTCGCGGCGCACTTCAGGCTCGTGAAGCGAACGACAAACCGCCCCGAAGCGTTAGCCGTCACAGACTTGCGGCTGGTGGCGGTCGAGACGACTACCCGCTCGCCCGACTTGAAACCCCGGCCGCTGATCTCCAGGGGGTGCATGTCCACGACCGTGAGCGTCGCTCGCGTACCGAGGGGCGCGACCTTCTCCTCCTGTGCCGCCCCTTCCAGGCCCAACGTGATCAGCACGACCAGCAGACCAATCAGCATCACGACCTCGGAAGTGTACGACTAGCCTCAGGCCCGTGAGGCGGGCCGCACTTTGGGTCGTGGCACTGCTGGCGGGTTGCAGTGTCCCCGGCGACGAGAAGACGATCGACGAGGCTGACCTGGAGGCTGTTGTGCTTCAGCGGGACGACTTGGCGCCTTGGTACAGGCAGACCTTCGTACGAAGCCTGGGGCAAGCTGCACCGGCGCGAGTTCGCTACGAGCGCATCAGCTCGGCCGGCGAGCCGGGCCCGGACGTCGTCGACTCGATCGTCGAGGCCTTCGACTCGAGCGGCACGGCGGATGGTCACCTCGACGCCGCACGGGACGCGGTGAGGCAGCGCCCGGGCTGGCAGCCGATCGACGAGCCGGGCCTCGGAGACGAGTCCTTCGCCGCGACGGTGGTCCAGCACGAAGTGCGCCGTTACGAGATCTTCTGGCGCGAGCACAACGCGTCCGCCTCACTCCAGGTGAAAGGATCGGAAGGAGGTCTTCCGCTGGCGGACGTCCTCGCGCTCGCGCGCAAGCAGGAACGTCGGATCTCGAATGCGGCCGACTGACCAGGACAGACTGTGACGCTCTTTCCGTTGGTTCATTGCAGATCCGCCTTGTTAGAGCCGTGTCCAAAGCACGATCAGCCCGGCGTCGTCACACCGTGTTTTGCGGGAACGACGCACCGAACCGATCACGAGGACAACAACTAGGTCGAGCTAGTCGCTCGTTCTTGCTCTTTTGGTGCCTTTCGGTTGATATCAGCCTCTCGATCGGTCAATATCGCCCCCGGGAGTTGGCTGAGCAGGCCTATCGATTCCTGCTCCGGATGCCGGAGCAGCTTCGGGTGCAGCTGGCGGCCGCGGCAACGCGGGCCGGCCGCAGCCTGAACGCGGAGCTCGTGCATCGCTTGGAGCGAACTCTCGAGCAGGACTCGCGCGTCGCCCGACGCCGCGCGATTTGGCAGAAAGGGGAGGGTATGCGACCACGACTTTCGTGGCGCTGGCTGTTTGGTGCCGGCGTCCTCGCTGCGTTGGCGGTTGTCGGCGCAGCCATGATTCCCGGCGGAGGCAGTAGCGCGGCGCCCGCCGTCCGGGACGAGATGCCGACTGCTTTGGCAGGGCACCTCGAGAAGTTTCGCCAGTCAGTTCCCGGAAACCAGGGCATGAGCGAGGGCCCGGGAGGGGCGGCCGACTCGGAGTTCACGGAGCGCGCCTACCCGGACAGCGCGATCTCGCTCGCCGACATGGAGCGGGCGCGGGACGCGTTCGCGGCCTCGAAGAGCCGGCAGTCCTCGGTAAACGTGGCCGTGACGGGCAGCTGGGTCTTGGTGGGCCCGAGCCAAGCGCTTTACCCGAGCTCACCGTTCCTGAACTCGTTCCTGTACGTCCCGAACGCGTACATCGCGGGAGGGCGCACGACGTCGATCGCGATCGGCGACACCTGCAACGCCAGCGCCTGCCGGCTCTACATCACGCCTGCTGGCGGCGGGATCTGGACGACGGCGAACGGCCTTGCCGCTACGCCACAATGGGAGTACCTCGGCGGCCCGCTCGGGATCAACTCGGCAGGCGCCGTCACGATCGACCCCAACGATCCATCCGGAAATACCGTTTACGTCGGGACCGGTGAGGCGAACATTTGCGGCTCCGGCTGCGTCGCCGGCGTCGGCATCTACAAGTCCACCGACGGCGGCCAGACGTGGCAGGGTCCCCTCGGCGGTTCACCGACGGACACCGGCAACCCATTGGCGGGCAAGGGCGTCGGCGAGATCATCGTCAAGCCCGGCAGCCCGAACACGATCTACGCGGCGACGACGACGGCGCTGCGCGGCATGTCTGAGGTCTGCTGTGTGGGCGTAACCCGCCCCGTACCAGGCATCGCCAAGTGGGGCCTGTA
>DASQTZ010000026.1:0-18773 GCA_035641605.1 Gaiellaceae bacterium | reverse complement strand
GTTCACGTCTCCCCACGTCGTCTCGACCGGGCCGCCGGCCGCGACGTAGTCGTCGGCGTATTCCGTCGCCGTCCAGCCTCGCCAGATGCGGGCAATCACGGGGCGATCCTCTCACGGAGGTCTCATCGGAGTGACCTACGGCCTTGGTCGTGCGGCCAACTGGTATGCGCCGGACAAGGACGGCAACCTCTGGTACCTCGGCGAAGCGACCAAGGACTACGAGAACGGCAAGGTCAAGACGACCGAGGGCTCGTGGGAGGCCGGTATCGACGGCGCCGAGGCGGGCATCCTCCTGCCAGGGGAGCCGAAGGTCGGAGTGATCTACCGGCAGGAGTACTACAAGGGAGAGGCGGAGGACGCCGCCGAGATCCTCAGCCTCGACGAGAAGGTCGAGGTGCCGTTCGGGTCCTTCGACGGCGTGTTGATGACCAAGGACACTACTCGGCTCGAGCCCGACGTCCTCGAGCACAAGTTCTATGCCAAGGACGTCGGGCCGTACTGGTCGTGTCGATCTCGGGCGGCTCCGGGCGCGAAGAGCTGCTTCGCTTCAGGCGCGGGCCGTAGCGGTCTCGCGATAACCGATCGCCTTCCCGAATGGCGCTGCGAGGGCCAGCGCCGCACGCTGCACGAACACAGGCGGGAAAGGGAGCCGGACCGTGTCGAAGTGTGCCTTTGCGATCACTGCGAGCCGGAAAGGATTCGGCATCCCCTTCCGGTTCGTCTTCCCTTGCGCGGCGAGCGTGAACATCGTCTCGATCAGCGATTCGAACCCGAGCGCGGGGCGCACCTCGCAGAGGAAGCGCGCTTCGTGCTCGCCTGCGTTCCAGAAGCGATGAGGCGTGCCCGGCGGAACCACTGCGACGTCACCGGGCCCGGCCACGAGCTCCTGCTCTCCGAGCCGGAGGCCAAGCAAGCCGTCGAGGATCTCGAAGCGCTCTGTTTGGTGGGGGTGGACATGCGCGGCGGCGACGAACCCTTGCGGGCGGACGATCGTCTCGACGAGCACCGATTCGGCCCCCGTCTGCGCGGACGTGCGGTGGAAGACGAGCACCTCGCCCGTCACGGGGTTCTCGAGCTTGTCCCCTGGCTGGATCATCGTTTCTCCTCTCGTCTGTTTTCGTTCGACGAGGGACAGCGTGCGCGCCGGGGTGTGGCGATGTCGTCGCCCAGAGGTTGGATCCGCGTGTACCGCCTGAGGAGGATCATGCGATCCTCCTCAGGTTCTCCGGCTTCGTTCCTAGGCTCGCCCGACTGCGCGGTGGTAGCGCCAGACCGAGAGCACGCCGAAGACGGCGATGATGCCGATCGACCACGCCACGGCGCCCCAGATGTCGTTACCGGCGGGCGTGCCGATGAAAAAGGCACGGGCCGCGTCGACCATGGTCGTGAAGGGGTTGTTCTCGGCGATCGGCTGCAGCCAGTTCGGCATCGTCTCCGGTGTGACGAAAGCCGAAGAGATAAAGGTGACGGGGAAGAGGATCGTGAACCCGTACGCGTTCGAGGCCTCGGGCGACGAGGCTGAGAGCCCGATGAACGCGAACACCCACGAGAAGGCGTAGCCGATCAGCAGCAGGAGCGCGATGCCGGCGACGACGTCGAGGAAGCTTGCGTTGAAGCGGAACCCGGCGGCGATCCCCACGGTGAACATGATCACGAGCTGAATCACGTTCGTCCCCACGTCGGCCAGGATGCGCCCCGAGATGACAGCGGGGCCCCACATCGGCAGCGACCGGAAGCGGTCGATCAGGCCCTTCTTCAGATCGTCGGCGAGACCAAGCGCCGTGACGAAGCCGCCGAAGACCATCGACTGCACGATGATTCCGGGCATCAGGTAGTCGACGTACTCGAGCGGGCCCGTGTTGATCGCGCCGCCGAAGACGTAGACGAAGAGCAGCACGAACATGATCGGCTGGATCGTGAAGCCGACCAGTAGGTCGGGCTGGCGCCGAATCCGCTTCAGGCTGCGTTTGGCGAGCTCGAACGTGTCGGAGACCGCGTACTGGACCGCCGTCATTCCCGGCTCTCCTGCTCGGTCGCACGCCCGGTCAGGTTCAGGAAGACGTCGTCGAGTGTCGGAGTGCGCACGGCGATGTCGTCGATCGCGATCCCGGCCTCGTCGAGCCGCCGGACCGCATCGGCGATCGTTCCTCGGCGCTGGGCGACCGGGACGCTGACCGAGCCGTCCTCGACGAAGGGACGCTCGCTGGCGATCGGTGCGAGCACGGGAATGGCCTCCTCGCCCCGGCGGCCGTCACAGAGGTGGATCTCCAAGCGGTCACCGCCCACCTGTTCCTTGAGCTCGCTCGGGGTCCCCTCGGCGATCACGAGCCCGCGGTCGATCACGGCGATCCTGTCGGCGAGCCGGTCGGCCTCGTCCAGGTACTGCGTGGTCAGGAGGACAGTCGTCCCGCCGGCCACCAGAGCCTCCAGCGCATCCCACAGGTCGATCCGGCTTCGGATGTCGAGGCCGGTCGTCGGCTCGTCGAGGAAGAGCACCCGGCGGCCTCGCGACGAGCGCGGCCGCGAGGTCGAGGCGACGGCGCATGCCGCCCGAGTAGGTGCGGACGAGCCGCTCCGCGGCTTCGGAAAGGTCGAAGTCCCGAAGGAGTTCGTGCGCCCGCTCCCGGGACGGCCGGCGGCCGAGGTGGTAGAGACGGCCGACCATCTCGAGGTTCTCGAGACCGGTCAGGTTCTCGTCGACGGCCGCGTACTGACCGGCGAGGCCGATGTGCTCGCGCACCCTGGCGGCATCGCGGACGACGTCGAAGCCGGCGACACGCGCGGAGCCCTCGTCCGGCACGAGCAGCGTCGTCAGGATGCGGACAGCGGTTGTCTTGCCGGCTCCGTTAGGACCCAGCAACCCGAAGACGACTCCCGGCTCGACCCGAAGGTCGATGCCGCCCAGGGCCTGGACGTCGCCGAAGCTCTTTCGTACGTCGTGAGTCTCGACTACCGCCTGGGAAGCGGCCATGCCCGCAAGCTACCTGCGCTTCTCCGCCGCGCCAGGGCGGATAACCCCCATTTCGTAGGTGAGGATTACCGCCTGCACCCGGTCGCGCAGCCCCAGCTTCATCAGGATCCGCTTCACATGCGTCTTCACGGTCGACTCCTCGATCGTGAACTCGTCTGCGATCTCGCGGTTCGAGAGCCCGCGGCCGACGAGCTCCAGCACCTCGCGCTCGCGCGGCGTCAGATCGTCCAGCCGCGCGCCGGAGAGGGCGGCGACGGGCTGCGTCGTCGCCATCCGGTCGATCACCCGCCGTGTAACCGAGGGTGAGAGCAGTGAGTCGCCGTCCGCGACGGTGTGGATGGCGGCGATCAACTCCTCGGGCTTCGTCCGTTTCAGCAGGAAGCCCGACGCGCCGGCGCTGAGCGCCTCGAAGATGTAGTCGTCCTCCTCGAAGGTCGTGAGTACCACGACCCGCACGTCCGGCGCGACCGCGAGCACTTCCCGGGTGGCCGCGATGCCGTCGAGGCCGGGCATGCGGATGTCCATCAGCACGAGATCCGGCCTGAGCTCACGGATTTGGCCGACGGCGGCACGACCGTCGCCCGCCTCGCCGACGACCTCGATCGTCTCGTCGCTGGACAGGACCGAGCGGAGGCCGGCGCGCATCAGGTCGTCGTCGTCGACAAGCAGTACGCGAACGCGCCGGTCGATCACTCCGGCTCCTCGGCGCTGTAGGGAAGGCGCGCGCGAACACGGAAGATGCCGTTCATCGACTGGTGGGAGACGCTGCCGCCAAGGAGCGAGGCGCGTTCGCGCATGCCGACAAGTCCGTGTCCTGCCTCTGCCGGTCCAGGTCTCTGCGACGGGTTCGTCACGCCGATCTCGAGCGCGTCGCCGCCGTAGGTGAGCGCAATCTCGGCCGCGCCGTTGCCGTGGCGGAGGGCGTTCGTCAGCGACTCCTGCAGGATCCGGTAGGCAGCCTGGTCGACGGCGGGGCCGAGCGGCCGCCGAGCACCGCTGACGAGGACGTCCACTTCGAGCCCCGCGTCGCGGTGCCGCTCGACCAGCGTGTCCAGGGCGGCCAACCCTTTCGGTTCCACTGCTTCACTCTGCTCGCGGAGGGCGCCCACGAGCTGGTCGATCTCCCGCAACGTCTCCCGAGCAACGGTCTCGATCGTCGCCAGCGCGGTGCGCGAACGCTCCGGGTCCTTGTCGGCCAGCAACCGGGCAGCGCCGGCCTGCACGAGGATGACGTTGATCGCATGGCCGGCCGAGTCGTGGAGGTCGCGCGCGATCCGCGTCCGTTCTTCGGCGGCCGCGAGCTTGCGCTCCCGCTCAGCCTCACGCTCGGCCCGGTGCGCCCGCTCCTCGAGCTCCGCGACGCGCTCGCGGCGCAGCCGAACGCGATCGCCGACCACCCACGCGCCTCCCCAGACCACAGCTCCCAGCGAGGCTGGAACGATCGGGAACTCGTCTCGCCCGATCCCCGCGGCCGCAACGTGGACCGCAAAGAGGGCGAATACCGTTGCGGCGGTCGTCCGGAGGCCCGTGCGCGATGCAGGGTGAAGGCCGAGGAAGAACAGTGCGACCATGGGGCCGATCGGCGGTCCGGCCGGATAGTGGAGGCCGTTGATGGCGGCGCTCGCCGCCGCAGTCAGCACGAACACGACAAGTGGCGCCCGGCGGCGGCCGACGAGCGGCAGCGACGCGCCGGCAGCAAGCAGAACACCCAGCAGATCGAGATCCCGCGCATCCTCGTCCCCGGCCACTCCGCCCTCGGCCATCAGCACGACCGTCAGTACGAAAACGACGATCGCGACACCGAGGTCGATGGCGCGCTGCTTACTCATGCATCGAGCGTAGCCGCCTCTTCGTCCTTCCCAGGAGGCATTTTCATCCCCTTGAAGGGGTACGGCCAGGTTGCTCCCAGCGGGCGATGTGGTGGACGGCCGGCGTCCATAGCTTGGACGGCATGACCACATCGCAGCCACAAACCCGTCTCGAACGTCTTGCCGACCTGACCTACCGCCGCCGCTGGCGTGTGGTCTTCGCCTGGATCGCGGTCCTCGCGGCCACCCTCGTCGTCGTCCCCCAGTTTGCGGGCGAGTTCGGCGGCGAGTTCGGCACGCCGGGCAGCGAGAGCAAGGCTACGGCCGACCTGCTCGAGAAGCACTTCCAGGGCAGCACCGGAGAAACCGTCAACGTCGTCTGGGAGGCGCCCGCCGGCGCCCGAGAAGCCCAGGGGCGGATCGATCGGTTACTCGCCGACGCCCAACGCGTCGACGGTGTCGAGGGTGCGTCGCCGCCGCGTTACTCGCGCGACGGCACGATCGGGCTCGTCCAGCTCCGCCTCGCTCGTGAATCCATGGACATCGAGACTTCGTCCGGGACGCGCCTGATCGAGCTGGCCGATGACGCGTCTCGCGACGGCCTGCGCGTGGAGCTGGGCGGCAACCTGATCCAACAGGCCCAGGAAGGCGCACCGCCGGAGTTGATGGGGCTGCTGGCCGCCGCGATCGTCCTGCTGATCGCGTTCGGGTCGGTCGTCGCCGCCGGGCTGCCGCTGCTCGTTGCGATCTTCGGCCTCGGCATCTCCGCCACGCTGATCGGGATCGTCGCGGCGCTCGTCGACACTCCCGACTTCGCGCCCGCCGTCGCCGGGCTGATCGGGATCGGCGTCGGGATCGACTACGCGCTCCTGATCCTCACTCGATTCCGCGCAGCGATGCTCCACGGCGCCGACGAGCGCCATGCGCTCGTGGAGGCCGTCTCCACCGCGGGACGCAGCGTGATCGTCGCGGGCGGCACGGTCGTGGTCTCGATGCTCGGACTCGCGTTCATGGGCGTCTCGTTCCTGTACGGGGTGGCGATCTCCGCGAGCCTCGCCGTGCTCGTGGTCGTGATCGCGTCGATTACGCTCCTGCCCGCCCTGCTCGCAATCGCAGGCGGGCGAGTCGACCGGCTGCGGATCCCAGGCCTCGGCCGCTCGCTGCGAACTGGCGGCGGAACCTTGGCCACGCGCTGGAGCCGGGTCGTCCAGCGCCGGGCCGGCGTCGCGGCGGCCGTCGGCGCCGCCGTCCTGATCGCGCTGACGCTGCCGGTGCTCGGGCTGCGGTACGGCTTCCCCGACGAGGGCAACGATCCGGACGGGTCGTCAACGCGCGCGGCCTACGAGCTCGTGACCCGCGGCTTCGGCCCGGGCTCGACCGGGCCGCTGCTGATCGCATCCGAAGAGACGTCCGGGCTGGAGTCACTCGCAGGGCGAGTGCGGCGCGAGGAGGGCGTGTCCTTCGTCACCCCGATCCGCACCAGCCCGGACGGCGAGGCCGCCCTGTTCTCCGTCATGCCGGCGACCTCGCCGCAGGACGCCGAGACCGCCGACCTCGTCGACCGGCTGCGCGAGGTCGCGGGCCCGGGTGTCTACGTCGGCGGTCTCACCGCCGCCTTCGTCGACCAGAGCGAGTACGTGTCCGGCCGGATTCCGCTCTTCATCGCCGGCGTCGTGCTCCTCTCCTTCCTGCTGCTGCTGCTCGCCTTCCGCGCGCCGCTGATCGCGCTGAAGGCGGGCGTGATGAACCTGTTCTCGGTGGGCGCCGCCTACGGCGTCGTGGCGCTGGCCGCGGAGGGCGGCTGGTTCGGGAGCTTGCTCGGCGTCGACACGGACACGCCGGTGCCGCCCTTCATCCCGGTGATGATGTTCGCCGTCCTCTTCGGCCTCTCGATGGACTATGAGGTCTTCCTGCTCTCGCGAGTCCGCGAGGAGTATCACCGCACGGGCGAGACGAGCACTGCGGTCGCCGACGGGCTCGCGAAGACGGCCCGCGTGATCACTGCGGCGGCGGCAATCATGGTCGTCGTCTTCCTCGCCTTCATCTTCAGCACCGAGGTCTTCCTCAAGCTGATGGGCGTCGGGATGGCAACGGCGATCCTGGTCGACGCGACGATCGTGCGGATGGTGCTCGTGCCCGCGGTCATGCAGCTGATGGGCCGCGCGAATTGGTGGATCCCGCGCTGGCTCGACCGCCTGCTGCCGCGGCTGGACGGCGAGCCGAGGCGCACGCCGACGCCCGCAACGGCGGGGGAAAGGGGGTGACGCCGATGCTGACGTTGATGGCCGAACACGGCCACCACGGTTGGTGGTTCATCTGGCCGATCATCTGGCTTGCGGTCATCGTGGGCGTGGTCTGGTTCCTCAGCCGCCGCTGGCGACCGCATCGCGAGCAACCCGGCGCCTAGGCTCCCACGCGTGGACGCTGGACGCGCCGCGGACGAGGTCGAGGCCCGCTTGCGCTCCCTCGGGACGCGCAAGCGGGCCGAGCACGAGCAGCGGTACCTGAAGAGCGAGCTCGAGCACCTCGGCGCGACGGTTTGGCAGATCCGTCGCGAGGTCAAGGCATTCGCGAAGGGGCGGGAAGACTTGTCCCACGCTGAGCTTGTCGCCCTCGTCGAGACGCTCTGGACGAAGCCCGTGCACGAGCGGCGGATGGCGGCGGTCTTACTCCTCGAGGCCTATCCCGAGCTGGTCACTCCAACCGATCTGCCTCGGCTGGAGCGGCTCGTCCGTGAATCGAAGACATGGGCGTTCGTCGACGGGATCGCCGGCGATGTGCTCGGGGAACTGCTCGTTCGTCATCCACGCGCCGCAGCCAAGCTCGATCGCTGGGCGAAAGACCCCGACCTCTGGGTGCGGCGATCGGCGCTGCTGGCACAGATCAAGCCGCTGAGGGAAGGCGCCTCCTTCGAACGTTTTGGTCGCTACGCCGACGCGATGCTCGACGAGAAGGAGTTCTTCATCCGGAAGGCCATCGGCTGGGTGCTGCGAGAGGCGGGCAAGACGCGGCCGGACGACGTCTACGAGTGGCTCGCTCCGCGCGCGGATCGGGCTTCCGGCACGATGCGAGAAGCGGTGAAATATCTGGAGCCGGAGCAGAGCGCAAGGTTGATGCGCTGACGGCAATCAAGCTCCTCTATCGCGCCCTCGCGAAATCCGGACCGCGACGGGGCCGGCACACGCTGGCCCCGGTCGCGTTGTGGCGCGAAGATGCGGTAGTCACCGAGCGAAAGGAAAGACGATGGCGAACGTCCTCTGTGTGCTGTACGACGATCCGGTCGACGGCTATCCGCCGTCATATGCGCGCGACGGGATCCCGACGATCGAGCGTTACCCCGACGGTCAGACCACGCCGACGCCGGAGCAGGTCGACTTCACGCCGGGAGAGCTGCTAGGGAGCGTCTCCGGCGAGCTCGGGCTGCGAGGCTTTCTCGAGGAGCGCGGGCACCGGTTCGTGGTCACCTCCGACAAGGACGGTCCTGACTCCGCGTTCGAGCAGGAGCTTCCCGAGGCCGAGATCGTGATCTCGCAGCCGTTCTGGCCTGCGTACCTGACGGCGGAGCGGATCGCCAAGGCGCCGAAGCTGAAGCTCGCACTGACCGCGGGAATCGGCTCGGATCACGTCGATCTCCAGGCGGCGATGGACCAGGGGATCACCGTCACGGAGGTCACCTACTGCAACAGCATCAGCGTCGCCGAGCACGTGGTCATGCTGATCCTGTCGCTCGTCCGCAATTACCTGCCCGCGCACCAGTGGGTGCTCGACGGCGGGTGGAACATCGCCGACTGCGTCTCGCGGTCCTATGACCTGGAGGGGATGCAGGTCGGCACCGTGGGCGCAGGCCGGATCGGCTCCGCCGTGCTGCGCCGCCTGAAGCCGTTCGACGTCGGGCTGCACTACACCGACCGCCATCGCCTCCCAGGCGAGGTCGAGGGGGAACTCGGCCTGACCTTCCACCCTGACGCGGAGTCGCTCGTTCGCGTCTGCGACGTCGTGACGATCAACGCGCCGCTGCACCCCGAAACCGAGAACCTCTTCGACGAGCGGATGATCGGCCAGATGAAACGCGGCGCCTACCTGGTCAATACGGCGCGCGGGAAGATCTGCGATCGCGAAGCGGTCGCCCGAGCCTGCGAAAGCGGACAGCTCGCGGGCTATGCGGGCGACGTCTGGTTCCCGCAGCCCGCGCCGAAGGATCATCCCTGGCGGACGATGCCGAACCACGGCATGACTCCCCACACGTCGGGGACGAGCGTCTCCGCGCAGGCGCGCTATGCCGCCGGTGTCCGGGAGATCCTCGAGTGCTGGTTCGACGGACGACCGATCCGCGAGGAGTACCTGATCGTGGACGGCGGCAAGCTCGCCGGCGCCGGCGCCCACTCGTACAGCGCCGGCGACGCCACGGGTGGGTCCGAGGAGGCGGCTCGCTTTCGCACGTGACGGCGGCACCGGTCGACGAGGGAGCGGTCCGCGTCTCGACGCTCGAGCTCTTCTTCGACCTCGTCTTCGTCTTCACCCTCACGCAGCTCACCGGGTTGCTCTCCGCCGAGCCGAACGCCTCGGGGCTGCTCAAGGTCGTGCTCCTGCTCTTGGTCATCTGGTGGATGTACGACGGATATCTCTGGCTGACGAACTCGCTTCCGCTCGACGCGCTGCGTCACCGGCTGCTGCTGATCGGAGGGATGGCCGGATTCCTTGTCATGGCGCTGGCGATCCCGACCAGCTTCGAAGGCAGCGGCACGGCGTTCGGCGCGGGCTACGTGATCGTGGTCGCACTCCATGCCGGGCTGTACATCCACGAGACCTCGGCGAGCGAGGCGGCGGCGTTTCGCGGGATCGTCACGTACAACGTTGCAGCCGCCGTCCTACTGCTCATCGGCGGCATGTTGGGAGGCGAGATCCAGTGGGCCCTCATCGCGGCGGCAGCTGTCCTGCTCTACGCAGTGCCTTTCATCGTCTCGCTGGAGGGCTTCCAGATCGCGGCCTCGCATTTCGTCGAACGTCACGGGCTGGTCGTGATCGTGGCCCTGGGGGAGTCGATCGTCGTGCTGGGAGTGGGTGCGGGAGGCGCCGAAGTGCGACTCGAACTGGCGCTGATCGCTCTTCTCGGCCTCGCGCTGAGCGCGTCGCTGTGGTGGACCTACTTCGCCGAGGAGGAGGCGATCGAGCGCGCGATGGCGGGCGCCGCCGCCGCCGAGCGGCCGCGGCTCGCGATCCTCTTCGGCTACGTGCACATCCTCCTTCTGTTCGGAATCGTGCTGGTCGCTACGGGGCTGAAGAAGGCGATTCCCGAGCCACTGGACTCGCTCAGCAACGCCACCGCAGTCGCGCTCGCCGCCGGCACCGCGATCTTCGTTGCGGCCGACGCCGCCATGCTTCGCTTGCTCAGGATCACTCAGCGCCCGCTGCCGGCCATCGCGTCGCTGGCCGTGCTGATCACGATCCCTCTCGGCACGGGTATTTCGGCCGCGGCGCAGGTCGCCGCCATCGTTGCGATCGTCGCCGCAGCGCTCATCGCAGACCGAGCATCGGCTGGCATGCTGGAGCGATGACGCGGGAGCTCGCGATCCGCCTGCGCGGCGCCGTCAAACGCTATGGACCGATCACGGCCGTGGACGGTCTCGACCTCGATGTCCCGATGGGAACGTGTGTCGGCCTGCTTGGGCCCAACGGCGCCGGGAAGTCGACCACCATGCGACTCCTCACTGCGCAGGCGATCGCCGACGAGGGCGAGATCGAGGTACTCGGGTTCCGGTTGCCGGGCGAATCGAAGATGGCGCGGGCCCAATGCGGTGTCACGCCGCAGCTCGACAACCTCGACACGACTTTAACCGTCCAGCAGAACCTGCTCGTCTTCGCCCATCTCTACCGGATCGGCCGCGCAGACCGAAAGGCGGCAATCGAGCGCGCGCTCGAGCTGGCGTTGCTGACCGACCGGCGCGACACCCGTATCGACAAGCTCTCCGGAGGGATGCGCCGGCGCCTGTTGATCGCTCGCGCGCTGATCCACGGGCCTCGCCTCGTCCTGCTCGACGAGCCAACGGTCGGGCTCGATCCGCAGGTCCGTCAGGGCATCTGGGCGCTGATCGACAAGCTCCGCTCCGAGGGGACGACGATCCTTATGTCCACCCACTACATCGAGGAGGCCCAGCGCCTCGCCGACACGGTACTGATCATGTCCCACGGCGAGGCCGTCGCCGTCGGCCCGCCGCCCGAGCTCGTTCGCGAGCACGCCGGTCAAGAAGCGCTCGAGGTCTACGGCCCGCCCGCGCGGCTCGTCGAAGTTGAGGTCGAGGCGCAGGCGTCGGGGCTCCGGACTCGGCGGACGGGCACGAGCGTCTCGATCCTCGGCACCGACGGCCACCGCTTCGGGATCGACGGCGAGCGGCGGCCCGCGAACCTCGAAGACGTCTTCGTGCTGCTCACCGGCGAGGAAATCCACTGATGGCAACCGTCGAGAGCACCCAGCGCATCGGTCGGCTCGAGGGCTCAGCCCTGACGGGTGTTCTCGTCCGCGAAGTGGTCAACTACTCGTCCTACTGGAAGTCGAGCACGTTCTCGTCAACGGTGGAGCCGACGATCTACCTGCTCGCCTTCGGGTTCGGCTTCGGGTCGCTCGTCAGTACGATCGGAGGCCTCGATTACGTCGATTTCGTCGGCACCGGCACGGTTGCTACGGCCGTGCTCTTCTCGAGCGCCTTCCCCGGGATGTTCGGGACCTTCGTCAAGTACCAGTTCCAGCGCACCTACGACGCGATCCTCGCTGCCCCTGTTGACACCGAGGAGCTCGTCACCGCCGAGGCCGTGTGGATCGCAACGCGGGCCGGTGTTTACGGCTGCGTCCCGATGCTCGTAGCGATGGCTTTCGGGCTCGACCCGTCTTGGGGCATGCTCACCGTCCCGCTCATCGCGTGGATCGCGGGCTTCGGCTGGGCCTGTTTCGGGATCTCAATCGCCGGTTTCTCGAAATCGTTCGAGAACTTCAACTACGTCGTCAGCGCCGTACTAACGCCGCTCTTCCTCCTCGCCGGCTCCTTCTTCCCGCTCGACGAGTTCCCGCGGTGGGCGAGGGTTCTCGCCCAGCTGAACCCGCTGCACCACCTTGTCGTGCTCGTGCGTGATGCGGTCATCTACGGCTGGGACGGCTGGACTGACGTCGCGCGTCTCGGCGTCCTCGTCGGCTTCGGCTTCGCCATGTGGCGCATCGCGATCATCGCGATGACGCGCAAGCTCGTCGACTAGCCGTTTCTGAGAGCCGCGACTCGATCGACGTGACGCTACGAGACGGCCGTCGGAACCCGCTCGTCGACGAGCACGGCGTAGCGCTCGACGCTGACGCGGCGCCCCGAGAACTGTTGCATCAGGTCGCCGAGTGCGCGTGGCATCTCCTCATCGAAGGCCGGCTCGGCCGCCTGCGCGTTCTCCTCCGTGTCGAACAGGCTGATCGAGAGCGACTTGCCCGAGCTGCGGTCGACGAGCTCCATGTGTCCTTGGATGCCCTTCATGTCCTGGATGATCGGCTGCACGATGTCCATTGCCTGGTCCATGAGCTTCTCGTCGGCGGCCGGATCGGTGCTCTCGAAGGTGGCGATGCGAGCGAACATGGCTCCTCCTTGGTAGCGGCTACTGACAGCCTAAGGAAGCCGCAGCCGGATTCCTAGGCTTCCAAGCCGCCCGCTCGCCTTTAGGTCACTCGGCGGGCGCCGACGAGCCGGTCGCCGTAATGGGAGCGGACGAGGCTGACGACCTCGACCAGGCGGCCGGACTGCGGCGCGTGCACCATGCGTCCACGGCCGAGGTAGAGGCCGACATGACCGAGCCCCGAGAAGAAGACCAAGTCGCCCGCCTTCATCCGGCCGCGCGCTACTCGGCGGCCGAGGTCATAGAGAGCGTATGAGCTGTGCGGGAGCTCGACGCCGAGCCGTCGGTACGCCCAATGGATGAGGCCTGAGCAGTCGAATCCGCCGCTAGGGGACGCTCCGCCCCAACGATACGGCACACCGACGGCTTTGAGCGCGATCCTCGCGGCGCGCTCTCCGAGGCTCGGTTTCGGCGGCTTGCGCTTGATCGTGTGCCGCGCTGATTTGGCTTCGTACCGATCGGCGGGCGGCTCTGCGCGGCTCATGCCGCCCGGCGCCGCAGCCCAGCCGAAGACGAACGCTGAAAGTGCGAACGCAAGCAGAAGGCTGCGGAAGCGTGGCGGCATAGAGGAGAACGGAAAGACGGACGCGCGAAAACGTGAGGCGCAGCCCTGGCCTGTTTCGTCAGCGCCGCATGGTAGTCACAAAATCGGACATGTCCACCCCCGTCTGCGCGGGGGACGAAACGGCCCAGGGCTGCGGCTCCAACGGCCGTCGGGCCCTCCGTACTGAGCGGCTACGTTGCGTCGCCGGCGCGGACGATCCCACGTCGCCGGCCCATTGAAAATGCAATCGTATTCCGAACGGCACCAGGGAGTCGGTCGACGACGAGCGCAACGCGGGAATACCGGTTCGACCTGAACGGGAGCACGCTCGCCCGTGGCGCGCCGCAACTCGACGTCAACGCCGTCACGCTCAGGTTCGGCGGCGTGCAGGCGCTCCGCGACATCACCGTCACGATCAGGCAGGGTGAGATCCACGCGATCATCGGCCCGAACGGGGCGGGCAAGACGAGCCTGCTCAATTGCGTCAACGGCTTGTACCGGCCGCAGCAGGGCTCGATTCGCCTGCACAACGGCACCGTCCGCGAGCTGACGCGGGCACGGCCGAGCCGGATCGCCCATTGGGGTGTCGCGCGCTCGTTCCAGAACATCGAGCTCTTCCGCCACATGACGGTGGTCGAGAACCTCCTCCTCGGCCGCCACGTGCACATGAAGCGCTGGGTGGTACCGGCGCTCCTCTACTACGGGCCGGCGCAGCGCCAGGAGATCAGAGAGCGCGAGCTCGTCGAGGAGGTGATCGACTTCCTCGAGCTACAGGCGGTGCGGAAGCAGCAGGTGGGGACGCTCTCGTACGGCTTCCAGAAGCGCGTCGAGCTCGGCCGCGCCTTGTGCATGCAGCCGGCGGTGCTGCTCCTCGACGAGCCGATGGCCGGCATGAACGCCGAGGAGAAGGAAGACATGGCGCGCTACATCCTCGACGTCAACGAGCTTGCGGGCGTGACCGTCGTGTTGATCGAGCACGACATGAGCGTCGTCATGGACATTTCGCACCTCGTCACGGTGCTCGATTTCGGCGTCGTCATCGCCCAGGGTGCGCCCGGCGAGGTCGCGGCCGACCCCGCGGTCATCAAGGCCTACCTCGGGGAGCACGTATGACGGCGGCAACGTTCCCGAAGCTGCTCGCGGAGCATGCGGCGCGTCACGGGGACCGTCGCGTCGCTCTGAAGGAGAAGCGGTACGGCATCTGGCAGACGATCACGTGGGCGGAGTGGGAACGGCGCGTACGACTGTTCGCGCAGGGACTCGCGTCGATGGGGTTCCGCCGCGGCGATCCGCTGGCGATCCTCGGCGACAACCGGCCGGAGTGGGTGATCTCGGAACTTGCGGCGCAGTCGCTGGGCGGGATGTCCGTCGGGCTCTATCCGGACGGGGTGCTCGAAGAGGTCGAGCACGTGATTCAGCACGCGCAGGTGCGGTTCGTCGTCGCCGAGGATCAGGAGCAGGTGGACAAGCTGATCGCGCTACGCGAGGCAGGGCGGCTGGAGACGGTCGAGCAGATCGTCTACTACGACCCACGCGGGCTCGAGCACTACGACGTCGCCGAGCTCGTGCACTTCCCGGACGTCGAGCGGGCGGGCGAGGACTACGAACGCGAGCACCCGGGCTGGTTCGACGAGCAGGTGGCGAGCGTCGTACCCACGGACACCGCGATTCTCTGCACGACCTCAGGGACGACCGCCAAGCCGAAGCTCGCGATGCTGAGCCACGAGAACCTGCTCTCGATGGGCTCGAGCCTCATGTCGCTCGATCCGATCAAGCCGCGCGACGAGTTCGTCAGCTTCCTGCCGCTCGCCTGGATCGGCGAGCAGATGCTCGCGGTCGGCTGCGGGCTGCAAGTGGGCTTTGCGATCAGCTTTCCTGAGAGCTCCGAGACGGTGCGGGCGGACCTGCGCGAGATCGGCCCGCGAGTCATGTTCAGCCCGCCGAGAATCTGGCAGAGCCTGCTCTCCTCGGTCCAAGTGCGGCTTGCCGACGCCGGCTGGCTCAAGCGCGCGCTGTTCCGTCTCGGCTACGCGATCGGGAAGCGGGCGGCCGAGCGTCGCCTGCACGGCGGTCGGCTGGGGCCGCTGCTCTGGCTGCTGTACCCACTCGCCGCGGCGACGGCGCTCCGGCCGGTGCGGAACCAGCTCGGGCTCGTCCGCCTGCGGCGCGCCTACACGGGCGGCGCGCCCCTTGGTCCGGATGTGTTCACCTTCTTCCACGGGATCGGCGTCAACCTCAAGCAGATCTACGGTCAGACGGAGATCTGCGGCATCGCGGTCGTGCACATGGACGGCGACATCCGCTTCAACACCGTCGGCCTCCCGATTCCCGGGACGGACATGGCGATCGCCGACACCGGCGAGATCCTCCTCCGTTCGCCGGCGGTCTTCGCCGGCTACTACCGCAACGAGGAGGCGACGGCGGAGGCGCTCCGCGACGGCTGGCTGCACACTGGCGACGCCGGCTACCTCGAGGAGGACGGGCACCTCGTCGTCATCGACCGGGCCAAAGACGTGATGGAGGCGCCGGACGGCACGCCCTTCAGCCCCGCCTTCGTCGAGAACAAGCTCAAGTTCAGCCAACACGTCGAGGAGGCGGTCGTCTTCGGCGGCGAGGAGCGCCCGTTCGTGACGGCGATGGTGTCAATCGATCCGGAGACGGTCGGCACCTGGGCCGAGCGCAACCACCTCTCCTACACGACGTACACGGACCTCGCCCAGAAACCCGAGGTCTACGACCTCGTCGCTGATGCAGTCGCGCGCGCGAACGCGGACCTGCCGGAGAGCGTCCGCGTCCGGCGCTTCGTCCTCCTGCACAAGCAGCTCGACGCCGACGACGAGGAGCTAACGCGCACGCGCAAGGTGCGGCGTGGAATGATCAACGACCGCTACGGAGACATCATCGAGGCGCTCTACGACCCGGACTCCGAGGCCGTGACGGTCAGGAGCGTCGTCACCTACCAGGACGGAAGCCAGGCCGAGCGGGAGATCACGCTTCGGGTCGCCGCCGCCGACGGGCGTCCGGCGGCGCGGCCGCGGAGCCGGCTACGCGAGCTGATCGGAAGCGGCGCCTGATGGAAACCTTCATCCAGCTCACCGTCGCAGGCCTCTCCAACGGGGCGATCCTCGCGCTCGCCGCCCTCGGCTTCGTGCTGATCTACAAGGCCTCGGGCGTGATCAACTTCGCGCAGGGCCAGTTCCTGCTGATCGGCGCCTACGTGGTCTGGGCGCTCACGGTCGACGCGGGACTGCACTGGGCGCTGGCGATTGCGGGCGCGATTGGCGTCGCCGTCGTGCTCGGCCTGCTCGTCGAGCGCCTGATCCTCCGGCCGCTCATCGGCGAGCCGACGATCTCGGTGATCATGGTCACGATCGGGCTCGCGCAGGTCCTCGGCGCCCTCGTCCAGATCATCTGGGGCACGCAGCCGCACCCCTTCCCGGAGTTCATCCCCGACGACGTCATCACCATCGCGGGCGCACGCACGGGGGAGAACCGGCTGTGGGCGCTTGGGCTCGTCGTGCTTGCGCTCATCGCCTTCGCGGTCTTCTTCCAGCGCTCGCGCTACGGGATCGCGATGCGCGCGGTCGCCGACGACCAGCAGGCCGCGCTGACCATGGGGATCAGCGTCCGGCGTACGTTCGCCCTCGCCTGGGCCCTCGCGGGCGTCAGCGCCGTGGTCGGCGGCATCCTCGTCGCCAACCTGATCGGCGTCTCGGGCGAGGTGAGCAGCATCGGGCTCCTCGTCTTCCCCGTCGTGATCCTCGGTGGGCTCGATTCCGTGCCGGGCGCCGTCATCGGGGGTGCGATCATCGGCCTGCTCACGGCGTACACCGGCGGCTACCTCGGAGAAGGGCTCGACGCGGTGGTCCCCTACGTCGCGCTCGTCGCCATCCTGCTCGTGAAGCCCTACGGCCTCTTCGGCGAGGTCCGGATCGAGCGGGTGTAGCACGCCGTGACGACGACGACCGGCGTCTACCACACCACCTACCGCGCCGACCTCGCGCTCCGCCACACGCGCGTCGAGTACGTCCGTCTGGTCCTCGCGCTGGCGGTCGTGGTGGCCCTGCCCTTCTACGTCTCCCCGTTCTGGCTGCATGTGCTCGACCAGATCGGGATCGCCGTGATCGGCGCGATCGGGCTCAACATCCTCGTCGGCTATACCGGACAGATCAGCCTGGGGCAGGGCGGTTTCCTTGCCGTGGGTGCCTATTCGGCCGGGGTCGTGGCGACGAAGAGCGACCTCTCTCCGATAGTAGGCGTGCTCGTCGCCGTGCTCGTGACCGCCGCCGTCGGCGCGTTCTTCGGGCTCCCCGCGCTCCGGCTGAAAGGTCTGTACCTGGCGATCGCCACCCTCGCCTCGCAGCAGATCATCGTCTGGGTGATTACGCATTGGGACTTCCTCACGGGCGGGGTGGACGCGCTCGTGCTCGAGCCGGCGACCGTCTTCGGCTGGACTCCGACGGGCGACTTCGAGTGGTACTGGGTGATCGTCAGTTTCGCCGCGCTGGCGACGATCACGGCGACGAACCTGTTCCGCACCAGCGTCGGTCGCGCCTTCGTCGCGATTCGCGACCACGACATTGCCGCGGAGGTGATCGGGGTCGATCCCGCCCGCTACAAGGTGCTCGCCTTCGCGGTCTCGTCCGCGTTCGTCGGGCTGGCCGGGGCGTTGACCGCGTACTGGACGCAGATCCTGACGTGGGAGCGCTTCACGCTCGACGTCTCGATCCTCTACCTGGCGATGATCATCGTCGGCGGCCTCGGCAGCATCTCCGGCTCCATCTACGGGGCGGCGTTCATGATCGCCATCCCGGCCTATCTCGACCAGCTCAGCCTGAGGGTGTCCGCCGACTCGATCCTGGCGACGGATCTCCCGGCCATCAAGTTGCTCATCTTCGGGCTGACGATCGTTCTCTTCCTCATTTTCGAGCCGAGGGGCCTCGCGCGGATCTGGCAGCGCGCGAGGGACTACTTCCGGCTCTGGCCGTTCCGGTACTGACGTGTCAACCCAGACCGTGTCAACCAACGAGAAGGAGGTGCAGACATGAGGATTCGCATCGGCGCAACGATGCTCATCCTGGCGCTCACACTGGTCGCCGGTGCGCAGGGGCACTCGACCGCCCCAGCAGCGATCAAGATCGGCGCCATCTTCGACCGCAGCGGGCCTACCTCGGACGTCGGCGTGCCGTACTCCGACGGTGTGCAGGCGTATGTCGCCTACGTCAACTCGAGAGGCGGGATCAAGGGGCGCAAGATCCAGCTCCTCAGCCAGGACACCGGCTACAACGTCGCCCGCAGCGAGGCCTTCTACCAGCAGCTGCGCACCAGTGGAATCGTGGCGATCTCGGGGTGGGCGACTGCCGACACCGAGGCATTCAAGGCGCGCGTCGCGGCCGACCGGCTTCCGTACGTCTCTGCTTCTTACGCGGAGTCGGTCGCGAACCCGAAGGAGACCCCCTACAACTTCTTCGTCGCGCCCAGCTACTCGCAGCAGATGCGCATCGCACTGAAGTGGATCTCGAGGCAGAGCCGCGGCCGACGGGTGAGCGTCGCCGTCTGCTACTCCGACAGCCCCTTCGGCCGCTCGCCGCTCGAGGACGGTAAGCGTTACATCGAGAGCAAGCGGCTCGCGATCAGCTACGACACGCAATGCGCGATGCGGTCGGGCGGCACCGACTTCACCGCCCAGCTCACGCGTGTCCGGAACGCTGACTACATCATCGTTCAGAACACGTCGTCGCCTTCGGCGACGCTCGCCAAGGACGCCGCTCGTCTCGGGATGAAAGCCCGCATCGTGCTCTTGAAC
>DASQTZ010000025.1:0-9235 GCA_035641605.1 Gaiellaceae bacterium | reverse complement strand
GCGCGAATCGACGTTCGAGAGCCCGATGTGTCTGATCTTCCCCTCGCGCTGGAGGTCGACGAGCGTCCCGACCGATTCCTCGATCGGGACAGCCGGATCGACGGCATGGAGCTGGTAGAGGTCGATCCGGTCGACGCGTAGGCGCCGCAGGCTCCCCTCACTGGATGTGCGGAGGTTCTCGGGCCGGGCGTCGCGGATCCACTCGCCCTGCCGCTCGTGACGGAGGCCGCCCTTCGTCGCCATGACGAGGTCTTCGGGGTAGGGATGCAGCGCCTCGGCGATCTGCCGCTCGCTGATCTCCGGGCCGTACGAGGCGGCAGTGTCGATGAAGTTGACTCCAAGCTCGACGGCACGGCGGAGGACGGCGAGCGCATTCTCCGGATCTGCCGGCTCGCCGATCACGCCCGGGCCGGTCAGGCGCATGGCGCCGAAACCCATGCGGTTCACTGTGAGGTCGCCGATGGTGACGGTTCCGGCCGCAGCAGCTCCACGCGTGGTCGGCTCTACGGACATCGGCCGGAACCTAGCGTAGAGTCACGCGGTCAAGCGACCCGAGGAGGATCCATGACGCAGATTCGGACTGGCGCATATGCGGCCTGGCGCTATCTCATCGTTCTCTTCGTCGTCGTTGTCGTCGTCCAGTTCTTCTTGGCCGGCGTCGGGGTCTTCAATCCGACTGAGAGCAGCGAGCCGTACGATCCGCATTCCGCCGTCGGCTTCCTCGGAGGGATGGTCGGTTCGCTTTTGCTCGCGCTGCTCGCGTTGATCGCCTGGCGTGACCGGATGACCACCGGTGGAAGCGTGTTGCTGTTCGTTCTCGCGGCGATCATCCAGCCGGCGCTCGCAGAGTTCAATTCTTGGGCCGGACCATTTCACCCGCTCAACGGACTGATCATCCTCGGTCTGTCCGCCACATTGATGCGACGCGCCTGGGGTTGGGGCATGCCGCCCGCGCGGCCCGAGCCCGTCACGAAGAGAGACGTGGTCTAGACCAGCGATAGCTGGCGATGCGGTTCGAAGCCGGATAGGCCGACGCCGACGAGGCGAAGCGCACCCGGCCTGTCGGTCAGCGCCCGGTCGAGCAGCGCGCAGGCGAGCTCCCAGATGCGGTCGGCATCGTCGGTGCCGACGGGTAGCGTCGTCGAGCGGCTCCTGATCGCGAAGTCCGGATAGCGCACTTTCGTCGTCACCGTGCGGGCGGTCTGGCCGTCCTTGCGGAGGTATTCGGCGAGCGCGTCCGCCATCGGTCGCAGCTCGGCGCGGAGCTGCTCGACATCTGCGATGTCGCGTGCGAACGTCTCCTCCTGGCTGATCGAGACTCGCTGCGTCTGCGTCTCGAGTCCGCGTGGGTCGATGCCGCGGGCTCGGTCGCGGAGCAGCTTGCCGACCATGCCGGGGAGCAGGGTGCCCAAACGCTCGTCCGAGAGCTGTGCGAGCGCCCCGACTGTCTCGATCCCGGCGGCATGAAGCCGAGCCTCGGCACGAGGCCCCACGCCGGGCAGGCGTCTGACGTCGAAGGGAGCCAAGAACTCGGCCTCGCGGCCGGGACGAACCACTACCAGGCCACCGGGCTTCCGCTGGTCGCTGGCGATCTTGGCGACGACCTTGGAGCTCGAGACGCCCAGGGAGCAGGTGAGGCTCGTGGCACCGCGGACGGCGGTCTGCACAGCTTCGGCCACTCGCCGGGCGGCGCCGAAGTTTTCCGCGACGCCACCGAGGTCGAGGTAGCCCTCGTCCATCCCGGTGCGCTCGACGGTCGGGACAACCTGGCGCACGGTGTCCCAGACCGCCTTCGAGTAGGTCGAGTAAATGCCCTTCCGCGGCCGGACGAAGACAGCCTGTGGGCAGCGGCGAAGGGCCTCCGCGCAGCTCATCGCCGAGTGGATCCCGAACTGCCGCGCGACGTAATTCGCCGTCGCCACGACACCACGTCCGTGGGGATCGCCGCCGACGATCAGCGGCTTGGTCCGCAGCGACGGGTCCTCCAGCTCCTCGACGGCGGCGAAGAAGGCGTCGAGATCGAGGTGCGCGAGGATCATGGGGTCAATCTACGGACCCGAGCGGCCATGTCCCGGGGCCAGGCCCCTAGCCGTGGCCTTTTGGGCGCCGCTGTAGGGTTGCGCGCACCCCCCCGAGAGGAACGCGATGCCGACCACCCGCTTCGAGCGCTTTCAGCCACTCGCAGGCGCCCTTGCAGGACTCCTGCTGATCGCCGGCCTCGCGCTCACCTGGGGCGACCCAAGCAGCGAGACGGCGCGGGACGAGACGTTTTCGTACTGGGCCGAGAACCGCGGCCAGCATCAGATCTCCGGGCTGCTACTCGCACCGCTGATCGCGTTTCTGCTGGTCTTCTTCGGCACCGGGCTGCGGCGGCACCTTCGTGACCGCGACCGCGAAGCCGGCCACGGCTCGGTCGCCTTCGGCGGCTCAATCCTCGCGGCGGCGACGTTCGCGCTCGTCGGGATGCTCGAAGGTGCCGCGACGAACGCCGCGCACGAGGGCGAGCGCCAGGCCACCTACACCCTCAGCCAGCTCCACTCCTACGACTGGCTGGCTTGGAATGCCGCGTTTGCGGCGGTGCTGCTAGCGACCGGTCTCGGCGCACGCCGAACCGGAGTGCTTCCCACCCCCCTCGCGTGGGCGACGATCGTGATCGGCGCCTCCCTGCTGACGCCGCTCGGCTTCTTCGGCTTCTTCTTGTTGCCGCTGTGGCTGATCGTGGTCGGCGTCCTGCTCGCGCGGCGCTAAGGCGACAGTCGCTCAATGACCCAGGCGTCGCCGTCCCGGCGGTAGCGGAAGCGATCGTGCAGGCGGCTCTCGCGGTGCTGCCAGAACTCCCAGACCTCCGGCTCGAGCCGGTAGCCGCCCCAATGTGGCGGGAGAGGGACGTCGCGACCCTCGAACTCCCGCTCGAGCGCCGCCACCCTCGCCTCGAGCTGCTCGCGCGATCCGATCACCTCGCTCTGGGCCGAGGCCCAGGCGGCGATCTGCCCGTCCCGCGGCCGAGTCCGGAAGTACTCCTCCGACTCGTCGTCGGAGACCCGCTGGACCCGCCCCTCGATCCGCACCTGGCGGCCGAGCGGATGCCAGTAGAAGAGGAGCGCGCCGCTACCCGTCGCTTCCAGCTCGCCCGCTTTTCGGCTGCTGTAGCCGGTGTGGAACCGAAAGCCGCGTTCGTCGACACGCTTCGCGAGCACCATCCGCGCTGACGGCTGACCGCTCGGCGACGCCGTCGCCAGCGCCACGGCCTCAGGGAAGTCGACTACCCGCCCGGCCTCGTCGTACCAGCGGTCGAATTGACGGAGCGGATCAGGGTCGAGATCCCTCCTCCGCAGCGGCCGGGCTCGCTCGCTCATGAATACAACCTATTCAGTATGCAAGCGCCGGTCGCTCCGCTATCGTCGGCTCGATGGCGACGACCAAGACGATCGACCTCCGCACGGAGATTCCGGGGCCCCGGTCCCGCGAGATCATCGAGCGCAAGGAGCGTGTCGTCGCCGACCCTCTCTCACTCACCTTCCCGATCGTGATCGAGCGCGGCGAAGGCGCCACTCTGACTGACGTCGACGGCAACACCTTCATCGACTTCACGGGCGGTGTCGGCTGCCTCAACGTCGGCCACGCCCACCCGCGAGTCGTCGAGGCCGCCCAGGAGCAACTCGAACGCTTCAGCCACACCGATTTCACGATCGTGCCCTACGAGGTCTACGTCAAGCTGGCCGAGCGGCTCTGCGACCTCGCTCCGATCGAGAACCCGAAGGCCGCATTCTTCAACGCCGGCACCGAGGCGGTCGAGAACGCGATCAAGTTCGCGCGCTCCCGTACGGGGCGGCCCGCGGTCATCGCCTTCGAGGGCGGCTTCCACGGCCGCACACTGCTCTCGCTCTCGATGACCTCCAAGACCCACCCGTACAAGGCGGGTCTCGGCCCGTTCGCACCGGAGGTCTACCGCGTGCCGTTTCCGAACGAGTATCGCGGCCCGAGCGCAGGGGAAGCGCTCGCCGCGCTCGAGCGAGCGCTGATCACGCAGGTCGCGGCCGAGACCGTCGCCGCGATCGTGATCGAGCCCGTCCAGGGCGAGGGTGGCTTCGTCGTCGCGCCCGCCGAGTTCGTAGAGGGGGTCCGCCGCCTCTGCGACGAGCACGGCATCGTCATGGTCGTCGACGAGGTACAGACGGGCTTCGCGCGCACCGGCAAGCTGTTCGCGATCGAGCACTACGGCGTCGAGCCCGACCTGATGACGATTGCCAAGTCGATTGCGATGGGGCTGCCGCTCTCGGGCGTCGTCGGCAAGGCCGCGATCATGGATGCTCCTTCCGACTCAGCGATCGGCGGCACGTACGTCGGCAACCCGGTCGCCCAAGCCGCGGCCCTCGCCGTACTCGACGTCATCGGCGAAGAGGATGTCTGCGCCCGAGCTTCGGTGCTCGGCGACCAGCTGCGCGACCGGATGCTCGCGTGGCAGCAGCGTTTCCCGCAGGTCGGCGACGTTCGCGGGCTCGGAGCGATGCTCGCAATCGAACTGGTGGAAGACCGCGACGCGAAGACACCGGCTTCGGCGCTCGCCTTTGCGGTGACCGAGGCGGCGGCGAAACGCGGTCTGCTACTGCTCAAGTCCGGGATCTACTCGAACTGCATCCGGGTGCTGACACCGCTCACCCTTTCCGACGCCGAGCTCGACGAGGCGCTCGCCGTCTGGGAGGAAGCGCTGGAAACTGCCCTCAGCTAGCCCAGTAGCCTTAGTCCCTATGTCTGCGGGGGATGTGATCGCGGGCCGCTACAAGCTCGTCGAGCTCATCGGCCGCGGCGGCATGTCGAGCGTCTGGAAAGCGCACGACCGCCTCCTCGACCGCATAGTCGCGATCAAGGTCCTCCACGAGCAGTTCACGAAGGACGAGGAGTACGTCGAGCGCTTCCGCCGCGAGGCGCGCTCCGTGGCGCAGCTCAGCCACCCGAACATCGTCACCGTCATCGACCGCGGCGAGGAGGACGGGCGGCAGTACATCGTCTTCGAGTATGTCGAGGGCGAGAACCTGAAGCAGCTGATCGAGCGGGACGGCGCGCTCGCCGTCCGCGACGCGCTCTTGATGGCCTTGCAGATGGCCCGCGCGCTCGGCTTCGCGCATGACCGCGGACTGATCCACCGCGATGTGAAACCGCAGAACGTCCTGCTGAACGAGGACGGCCAGGCGAAGATGACCGACTTCGGGATTGCCCGCTCGGTCGACGTCGAGGGCGTGACCATCACCGGCACGGTGCTCGGCACCAGCGAGTACATCGCGCCGGAGCAGGCGCGCGGACAGCGAGTCGACGCGCTCACCGACGTCTACTCGCTCGGCGTGGTGCTCTACGAGCTTCTGACCGGCCGCGTCCCGTTCCAAGGGGAGAACTTCGTTGCGATCGCGCTCCGGCACGTGAACGAGCCGGCGCCGAGCGTGCTCGAGCGGAGGCCGGATTGCCCGCCGCGAGTCGGCATGGCGGTCGATCGCGCCATGTCCAAGCGCCCGGAAGAGCGATTCCAGTCGATGGAGGAGCTCTGCAGGGAGCTCGAAGCCTGCCTCGCGGAGCTCGACCCGAGCTCGGAGGACGCGACCATGATCGCGCGCCGTCCCGTCGCACCTCCGCGACAGCGGCGGCAGCCAAGGGCTCGGAGGCGACGGGGTGGCGTCCTCTGGCCGATCGCCGCCGTCGTCGGGATCCTCTTGGTTGCCGGGTTGGCGGCGCTCGGTGCGATGGCGCTCCGTGACAACGGAGGCGGATCGGCGGCAGCGACGAATCGCCCGATCCCACTTGTCGGCGTGGATTCATACGACCCCGAGGGCGACAACAAAGAGGAGCACGACGAGAAGGTTGCTCGGGCGACCGACGGCGACGCGACGAGCTACTGGAACACCGAGTCGTATCGTGGTGAATTCACGAAGTCAGGTGTCGGCCTGGTCCTCGACGCTGAGCGCGACGTCGAGCCAAAGGCGATCACGATCACAACCGATACCCCCGGCTTCACGGCCGAGATCAGAGAGGGCGAATCGGCCACCGGTCCTTTTGAGCGCGCCGTCTCGGACTCACTGACAGTCGGCGAGCGAACGACGTTCGAGCTGAGCGACGCAAAGGCTCGTTACTTCCTTGTGTGGATCACGGCGCTCGACGAGATCGCGCGCATCCACGAAGTGCGGGCCCGCTAGTACTCGAGCTTGCCGCGGCGCTCATGGCGCTCGAGCGCGAATTCGATTAGCCGGTCGAGCAGCTGGTGATACGGAAGCCCGGAGGCCTCGAATAGCTTCGCGTAGACGCTCGTCGCCGTGAAGCCAGGAATCGTGTTCAGCTCGTTGACGAGGACTTCCCCCTCGTTCGTCACGAAGCAGTCGACCCTGGCCATGCCCTCGCAGTCGGAGGCGATGAAGGCGTCGACGCTCACCTGCTGCACCCGCTCGGCCGCCTCCTCCGACACGCGCGGCGGGATGATCAGCTCCATCCCGCCCTCGTCGTACTTGGCCGAATAGTCGTACCAATCGACGCCGCCGAAGCCGTGGGCGACGATCTCGCCCGGCAGCGAGGCGATCGGCTCCCGGTTCCCGAGCACCCCGCACTCGACCTCGACGCCGTCGACGAACTCCTCGACGAGCACCTTCTCGTCGTGTCGCCGAGCAAGCTCCACCGCCTCGTCGAGCCCGGCTTCGCTCTGGACCTTCGTGATCCCGACCGATGAGCCCAAGCGAGACGGCTTGACGAAGACCGGGTAACCGAACGGATTCGACGGCTGATCGCCGTTCCGCAACGTCACCGACTGCGTCACCCGAATGCCCTTGTCGCGGCAGACCGATTTGAAGAGATCCTTGTCCATGCAGAGCGCCGACGCCGTCACTCCCGCGCCGACGTACGGCACTCCGGCGAGCTCGAGCAGTCCCTGCACCGTGCCGTCCTCGCCGAACGGTCCGTGAAGGATCGGCAACACGACGTCGACCTCGCCGAGGGTCTCCGGAGGTGAGCCGGTGGGAACCGGCAGGGTCTCGGCGACCGGCCGATCGAGGGCGCGAGACGATCCAGAGTTCAGCTCCCACCGGCCGTCGCGTCCGATCTCGATCGTCTGCACCTCGTAGCGGTCCGGGTCGAGCGCGTCGATGACCGAGCGGGCGGAGGCAACGGAGATCTCGTGCTCGCTGGAGCGCCCTCCCGCGATCACTGCCACGCGGACCCGAGAACTCATGGGCTGGGCGGAGGTGGTGGCGGCGGCGGAGACGGAGAAGGAGGCGGCTCGGCGAGCTCCAACCGACCCACAACGATCGTGACCGTGGAGCCGGGTTCGGCCTCGGCGCCCGGCGCCGGATTCTGGCTGATCACGATTCCGTCTTCCGCCGGGTCCTCCGTCGCCGTGCCGCGCACGGCAACGGTCCAGCCTTCGTTCTCGAGCGATGCTCGGGCGCTCGCCTCGTCCTGGCCCGTGACGTCCGGCACCGCCGTCGTCGACTCGCCGGTCGAGACGCTCAGCTTCACCTCCGTGCCCGGCGGATGTAGCGATCCCGGCGCAGGATCCTGATCGAGCACGACTCCCTTCGGCTCGGAGGATTCGACGTCCTGCCGCACCGGCGTGAAGCCGGCCTGCCGCAACTGCTCGGCCGCACGTGCGTACGACAGTCCCGTCACCGTCGGGATGCCGATGTTCTGCTGACCCTTGGAGATGTTGATGCGGACGGTGCTGCCCTTGACGACGGACGTGCCGCCCTTCGGGTCCTGGGCGACGACCGTTCCAGCGGGCTTGTCGGAGAAGATGTCGTGCGGATCCGGTTCGAGCCCCGCCGCTCGGATCGTGACGATGGCGGCGGCCTCACGGGCCTCGAGAACGTCGGGAACGGCGACGCGCGGTTTTCCGGTCGAGACGAAGAGCCGGACCGCGTTCCCTTTCGGAACTCGTTCGGCGGCATCGGGAACCTGGCGGAAGACGATGCCCAGCGCCACCGACTCGTGCGGGCGGTTGACCTTGACCGGACGGAGATCCGCCCGCCGGATGTTCAGCCGAGCTTCGGGCCACCGTTGGCCCTCGACGAACGGGACGATCACGGGCTTGGCCCCGCTGATCTCGTCCTGGATCTGGTTCCAGACGTAGAAGCCGGCCACGAGCGCTCCGGCGAGAACCAGGATGCCGAGCAGCCAGGGCCAGACCGGCCGGCGACGACGAGGCGGCTCCTCGTACTCGTAGTAATCGCTGCGATAGGCTTCCGTCCGCGGCGCCACCACCGGGCGACGGGAGATCATCGTGGGCGCGGTCTCCGCGAGCCCAGCGCCGGACAGAACTGCCGTCGCCGCTTCCGCTGTCTCCGCAGTCACTCCGCCGCCGCCGGCGACCCGCGCGAGCTCGCGCTCCATCTCCTCTGCGCTCCCGAAGCGATCCTGCGGGTCCTTCGCCAGCGCGCGGAGCACGATCATGTCGAGATCGGCGGGGATCTCGGGGCGCAGGTCCGACGGAGCCCTGGGAATCTCGGAGAGGTGCTTCATCGCGATCTCGAGCGGTGTCTCGCCGCTGAACGGCAGCTTTCCGGTCAGGAGCTCGTAGAGCACGATGCCGACCGAGTAGATGTCCGAGCGCTGGTCGACCGGCGCCCCCCGTGCCTGCTCGGGCGACAGGTACTGGGCAGTGCCGACGATCGATCCGGCCTCCGTCATCTGACTGGCAGTCGTCCGCGAGATCCCGAAGTCGGTCACCTTGAAGCGCGGCTCGCCGTCTCCGGGCCCCTCCTGTACGAGCAGGACGTTGTGGGGCTTGATGTCGCGGTGAACGATGCCGCGGCGGTGCGCGAAGCCGATCGCGCGCAAGATCTGGCGGGTGACCTCGATCGCAGCCGAGATCGGCAGCGGCCCGTCCGAGACGATCCGCTCCTTGAGGCTCCGGCCCTCCAGGTACTCCATCGCGATGTAGTAGGTGCCCTCGGCCTCGCCGCGGTCGTAGACGGAGACGATGTTCGGGTGCGAGAGCCCGGCGGCATTCTTGGCCTCCCGCCGGAAGCGCTCGACGAACGATTCGTCACTCGCGTGGCGGTCGTTCAGGATCTTGATCGCCACCCGGCGGCCGAGCTCCTCGTCTTCGGCGAGGTAGACGTTGGCCATCCCGCCCGAGCCGAGCTTGCGCAGGATGCGGTAGCGCCCGTCGAAGATCGTGTTGATCAGGGTGTCGGTGACTGCCATACGGCTAACCGTCTGAGTTCGACGGTACTCGTAGTAGTGCCTCCATGATCTCCTTGGC
>DASQTZ010000024.1:0-10648 GCA_035641605.1 Gaiellaceae bacterium | reverse complement strand
GGCGCGCCCCACGCCGGTCGACGTTGATCGCGAGTAGCTTGCCGAGCCGCTCGCCAAGATTCTGCGCGCGGTTCTCGGGGTCTCCCCCGGAGCCGCCGTCGCCCATCCCGACGTAGAGCCGGCCGTCGGGGCCGAACAGGTTCTGACCCCCGTTGTGGTTTGAGTAGGGCTGGTCGACCGTCAGCAGCGTCCGCAGCCGGCGCGAGCCCCGATACTCGACGACGCGGGTGTCCGGGTCCGTGTAGTTCACGTAGTAGCGGCCGTTGCGCGTGAAGCGCGGGTGGAAGGCGACGGAGAGCAGGCCCTGCTCGCCGCAGCAGGTGACCCGCGAGCGGATGTCGAGCAAGGTGCCGGTGATGCGCCGGTTCCGGACGACGCGGATCCGGCCCTCCTGCTCGACGACGTAGAGCTTTGCGCCGCCGCCTCGCGGAGCGGTGACGTGGACCGGTGAGTCGAAGCCCGAGGCGATCTGCGTGAACCGGTAGCCGCTCGAGGCGGCGGGAGCGGACTCGTCCGACGCGCCGCCGCAGCCCGCCAGCATGACGGCTACGGCGATCGCAAGCAGAACTCTCAACGCTTCTTCAGAAGCACGTCGCGGAGTTCCTCCTCTTTGCCGGGCTCGAGCACGGCGAGCACCTGGTCGCCGGCTCTCAGCTCGGTCGAGCCGTCGGCCATCTGCGCCTGGCCTTCACGCATGACCGTGATCAGGCGCGACCCGGCCGGGAGGGTGACGCGGCCGAGCTCCTTGCCGACGCAGGGTGAGTCGGCGTCGAGCTGGACCTCGACGATCTCGAGGTTTTCCTTGCGGAGCTCGAGCAGGTGGATGAGGCCGTGCTCCGGCACCTCGTGCTCGATCATGGCGAGGATGATCGACGTGGCCGAGATGGTCGGCGAGATGCCCAGGAGATCGAAGTGGGGCTGGTTCCGCGGATCGTTGACGCGGGCGATCACCTTGTCCACGCCGTACTTCTCCCGGGCGATCTGACAGATGATGATGTTGTCCTCGTCGTCACCCGTAACGGCGACGACGAGGTCAGGCGGGCGGGCGAGCCCAGCCCGCTCCAGCACGAAGAGCTCCGTCGCGTCGCCGAGCTGAACCCGGTGCTCGAATTCCTCCTCGAGGGTCTCGAACCGGTCGCGGCGCTGCTCAATCAGCGTCGCCTCGTGCCCGAGGTCGAGCACGCTCCGCGTCAGGTTCGCGCCGACCTTTCCGCCGCCCGCAATGACGATGTACATAAGTTAGGCGGGGGCTCCCGTTTGGTTCTTCGCGGACGAGTTGACGGCCTCGATCAGCGTGTCGATCGCCGTCGACGTCGGACACACGGTCCAGAGGCCGAGGGCCTGGTACAGCGCCGCCCGGGCCGGGTCGAGCACGCGCACGATCGTGATCGCGATGCCGAAGCGCTTCTGTGCGAGCTGGCCGATGACGAGGTTTGTGTTGTCCCCGTCCGTCGCGACGACGACCGCATCGGCATCCTCGATGCCGGCCTCCATCAGGACTCCCATGTCCATGCCGTGACCGACGACAAAACCGCCGGACCAGTGCTCCCCCAGGCGGTGGAGCGCGTCTTCCTTCTCGTCGATCGCGACGACGTCCCAGCCGAGCCTGTCGAGCTCGAGCGCGACGGACGATCCCACTCGGCCACAGCCGATGACGAGGGCTTTCATGCCTCGGAGGTTACCGATACCTCTTCCTCTTCCAGGACTCCCTGCGGGTAAGCGATCACCATCACTTCGCACGGCGCCTGACGGAGCACGTAGTCGACCGTCGGGCTGAAGAAACGCGATTGTCGGCGCCAGCGGGGCGATGAGCCCATGACGATCAGATCGACGTCTTCGGCCCGCGCCTCCTCGACGATCGCCTCGCCGATCGACCGGGAGCGCACGATCTTCCCCTCGACGTTTACGCCGTGCTCGGCCGCGAGCAGCTTGGCCTCGGCGAGGGAGGCCTCGGCGCGCTCCTCGGCCTCGATCATGTCGGCGTCGAGCGGCTTGTCCAGCGGTACGACAATCACGTGGAGTGCACTCACTGTCGAACCTCGCTCCTCGGCGAGCTTGATTGCCGTCGCGAGGATTTCCTCGCCGATCGGTCCGAGCTTCATCGGCACGAGGATGCGCTCGTAGACGCCCTCGAGCGCCGGAACGAGATCCGGCTCCGCGGGCACGACGCGTCCGAGCACGCTCTCCCGGCGGGAGATCCGGGTCATGATGTAGACCGCCGCGCCGAAGAGGAGCCAGAGAGGGCCGGCGATGCGGGTGGCCTCGTGGGTTGCGAGCGAGGCGATCCAGATCGCGAACGTGAGCGGCGCCCCGATGACTGCGGCGGCCAACGGTGCACGAAACGGCCGCTCGAGGTCCGGTTCGGTGTAGCGGAGCCGGATGACCGCGAGCTGCGCCGCAGTGAATGCGAGCAGCACGCCGAAGCTGAAGAGCCCGGCCAGGAACCGGACCGCCTCGGTGGGAATGAAGTGGCTGATGACGAGCAGCGCGGCAGCGATCAGCGCCGCGCTGACGATCGCGGCGGGCGAGATCAGTGTGCGGCGGTTCAACGTCCCGAAGGTGTGCGGAAGCATCTCGCGCTGCCCCATCGAGTAGGCGATGCGCCCGGCGCCGGAAATCGACGTCGTCACCGCCGTCAGAAGCACGAGTGCGCCCGTAAGACCGATCGTGATCCGGACGATGTCGCCGGCGAGGGCCGGCAGCTCCGCGTCCAGCGCGGCAGCGAGCCCCATGAGCGGTGCGCGCAGCCAGTCGGCACCGAGGCCGATCCCCGCCGGAAAGGCCGAGACCGCGACGAGCCCGATCGCGAAGGAGACGGCAACGACGAGCCCGATCCCGGCGAAGAGGCTCCGCGGGAGCGTCCGGCCAGGCTCGCGCGTCTCGGCGGCGAGATTCGCCACAGTCTCGAGTCCGGTGTACGCAAGCATCGCCAAAGGCAGCGCAAAAGCGATTGCACTCCACGTGGGCGCAGTCCCCAGGTCGACGCCCTCCGTCAGTGCGCCGGCGAAGAAGAGGAAGGCGAAGCCGAGCACCACGAGCGCGAGATGCGACACAAGCGCGAGGCCCGCAATGAGGATCGCCGTGCGGTAGAGGCTCGTCCGGCGGACGAGGCGCAGAGCGCCCGTCCCCAGGATCACGACGACGCCGACCACCGTGTCCCACGGCTCGTCCGTGAGACCCTCCCACCCGACCGCATGACCCACGTAGTGCGGGACGAACAAGGCGGCGAGCGCCATGACGATCAGGTAGTCGAGGATCAACGCCCAGCCGGTCAGGAAGCCGGCCGGGTCGTTGAAGGCGCGGCGGACGAACGTCGCAGCCCCGCCGGTCTCGGGGATCGCGCTCGTCCCCTCCGCGTACGAGAGGGAGACGAGGAGGAAGAGAAGCCCAACGGCCAACAGGACCCACGGCGTGAAGCCGAGGGCATACAGGGCCACGACGCCGAGAGCGAAGTAGAGCGAGGAGGCGATCTCGCCGTACGCAACAGCTGCGAGGGACGGCACGTCGAGGACCCGCTGAAGGCCGGGTAGCTTCTTAGCCACTCTTCCTCTGAAGGTAGAGCCGCAGCCCGCCTACAAGTATGAGCATCGCACCGAACAGGATGCCCAGCCCGCCGCCGACTCCAGCGGCGAACGTCCGAACGATCACCGCCACCCCCAGCACCACGAGTACGCCGGAAAGGACAGACGTGGTCATGCGGCGCGCCGGCCGGCGGCGATCAAGACGCGGGCCGGGCTGTGCTTGAGCACGTAGTCGACAGTCCGGCCGAAAATCGGGCCGCGGCCTGGGCGTACTCGCGGGGCGCCCATGACGACCAGCTCCGCGTTGCGGAGCTCGACCTCCTCGACGATCGCCGGCCCGGCTGCGCGTGCACGAAGGACGCGGGAGACCGCGCGGACTCCGTAGCTCTCGACCAAGGCGGCTGAGTTGTCGAGTACCTCGTCGGCCTCTTCCTCGGCCTCCGGCAGGTGGACGTCGAGCGGCAGATCGAGCGGAACCTCGATCACGTGGATGATCGCCACGCTGGCGCGGCGTTCGGCTGCGACCCGCGCGGCGGCGACGAGCGCCTCCTCGGACTCCTCGGATCGAACGACCGGCACCACGATCGTCCGGTACTCGATCGTCAGCGAGGGGCCGAGGACAACTACGGGCGCGCGAACGGTCTCGCGGAGGCCCGAGCGCACCACGCGTTTCCGGTAGACGGCGTAGGCGGCGAAACCGACGGCGAGCCAGGCGAGGCCTGCGTAACGAGTGTCGGGCGTCTGCCACACAACGACGAGCCAGGCGATCCCGGTGGCGAACGCCCCCACGAACGCGAACAGCGGCCAGTCGACGCCGCCGATGCGGAGATTCGGACGGCCGCGAAAGACGAGCTCTTCGTGCCGCCGCTTGTAGCGGAGCGCCATCACGGAGAGGTGCGCGATCGCGAAGGAGAGCATCGCGCCGAACGAGTACATCGTCCCCAGGAAGTCGACCCTGCCTGGGAGCAGTGTCAAGATCGAGACAAAGCCCGCGAAGACGACAAGCGCGATCCACGGCGTCTTGAACGTCGGGTGCAGCCGGCGAAAGATCGCCGGGAGCTGCCGGTAGCCGGACATGGCGTAGGTGATCCGAGACGCGCCGATCACGCCGGCGTTCGTCGCGATGAAGAGGATCGTCGCGGCGAGGACACCCACGTAGATGCGAAGCGCGTCGAGAGCGAGCCCCGAGACGCCGAGGTTGTCGACCACGCCGAGGACGGGGTCATTTGCGTACCCGCCCTCTTCGGGTGGCAGGCCGAGCAGCGTCTTCCCGTCCTCGACGGGCAGCGCCGAAAGCGCGATCGCCGGCAGCGTGAAGAAGATGACCCAGACGGCGATCACGGTCAGCAGGTACGCGCGGGGAACGTTGCGCGCCGGGTCGCGCGCCTCCTCAGCGAGGTTGGAGACCGTTTCGATGCCGGTGTACGCGATCATCGCGACGGGGATTGCGAGGAAGAAGTCGCCCCAGGTGGGAGTCATCCCGAAGTCGACGTTGTCGACGAGGATGCTCGGGTTGAGGACGAGCGCGAAACCGAGCAGCACGAGGAGGAGCTGCGTGGCGAAGTCGACCACGGCGAGGAAGATGTTCAGCCCGGCCGCCTCCCTGATCCCGACGATGTTGAGACCGACGAGCACGGCGATCACGACCGCACCGCCGATGATGTCCCACGGGTTCTCGCGCAACGGTCCCCAGAAGATCGACAGGTAGTGCGGCACGAAGAACGCCGAGATCGAGATCGTGATGATGTAGTTGAGCATCTGCGCCCACGCCGCCCCGAAGCTGACGAGCTCGTCGAACGCATGCCGCGCGAAGCTCGACGAGCCGCCTGCCTCGGGATACCGCACCGTGCCTTCGGCATACGTCATCGTCGTCGCCACGAAGATGAGGCCTGCGATCACGAAGACCAGGGGGGTCAGGCCGAGCGCGAAAACTGCGGTGACGCCGAGCGCGTAGTAGATCGAGGAGCCGACGTTGCCGTAGACGGTGGCGAAGAGCGCGGGAGCGCCGAGTACCCGCTCCAGGCCCTGTTGCCTGCGCCGCCGTCGAGGCACCGGTGAACCCTAAGCCAGTGCCGGAGCCGCTGCGGAGCTAGCCTCCGCGGTCGTGAAGATCTTCATCATCGGCGCGGGCCAGGTCGGCTCGACGATCGTCGAGGCGCTGCACGGTGAGCACGAACTGACGGTCGTCGACGTCGACGCGAGTCGACTCGAGGCGCTCAGCTCCCGCTTCGACATCGGCACCGTCGAGGGCGACGGGACGAGCCGGCGCATGCTTGCGGACGCCGGGCTGGCCGGCTCCGACCTTTTGATCGCCTGCACCTCTCGAGACGAAGTCAACATCATCGCCTCGATCTTCTGCCGAGCGCTGACCCCGAGCACTCGCACGATCGTCAGGACGGGCAACGAGGAGTACCTCGACGTCTGGCGGGAGCGCCAGCTCGACGTCGACTGGGTGGTGTCGTCGGAGCGTGAGGCGGCGCTTGCCGTCTCCCAGACGATCGGCGTCCCTGCAGCGCGCCAGACCGACGTTTTCGCGGACGGCCAGGTCCAGATCGTTGAATTCGACGTCGTCGCTCCGTCACGCAAGGTCGCGGACAAAGGCGTCTCGATCATGAAGGCGGCGGAGGAAGCTGCGACACGGCCGAAGAAGGCAAGGTTCGAGGACGTGGTCGGCCGGCCCCTGCGCGAGGCGGCCATCCCGGCCGACTCGAAGGTCGCCAGCATCATCCGTGAGAACGAGATCGCGATCCCACGAGGCGAAGAGAAGATCCGTCCAGGGGATCGCATCGTCGTCATCGGCTCGCCCACTGCAGCTCGGCAGTGGAGCGAGCTCCTGACGCCGACACGGCGAAAGGTGAACGACGTCGTCATCTTCGGTGCGGGTCGGATGGGGATTGCCACGGCGCGCGTCCTTCTCCAGCAAGGAATCAGGGTGCGATTGATCGAGAGCGAGGCCGAACGTGCGAAGGAAGTCGCAGAGTTGCTCCCCGGCGTACGCGTCTTCCACGCCACCGGAGTCGACCCGGAGTTCCTCGAGCGTGAGCGGATCGGGATGTCGGACGCCGCCGTTTTCGCGATGCGGGAGGACGCCAAGAACTACTACGCAGCGACGCTGGCGAAGCTGCACGGCGTCCAATCCACAATTGCGATCGTCCATGACACCGTCTCGATGGAGGTGTTCGAGCGCGCCGGGGTCGACGTCGCGATCAATCCGCGGCTGATCACGGCCGAGGAGATCGTCCGCTTCGCACGTGACCCGCGCACGAAGCAGGTGACGATGCTGGAGCAGGACCGCTTCGAGATCCTCGACATCACCGTGCGGCCGGAAAGCGAGCTCGCGGGGAAGCAGTTCCGTGAGCTTCCGATGACCGGCTCGCTGATCGGCGCCGTCGTACGCGAAGGACGGGCTCTGTTCCCCCACGGCGACGACGTGCTCGAGGCCGGCGACCGCGCGATCATCTTCACGCCCTCGAGCCGCGTCCAAGAGGTCGAACGGACGCTTTGATCTCTGTGGCTGCGCGTCGGCTGCGTCGCCCAGCGGGCGTGCTGGGGGTCGACGTCCTCGGAAGCCTCAACCTTGTCGGAGCGCTGATCAAGTACCTGAGCCTCTCGACGCTCTTCCCAATTGCGTTCGCGATCGGCTATTCCGAATCCGTCTGGCCATTCGTGCTCGCGGGTTTAGTTGGTGGCGGCTTTGGGTGGACGCTCGAACGCCTGACGCAGGGCAAAGAGCAGGTGGGAATTCGGGAAGGCTTTCTCGTCGTCTCGATGACGTGGCTCCTCGCCGCCGGGCTCGGCGCGCTCCCGTACATGTTCTCGGGTGAGGACCAGTTCTCCAGCCCCGTAAACGCCTACTTCGAAGCCATGTCGGGATTCACTACAACCGGCGCGAGCGTTGTGACAGACGTCGAGGCCCTCCCCCACTCCCTCGCGATGTGGCGCCAGCTGACGCAGTGGCTCGGCGGGATGGGGATCATCGTCCTGTTTCTCGCGATTCTCCCGCGACTGCGGGTCGGCGGCCGACAGCTTCTCGAGCACGAGCTGCCGGGCCCCGAGTTCGAGCAGCTCACCGCACGGATCCGAGACACTGCTCGCCGGCTGTGGGCGCTGTACGTCGCGCTGACAGTGGCCGAGTTCGTGACGCTGACGCTACTCGGCTGGACGGGCGTCGACGACGAGATGAGCCCGTACGAGGCTCTTGCCCATGCGCTCACGACCATGCCGACGGGCGGCTTCTCCACCGAGGCGCGCTCGATCGAGGCCTTCGGCGCCGCGACGCAGTGGGTCATTGTCGGCTTCATGGTCGCGGCCGGGATGAATTTCGCCCTCCTCTACCGGGGACTCGTCAGGCGGCAACCGCGGGCGCTCGTCCGCGACGAGGAGCTCCGGCTCTATGTGACACTGCTCCTCGCCGGCTCTGCGCTCCTGCTCGCCGAGCTGTGGACGGAAGGCGTCATCAGGGGGGAGGAGGCGGTGCGCGTCGGGACGTTCCAAGTCGTCTCGCTGATGACCACGACGGGCTACGCGAGCGCCGACTTCAACCTCTGGCCGGTCTTCGCCGCGATCGTGCTGATCGCGGTCATGTTCTTCGGTGGCTCGGCCGGCTCGACCAGTGGCTCCGTGAAGGTCGTCCGCCACCTCTTGATCGGCCGCATCCTTCGGCGCGAGCTCGACCAGACGGTCCATCCGGAGATCGTCAGCCGCGTCCGCCTGAACGGCGTGCCCATGGAAGAGCGAACTCTGCGCGGGATCTCCAGCTTCGTTCTGCTCTACGTCGGCGTCTTCGCGCTCGGGACGTTCGCGCTCATGGCCGACGGGGCGCGGATCGACCTCGACCTGCGCGTGGTCGACGGCCTCGCGGCCGCCGCGACAACGATCGGGAACGTCGGCCCAGCGCTCGGCTTCGCCGGGCCCATGGGCTCGTTCGATCCGTTCAGCGGCGCGTCGAAGCTCGTGATGATCCTGCTCATGTGGCTCGGCCGCCTCGAGATCATCCCCGTCGCGGTTCTGTTCTCGCGCCACTACTGGCGCGTGTGATCGATCAGCCGTGAATGGAGACGATCAGCGGGATGATCAGGATCGCGACGATGTTCGTGATCTTGATCATCGGGTTGATCGCGGGCCCGGCGGTGTCCTTGTAAGGATCGCCGACGGTGTCGCCGGTGACCGCCGCGGCATGGGCGTCCGAACCCTTGCCGCCGTAGGCGCCGTCCTCGATCAGTTTCTTCGCGTTGTCCCAGGCCCCGCCGCCGGAGGTCATCGCGATGGCGAGAAAGATGCCGGTCACGATCGTCCCGATCAAGAGTCCCCCGAGCATCTCGGGCTTGATGATCCCGACGATCACCGGGAAGGCGACCGGGATCAGGCTCGGCGCCATCATGTTCTTGATCGCCGCGCCGGTGACGATGTTCACCGTGCGGCCGTACTCGGGCCGGCCGGTGCCCTCGAGGAGCCCCGGAATCTCGCGGAACTGCCGGCGCACCTCCTGGACGACCTGGCCGCCGACGCGTCCGACCGCCTGCATCGCGAGCGAGGAGAAGAGGAACGGCATCAGTCCGCCGATGAAGAGCCCCGCGATCACCCACGCGTCGTTGAGAAGGAAGCTGACCGGGAGACCTTGGTCGTCGAGCTCGGTGGTGAACCCGTCGAAGAGGATTAGCGCTGCGAGGCCGGCCGACCCGATCGCATAGCCCTTCGTCACGGCCTTCGTCGTGTTGCCGACCGCATCGAGCGGATCGGTGACGGCGCGGACAGACTCGTCCAGCTCGGCCATCTCCGCGATGCCACCGGCGTTGTCGGTCACGGGGCCGTACGCGTCGAGGGCGACGATCATCCCCGTCATCGCCAGCTGGGCCATAACGGCGACGCCGACGCCGAAGAGCCCTTCGAGCTCGAAGGCGGCGACGATCGCGGCGGCGATCACGATGACGGGAGCGGCCGTGGCCTGCATTCCAATCGCCAGCCCTTCGATGATGTTCGTGGCGTGTCCGGTCAGCGAGGCACGCGAGATGCCTTTGACCGGACCCCAGCGGGTGCCGGTGTAGAACTCCGTGATTGCGACGAGCAGGAACGTCACGCCCAGACCGATCAGCGTGCAGCCGTAGAGGTTCCAGAACGGGAATCGGTCGCTGTCGAAGGCCATCGTCACTGGGATGAACGCGAGCCCCGAGAGCACCGTGGCGACGGCAACGGCCTTGTAGAGCGCGGCCATGATCGACCCGCCGCGACTGATCCGGGCGAAAAACACCCCGATCACGGAGGCGAGGATCGCGACGGCGCCGATCACAAGGGGGTACTCGACGATGTCGGTCGCGGGGAACCTCACCGCACCGAGGAACATCACCGCGACGAGGGTGACCGCGTAGGTCTCGAAGAGGTCTGCCGCCATCCCCGCGCAGTCGCCGACGTTGTCGCCGACGTTGTCCGCGATCACGGCCGGGTTGCGCGGGTCGTCCTCAGGAATGCCGGCCTCGACCTTCCCGACGAGGTCGGCCCCCACGTCGGCGGCCTTCGTATAGATGCCGCCGCCGAGACGTGCGAAGACCGAGATCAGCGAGCCGCCGAAGGCGAGGCCGATGAGATGCTCGGTCGCCTCCTTCTCGGACTGGTCGGCGAGCGAGGTCAGAACGCCGTAGTAACCGGCCACGCCGAGCAGGCCGAGGCCGACGACGAGCAGGCCGGTCACGGCGCCGGCCGAGAAGGCGACCCGGAACGCGGCGGCAACGCCACGCTTGGCGGCCTCGGCGGTGCGGACGTTCGCACGGACGGCGACGTTCATGCCGATGAAGCCGGCCCCCGCCGACAAGACCGCGCCGATCAGGAACCCGAACGCCGTGCCCCAGCCGAGGTCGTTCCAAAAGCCGATCACGAGGAAGAGCACTACGGCGACGGCCGCGATCGTCGTGTACTGGCGGCGCAGGTACGCCGAGGCGCCCTCCTGGACTGCGTGGGCGATCGCCTGCATGCGCTCGGTGCCTGCGGGAAGACGCAGCAGCCAGATCGTCAGACCGGCCCCGAACGCGATCGCCACGCCCGAGCAGACGAGCGCGATCAGAACTGGGTTGTCAGCGAAGAAATCCACCGCGGCCGTCTCCTAGAAGACGCGCCGAGGCTCCCCCGGCGCCGCG
>DASQTZ010000023.1:0-5841 GCA_035641605.1 Gaiellaceae bacterium | reverse complement strand
ACACTCGGACCTCCGGGTGATCAGGCTCGATGACGACGGCGACCGAACCGTCTGTCGGGGTATGACGGAGAGCGTTCGTCAGGAGGTTGAAGAGGACGCGCTCGACCTGGTCGGGCGCGCACCGGGCGGCTGCTCCGTTCTTCATGCGCGCCTCGAGGTGCACCCGCCTGGCTTCCGCTTCTGCCTCCAATCCGCGCAGACATGCTTCCACCACGGGTGTGAGCGGCGCATCTCGCAGCTCGAGCGTGAGCACGCCGGCGTCGATGCGGGCGAGCTCGAAGAGATCGTCGATCAGGACGCCGAGCCTCCGCACCTGCTCGCGCATGGCGGGGAGATAGCGTTCAGGCTCCGCGAGGCCGTCCTCGAGCGCCTCGAGCATCGCCTGAAGAGACGCGAGCGGCGTACGGAGATCGTGACTTGCCCAGGCGACGAGCTGCCGTCTCGCGTCGAAGATCCGCTCGAGATTCTCCGCCGTCTCGTTGAGTGACTGCGCGAGCTCGCTCAACTCGCGAACGCCGTCCAGCTTTGCGCGAGCAGCGAGATCACCTCGTGCGAGCGCTACTGACGTGCGACGCAGCTCGCCGATGGGACGGTCGATGCTGCGTGCGAGCAAGCCTGCCGCTGCCAGCGCGGCCGTGGATGACGCGGCGGCGACGGCCATGATCGTCAGGTCGTGGCCGGACTGGAACATGACGAGGCCGGAGAGCACGACCGCGGCCAAGGGGAGGAGCACGGCGACGAGCGCCAGCCCCACGAGTTGGAGGCGCAGCGTCGGCGCCTTCTGGATGATGACGGCGGCCAGGAGCCCGGCGCCGAGCGTCGCGACTGCGACGAGAACGGCGAAGAGGATCACGGCGAGAAGCGGTAGCCGACGCCCCAGACCGTCTGGAGGTACCGAGGCTGGGACGGATCGTCCTCGATCTTCTCGCGCAGGCGCCGGATGTGGACGGTCACTGTGCCGGTATCGAGGGCCGCGGAGTAACCCCAGACGCGGCTCATGAGCTGTTCGCGGGAGAACACGTGGGTTGGATGGCTGGCGAGGAAGTGGAGGAGGTCAAATTCCTTCGCCGTCAGCTGAAGCGGCTCCGCACTCTTTCGCACCGCGCGGGAGCTCGGGTTGAGCTCCAGCTCTCCGAAGGAGATTGGCTCAGCACGGACACCGTCCGACTCAGCGCGCCGGAGCACGCTTCGGACCCGTGCGACCAGCTCGCGCGGGGAGAACGGCTTCGTGACGTAATCGTCGGCGCCGAGCTCGAGGCCGACGATGCGGTCGGCCTCCTCTCCGCGGGCGGTGAGCATGATTACCGGCAAGGCCGAGTTGGATCTGATCCAGCGACACAGCGCTAGCCCATCGGTCCCGGGAAGCATCAGGTCGAGGACGACGAGGCTCGGAGCGTGGCGCTCGACGAGTTCCTTGGCCCGAAGACCGTCGGCAGCCTCGAGGGTGCGATAGCCCTCGCGCTCGAGATAGCGCACGACGACGTCGCGGACGATCGGCTCGTCGTCCACGACCAAGACGGTGGTCATGCGTTCAATTGTGCTCCCCCGCATGTTTCGCAAGTCTTAACTGGCCGCGGCTAGAGCGCCACGGCGCCGCGGGCGCAGTCCTGGAAGTAGCGCGTCGTCACCCCACGGCACGCGGCACGCCTGCCCTCGCGGTACGCGTGGAAGCCGCCGATGATCGTGCCGATCCCCTCGAAGCAGTAATCGCGGAACCGCTGCGCAGCCGACTCGCAGAGCACCTTCGCCCGCCGCGGGCTCGCGTCGTTCGACGTGATGTCCCGGGCGGCGCCGTAGATGCACTCGCGGGTCATGTCACCTGCGAGGCCGCAGAGCTCGAGGACCTTGGGGACGTTCTGTCGACTGTTGCCGGAGGCATCACGGCCGAGCGACTGGAAGCAGGTGGCGACCCAGCCGCGATCGCTCCTCCTGCACTCCGAGACGGTCTTCGCCCAGTCGTAGTCGTTGGCCTCGAGGATCCGCGAGGTGACCATCAGGTAGCAGTAGAGCTTGTACTTCTCGGCGATCGTGTTGCACGGGTAGATCAGGTCGTTGTCGCGCAGCCAGCGGGACTTGATCCCGTACGACGAGGACACGTTCTCCATGAAAACGCCTGCCTCGCAGGAGTCCGCGTCCCATCCGGTCTCGAGCTGGTCGCAGACCTTCAGCGAACCCGGCAGGTCGTAGCCGGTGTGGATCATCAAGCCGTGGCCCAGGCCGTGGACGCACTGGTAGGCGAGGAAGCTCGTGCGGCGGATGTCCGGGTCCTTGCAGATCTCGCGCGTGCGCGCCGGCAGTTGCGCGCGCGAGCTGCCGACGAATGAGCGTTCGACGACGCCGTGGTAGTAGCCGGACCAGCATGTCGCGCGTCCGTGAGCAAGCGCCTGCGCGACGCTGCCCTCGTGGTACTCCAGCGAAGCGGCGCCGATGGTGTGCGCGATCCGGTGACAATCGGCCTCGATCGGCTGATCGGCCATCTTGTCGCCGAACAGGTCGAGCGCCTGTTTCGGGCCCTCGCGATAGGCGATGTTGCCGAACGCCTGCCGGCGGCAATCGGTGTCGAGGCAGCCCTCTAGCCGAGTGCCGTCAGGGCGAAAAGGGCCGACAACCGACCCCCCGCTTCCGCCCGTCGCTGACCCGCCCTCGCTGACGTAGCGAGCAACGTCCTCGATCTCCTGCTCGCTCAGGTCGTCCTTGAACGCGGGCATCCCGCCGCCGCCGTTCGTGATCTGCTGCACGGCTCGGTCGAAGCTGGTGCCGGTCTCGTCGAGGTTCGGCCCAACCGTTCCGCTGGATCCCGCGGGCGAGAAAATATGGCAGCTGCCGCAGCCCGCCTCGGCGAACACCTTCGCACCGGCGTCGCCCTCGGTCCCGTCGCCGTCTCCGTCGCCGCCTCCGCAACCTGCGAGCAGGCCGACGAGCAGAAGCAGGAGCAATCGAAGCTTCACGCCGTCAAAGGGTACTCATGGCTCCGGGAGACTGTCGGGGCGGGGGTACGATGGGCTCATGGCCCTCCGGGCCGACACGAAGCTCGATGCCCGCGCTCTGCGTGCCGATTTCGCGATCCTTGCGCAGGAGATCAACGGAAAGCCGCTCGCCTACCTCGACTCCGCGGTTACCGCGCAGAAGCCGCGTCAGATGCTCGAGGCGATGACGCAGTTCTACGAGACTTCGTACGCGAACGTGCACCGCGGCGTGTACGCGCTCGCCGAACGGGCGACGGAGGGATTCGAAGGAGCGAGGGAGAAGGTTGCGCGCTTCGTCAACGCGCCGTCGTCCCGCGAAGTGATCTTCACCCGCAACGCAACCGAGGCGCTCAACCTCGTCGCCTACGCATGGGGTCTGACGAACCTTGGCCCCGGCGACCTCGTCGTCGTCACCGAGCTCGAGCATCACTCGAACTTCGTCCCCTGGCAGTACATCGCCAAGCGCACGGGCGCCGGCTTCCGGATGATTCCGCTCACCGAGGGTGGAGAGCTGGACCTCGACGCGCTCGACGGGTTCGCGGCGGAGGGCGAGATCAAGGTCGTGGCGACAAATCTGGTCTCGAACGCGCTCGGGACGGTCAACCCCGTCGAGCGGCTGTCTGCCTGGGCCCACGACCAGGGCGCGATCATGGTCGTCGACGCGGCGCAGGGCGCGCCCCATCGAGCGATCGACGTGCAGGCGCTCGGCTGTGACTTCCTCGCCTTTTCCGCCCACAAGATGTGCGGCCCAAGCGGGGTCGGAGCGCTGTGGGGACGACGCGAGCTGCTCGAGCAGATGGAGCCGTTCAACCTGGGCGGGCACATGATCAAGAAGGTCCAGTTCGAGGAGACGACCTGGGGCGACCTCCCGCACAAATTCGAGGCCGGGACGTCACCGATCGCCGAGGCGGTCGGCTTCGGCGCCGCCGTCGACTATCTGAACGCGATCGGTCTCGACGCGATCGAGCAGTACGAGCACGAGCTGGTGAGCTATGCGCTCGAACGGCTGGGCGAAGTGTCCGGGATCCTGCTGTACGGCCCGCCGGCCGACCGGCGCGCCGGGATCGTGAGCTTCAACATGGACGGCGTCCACCCGCACGACGTCGCGCAGGTCCTCGACTGGGAGGGCGTCGCGATCCGCGCGGGGCATCACTGTTGTCAGCCGCTGATGCAGCGCCTCGGCGTTGCGGCCACGAACCGGGCGAGCTTCTACCTCTACACCGTGCCGGAGGAGATCGACCGGTTGGCCGAGGGCTTGCACCGCGTCCGGAAGGTGTTCGGCTAGCGATGGACGATCTTTACCGGGAAGTGATCCTCGACCACTACAAGAACCCGCGTGGGCATGGGGTGATCGAGGACGCCGATGCCTCCGCAGAGGGCGTGAACCCGCTGTGTGGCGACGAGGTGTCCATCTACGTCGCCTTCGACGAAGACGGCGAGACGATCGACGAGGTCAAGTTCGCAGGCCGCGGTTGCGCGATCAGCCAGGCGGCGACGTCGATGCTGACCGAGATGGTCCAGGGTCGCACGGCGGCTGAGGTCGGCGAGCTCTCGAAGGACGAGCTGCTCGAGGAGATCGGGATCCCGAACATGTCGCCGATTCGGATCAAGTGCGCGCTGCTCGGACTCGGCGTCCTCAAGGTCGCACTCCACCGCGCGAAGGGGACGCCTCTCCCGGAGGAGTGGGCAGGACTCGACGAAGAGTTCCAGGTCCGGTAGCCGTTGGCTCTGGTCGATGTCGCTCTGGTGGATGAGCTCCCGCCGGGGGCGGTGAAGATCGTTCGAGCGGGCCAGATCGCCGTAGGTGTCTACAACCTCGACGGCGAGTACTACGCGATCGAGGATCGCTGCTCGCACGACGACGGGCCTTTGGCGGAGGGCGACTTCGATCCCGACGACGCTGTCGTCGTCTGTCCGCGCCATGGGTCGCGCTTCGACATCCGCACCGGCCGCCCGCTCACGCTGCCGGCGTACGAACCCGTCGACACCTTCCCAGTGGTCGTCGAGGATGGCTGGGTCAAGGTCGACCTCTCCTGAGCTCGTCGCCAAGGCGCTCGGGCTGGCTCGCTGCGCCGTGCCCCGGTGCCAGGCATCCGGACCTGGCCCGGCAGGACGCCCTTAGGCTACGGCCGATGCTGGACGACCGCGTCCGTGTCGTGCTCGCTCGCCTCGAGGCGGAGGACGCGGACGAGCGCGAGCGCGGAGTCCCGTCGGCGCAGCGCTCGCGGCAAGTGGCGCGGACGACAGGTCAGTTCCTGTTTGCGTTGGTGGCGCCGCAAACCGACTGCGAGGTGCTCGAGCTCGGCGGCTCGCGCGGCTACTCGACCATCTGGCTCGCGGCGGGCGTCCGTCATCTCGGCGGCCGCGTCCTCTCGTTGGAGTCCGATGCCGCGAAGTGCGAGGCGTGGCGGCGGAATATCGCCGAGGCCGGCCTCCAAGACACCGCCGAGCTGATCGAGGGCGACGCCTTCGAATCGCTGCCCGTGATCGACGACGTCTTCGACCTCGTGTTCATCGACGCTGAGAAGGAGGATTACGAAGGGCTTTTCCAACTCGCCCGGCCGAAGGTCGAGCCGGGGGCGCTCTTCGTCGCCGACAACGTGCTCTCGCATGCGGAGACGCTGGGGGACTATTCACGCAACCGGCAGATGGATCCGACCCTGGAGTCGGTGACGGTTCCGCTCGATCGCGGCCTCGAGCTTTCCGCCGTCCTGAGGTAGTCGCTACAGTTCGGCTACCGCGGAAAGGAGGTGGTCCGGTAGTGAAATCTTCAAGTACGGGCAGTGGAGGTACCAGCGGGTAGGGGCGTGTCCCCGAGACCTGAAGGGAACCGCCTAGCCAGCGTGGGGGACGTCGCGCTACGCGCCGCCGGCCG
>DASQTZ010000022.1:0-7701 GCA_035641605.1 Gaiellaceae bacterium | reverse complement strand
TGTCGGCCGCGAGGTCGTCGCGCGCTATGCGCGGGAGACAGGAATCGAGACGCGCTTCTGGGTCTCGAAGCCCGCGCAGGGCGCCGGACCTGTGCCGCTGTAGCTACGCGCGGAGCACGACTTCGAGCGCCGTCCCGCGTCCTGGGACCGAGTCGAGCTCCAACGAGCCCCCGATCGATGTCGCGCGCGTCCTCATGTTCTTCAGGCCCTGCCCGGCGCCGTTCTCACCCGGCTCGAAGCCGGCGCCGTCGTCGCGGATTCGCACGAGTCGCCTCGTGCCGGCGCGGCCGATCCAGACCTCGGCTTCCGATGCGCCGGCGTGCTTGCGGACGTTAGCCAGGCCCTCCTGGACGATCCGGAAGATCTCGATCTGCTCGTCCGGCGCCAGCTGGATCCCGGGATCGACCTCCAGCTCGACGGCCAGCTCGCCGTCGGCCGTCAGCACGTCGAGATAGCGGCGCAGGGCGATGTCGAACGGCGCGTTGCCGCTCGCCGAAGAGAGCGCCAGGATCGCGAAGCGGGCTTCCTGCTGCGCCAGCGCCGCGGCATCCCTGAGGCGACTGACTGTGCCGACCGGGGCCGAACCGCGCTCGAGCATCGCGGCGTGGGTCGAGATCGTGAAGAGGTATTGCGCAAGCCCATCGTGGATCTCGCGTGCGACACGCGCCCGCTCCTCGGCGACGGCGCGGCCGAACTCCGCGAACCGGATCGCGCGCCAGACGCCGGCGAGCAGGAGGCCGTAGGCCAGCAGTCGCAGGAAGTCGCCCTGTGAGACGACGCCACTCGTCACCACCGGCGTGAAGATGTAATGGAGGTCGGCGGAGAGCATCAGGGTGGCCGCGAGGGCGAGCCACCGATCGAGATCCTCGCCGTACGCGCGGTAGCGCCAGCCGAAGCCGCTGACGGCGAGCAGGCTGAGCAGTCCCTGGAGGGCGAGCGCGATCACCATCAGTGCCGGGAGATCCGATCCCTGTTCGAGGTCCGGAAGCGCCGCGCCGGCGGCGCGCGCGTTCAACCAGATCGCTGCGAGCGCGACGGCGACGAGGACGAGCGCGATGCGAAGCGCCCATTGCCGCGCGGCCATCCTTCCGCGCGCCCACGGCGCCGCCGCGATCAGCGCCAGCGCCACGACGCGGCCGGCGACCGCCGACCAGGCCTCCGCCGTGCCGACGGGATCACCTCCCAGGACCGGCGCAACGGCGAAGCAGAGACTGGTCGCCGCGGCAGTCGAGAAGCCCGCGCAGAGGAAGAGGTCGAGTCTGCGGCCTTCGACGGAGAAGCGGATCCCGGCGAGGACGGCGACGATCGTCGCCGCGAGCATGATTCCGGTGTCGAGCGCCAGGCGGAGCGCCGGAAGATCGTAGGTCGTTCGCAGCTCGGGATAGGCCAGGAAAAGCGCGAGGGCTGCGCCCAGCAGGCCGACGAGCAAAAGCTCCCCGACCAGCCACGCCTGATAGGCGTCACGGTCGTCACGCCGCATTTCCCTCTTGTCGGCAGGTATGGCGATGCCGATAAGCGAACCGTGGCTCCCCGGATCCTGCTTGTCGACGACCATCCCCTGACGCGCGACGGTCTCGCGGCCCTGCTTTCCGGTCATGGCTTCGACGTGGTCGGACAGGCGGGCGACGGTCTCGAGGCGATCGATCTCGCCAGAGAGCTTCAGCCCGACGTCGTTTTGCTCGACCTCTCGATGCCCGGACTCGGCGGGCTCGAGGCACTGCCGCGGCTACGCGCCGGGGCGCCCGAGTGTGAAGTGGTCGTCCTCACTGCCTCCGGTGACGAGGACAGCCTCCTCGCCGCGATCCGCGGCGGTGCCGCCGGCTATCTGCTCAAGACCGAGCCGCCCGAGCGTCTGGTCGATTTCCTTCACGGCGCGGCCGCCGGAGAGGCAGCGCTGTCGGGTCTCGTTGCCAGGCGGCTGCTCGAACAGGTTCGCAACGGCCGGCCCTCGGACGGCGGAGTGCCGGAGTCGATTGCCCGCCGCTTGTCCGCGCGCGAGCTCGAGGTCCTCCTCCTGCTCGACGAGCATCTCGGCACCGACCAGATCGCGAAGCGCCTCTACATCTCCGAGCACACGGTGCGCTCGCACGTGAAGAGCCTGCTGCGCAAGCTGGACGTCTCGTCGCGCCGCGAGGCGCTCGAGACCCTTGCTGCGGCCCGGGGCTGAAATCACCCAATTTGGGTGAGTTCGATTCGCCCGAGCAAGGCGACGACACCTGCCGCCCAGCCCCGATACTGAGAACAATCCTCTCTCCTCCGCTAAACGATTCGCGGTGAGGGCGGTGGCTCTTCCTCCTCCTTACCGAAGCGGCCGACCCGAAAGGTCGGCCGTTTTCTTAGCTCATGAAGCCTTCGAGCGCTGCCTCGACGAGCCGGGGCAGCGTCTCGAGGTTGTAGCCGCCCTCTAGCACCGCTGCGACTTTAGGGCCCAGGGCCGCCGAGCGCCGGGCGAGCTCGCGGAAGCCGGCCTCGGTGACCAGCATCCCGGCCAGCGGGTCTGCCTCGTGGGCGTCGAAGCCGGCCGAGACGAGGACCAGCTGGGGTTCGAAGCGCCGGACGACCGGCTCAACCTGTTCCTCGAAAACGCGGAGGTAGTCCTCATCCGTGGAGCCGGCCGGGAGCGGTACGTTCAGGAGCGTCTCGCCCTGCTCCTCGGGCCCGCCGGTGCCCGGATAGAACGGCCACTGATGGAGCGAGACAAAGAGGACGGACGGGTCGTCGCGGAAGATGTCTTCTGTTCCGTTGCCGTGGTGGACGTCCCAATCGACGATGGCCACGCGCTCCACCTCCAGCTCGGCCTGCGCACGCCGCGCCGCGATCGCCACGTTGTCGAACAGGCAGAACCCCATAGCGCGATCGCGCATGGCGTGATGGCCGGGCGGTCGGACGATCGCGAAACCGCCGACGCGCGCCGCCTCGATCGCCCCGCCTGCGGCGAGCAGCGCCGCCTCGTAGCTCGTCTCGGTACAGACGGTGTCGAGGTCGAGCAGCGTCGGCTCGGTCGTCGTTCGGATCACCTCGACGAGGGCCGGAACGTGACAGCGCTCGATGTCGTCACGCGTCGCGGGGATGGGCTCGATCCAGCCGCCGAGCCGCTCGTGGAGGACGCGGATTCGCTCTCGCGACTCCGGATGCCGGCCGGTCGGGTGCAGCCGCGCGTAATCCGCGTGACTGACGAGTTCCACCTCTTCTAAGCGCGCGCCGCGAGCCGGTCGGCCAATTGGTTCAGGTTCCAGCTCCGAACGAGGGAGGACGCCTCCGCCCATGTTGGGGACTGATCTTTCAGGGGAGGGAGAGGGGCGGAGGCGTCGAGGGTCGCAATTCGTCGGTAGAGCAGCAACTCCTCCCGCTGATTCGGAAATCGTCCGGCGTCGAGCGCCGCCTCCAAGGTGCCGTACTGGGCAAGGATCGAGGCGGCCGTCTTCGGCCCGACTCCGCGCGCACCCGGCAGACGATCCGAGGGGTCGCCGCGCAGCGCGATGAAGTCCGGGACCTGCGCCGGCTCGACTCCGTAGCGCTCCCGAACCTCGTCGGGCCCGATGCGCGCGAGCTCGGAGACGCCGCGGATCGGCGTCACGATCACGGTCTGCTCGGTCGCCAGCTGGAAGAGATCGCGGTCCGACGTCACGACGACGGCCCGGCCGGCGCGCTCCTCCTCCGAGCGCACCGCGGCGGCGACGAAGTCGTCGGCCTCGTAGCCGGCACCCTTAGCCGCGGCGAAGCCGAGTGCTTCGACCAGCTCCGGGAGCATGCCGAGCTGCTCGAGCAGCGCCTGGTCGAACTCGCGCCCGGACTGGTACGGCTCGAACGCCTCGTGCCGGTACGTCGGCGCCGTCAGCGTGTCCCAGCCGACGAGCACGGCCCGCGGCTCCTCCATCTCCCACAGCCGCAGCAGCATGTTCGTGAAGCCGACGATCGCGCCCCGATTGACCGTCTTGGGCATCGCGTGGTAGGCGCGGTGGGCGAGGGAGTCCCCGTCCACCACCAGCAGCGGACGCTTCACAGCGTTTTCTCGAGCGAGTGGATCGCCTCCATCAGGCGTTCGGTGGCGATCTTCGAGCCCCTGCGGATGTCCATCTCCGTGAGGTCGTCGAGCTCGATCGGCGGCCCGTAGGCAACGCGGAGCGGGCCGAGCTTCAGCAAGCTTTCCGTGCCCCCGATGGCGGCCGGGACGAGCGGCACGTCGGCAATGAGCGCCACCCGAGCCGCCCCCGAGCCCGGTTTCGCCTTGTGCCGCTTGACGACACCCTTGTTCCGTCGGGTGCCTTCCGGAAAGATCGCGACCACCTCGCCTGCCTGAGCGAGCTCGACCGCACGCCGCATCGCCTCCTCGTCACGCATCCCGCGCCGGACCGGAAAGGCGCCGGCGCCCTCGAGGATCCATTTCAGCGGCCGCCGGTACATCTCGGCCTTCGCCATGAAGCGCAGCTGACGCTCGGGGTAGAGCGGGATTGCGAGCGGCCACGGGTCGAGATTGGACATGTGATTGGCAGAGAGGACGAAGCCACCTTGGCGTGGAAGATGCTCTTCCCCCTTGCTCTTGAACCGGAAAAGCCGCCGAACCGGCCCCGTCGTCAGCACCCCGATCAGGTGATAGGTACGCGTTTTCACGGCCGCGGAGTATCACCTGTCCGGAGCAGGCGGCGTTGGCGACCTTCGCTACGCTCAAACGCGTGAAGAGCCTGGTCATCGCCGAGAAGCCCTCTGTTGCGCGCGACATCGTCGACGCGCTGTCGGGCAGCTTCGACAACAACAAGGAGTTCTACGAGGGCGACGAGTACGTCGTCACGTTCGCGGTTGGGCACCTGCTCGAGCTGACGCCGCCCGAGGATTACGACGAGCGCTTCAAGAAGTGGCGCATGGACGACCTCCCGATCGTTCCGAAGGAATTCCAGGTCCGGCCGCGCGATGCGAAGTCGAAGAAGCAGCTGAAGGTGATCCACAAGCTGCTGAAGCGCGACGACGTCGACCGGGTCATCAACGCCTGCGACGCCGGGCGAGAGGGGGAGCTGATCTTCACGCACGTCTATGAGACTTCCGGCATCGACAAGCCGGTCGAGCGCCTGTGGATCTCGTCGATGACCAAGCAGGCGATTCGCGAGGGCTTCGACAAGCTCCGTCCGGATGAGCAGCTCGAGCCGCTCCGCGAGGCCGCGCGCTCCCGCTCCGAAGCGGACTGGCTCGTCGGGATGAACGCGACCCGCGCAGCAACGATCCGCGGGCGGGCCTGGGTCGGCGGCGTCGTCTCGCTCGGCCGGGTGCAGACGCCCACGCTGGCGATGATGGTCAAGCGCGAGCGTGAGATCCAGGCGTTCGTCCCCGAGCCCTACTGGCTCGTGCATGCGACCTTCGACCCGCGCTACGAGGGTCTTTGGTTCGAGCGTGAGGAGACGCGGCTCAAGGACGGCAAGCGCGCCGACGAGATCGTCACGAAGGTCAAGGGGAAGACCGGGCGCGTCGAGTCGGTCGAGCGCAAGGAGCAGTCCGAGCGCGCGCCGCTCCTCTACGACCTGACGTCCCTGCAGCGGGATGCCAACCGACGCTTCGGCTTCTCGGCGCGCCGAACCCTCAGCGCGGCCCAGTCCTTGTACGAGGGCAAGAAGGCGATCACCTACCCGCGCACCAACTCGCGCTTCCTCTCCGGCGACCTCGTCCCGCAGCTGAAGCCGACGGCGGCGACGCTCGTTCCCATCGCCGAGTACGCCGACGGCGCCCGCTACGTCCTGGCGCTCGACCAGCTGCCGCTGGGCCGGGTCGTCAACGACGCGAAGGTGGATGACCACCACGCGATCATCCCCACCGACATCGACCACAACCTCGACACGTTCTCGCCCGACGAGCGGCGGATCTTCGACCTCATCGCGCGGCGCTTCCTCGCCGTCTTCCATCCGCCGGCGCGCTACGCGCGCACGACGGTCGTCACAGAGGTTGAGCAGGAGCGCTTCCGCACGCGGGGCAAGGTGACGCTCGAGGCCGGCTGGCGCGGCGTCTACGGTCTCGAGGCCGACGACCCGCAGAAGCAGGACGAGGACGCGGAGGGTGAGGGCGAGCTGCCCGAGCTGAAGCAGGGCCAGGCAGTCAAGTGCGTCGAGGCCGAGAGCGAGGCGAAGGAAACGAAGCCGCCGCCGCGCTACACCGAGGCAACTCTGCTCTCCGCGATGGAAACGGCCGGGAAGCTCATCGACGAGGAGGAGCTTCGAGAGGCGATGAAAGAGCGGGGGCTCGGCACTCCGGCGACGCGCGCCGAGATCATCGAGACGTTGATCCGCCGCGAGTACGTCGAGCGGGTAGGCAAGGACCTCCAGCCGACGCCGAAGGGGCTGCAGGTGGTGACGATGCTCGAGGCGCATCCGATCACGTCACCGGAGCTGACCGGCGACTGGGAAAAGCAGCTGCGCGACATCGAGCACGGCAGCGGCGATCGCTCGGCCTTCATGAACGGCATCGCGGACTTCGCCAAGTCGACGGTCGACGAGATCGCCGCCCTCGACAAGGAGAAGCTGCGCCCGGAGCGCGCCGAGCTTGGGCTCTGTCCGCGCTGTGGCGCCGAGACGGGCGAGATCATCCGCGAAAACGCCAAGGCTTTCGGCTGTACGAGCTGGAAGAGCCGCGAGGAGCCGGGTTGCGGCTTCGTGATCTGGAAGCGGGTGGCCGGGCGGACGCTCACGCCCGAGATCGCGCGCCAGCTGCTCGAGGAGGGGAAGACACGCGAAGTCCTCTCAGGCTTCCGCTCCAGGGCCGGAAAGCCGTTCCGCGCGCGGCTCGTGATGGACCAGGACGGCAAGGTCGAATTCGAGTTCCCCGTCTCGCGAAAGCGTCAGGCCGAGCAGGGCGAGGAAGAGGAAACCGCTCCAGCTCCGCAACCCACTGCCGCCAAAGGCGCCGACTAGGCGGCGCCGACCAGACGAGGCCATGCCGGCTTTGCCGGCGTGGCCGCCTCAAATAATTAAATCGCAACAAACCTCTGCGTTCCCGTGACGTATTAGTAGGTGGGGTTCTTGGGACGCCGGGCGCAACGGAATAGGACAAGAGAAGCGGACGTTTCTCTTGTGGAACCCCTGCGTAGGGCGCTTCGTCCTGGAAAAGCGAGGGAAATCGACACACAATGCGAATGTTTGAGGTCCGACCAACCTCTTAGAGTAAGTAGGTTGCCGCGAAGTCTGAAAGGACGTAGAGAGCCGCTTTGACACAGCATCAACTTCAAGAACTGTTGGAGAGCGAACAGGCGCGCCCGTTCATCGAGCAGGGCGAGGAGCGCGGACACATCGAGCCGGTTGAGCTCGAGGCGTTCGCCGTCGAGCACGATCTCGGCGAAGAGGAGATCGAGCAGCTCACGCGCGAGCTCGAGGCGATCGGCCTCGAGGTTCGCGAGGCGCGCGCCGAAAGCGAGAAGGCGGCACAGGCCGCCGCCGAACGGGCGCAGCCCGATCCCGACGCAATCGTCGGCTCGGCCGACAGCCTGCAGCTCTTCCTGGCCGACGTCGGGCGCCACAAGCTGCTGACGGCGGCGGACGAAGTCGCGCTCGCCAAGCGCATCGAGCGCGGTGACCTGACTGCGAAGCGCCACATGATCGAGTCGAACCTCCGCCTCGTCGTCTCGATCGCCAAGGGCTACCGAGGACTCGGCGTTCCGTTCCTGGACCTGATCCAGGAGGGCACGCTGGGCCTGAACCGGGCCGTCGAGAAGTTCGACTGGCGCCG
>DASQTZ010000021.1:0-4611 GCA_035641605.1 Gaiellaceae bacterium | reverse complement strand
CCTGCGAACTCCATGCCGGTGCTCGTGCGCCTCGGCCGACGAATGCCGGTGAAGAGACGGATGAGCCGGTACTCGACGTGACGCACGCCCATGGCGTCGCCGCGTGTAACCGACGACGCATGGACCTTGACCAGCACCTCATCCTCCTTCGGGAGCGGCCGCTCGACCTCGGCGACGCGCAGCGCCTTCTCCGGAGGTCCGTACCGATCCTGGACGACTGCTCTCATCAGGAAACTCCTTCTCGCCGCGTTCGCTGAATTGGCACGCCGTGCTTCCACGCGCGTCCGGCCCGGTAGAGCTCGGCGGGCCTTCCGCCGCTCGACCCCGGCGGCGCCGTTCGGCCGGTCGGGATCACCCAACCGCCTTCGCCCACGAGGCTGCGGCGGAAGTTGGCAGCGTCGAGCTGCACCCCCCAGATCGCCTCGTAGACAGCGCGGAGCTCGGCCATGGTGAAGGTCGTGCCGACGAAGGCGGTCGCGATGCCCGAGAGCTCGAGCTCGACCCGGACGCGCTCCACGGCGTCGCGCACGATTCGCAGGTGGTCGAACGCGAGCTCGATCCGCTCCGCGAGGATGTCCGAGACCGGGACGAGCGCGGCGTGTGCCGCGTCCGTGCCGGCGACGATCGCTCCTACTTCGCGAAGGACGGCAAGGTAGCCGACAGTGACGACGTTCATGCGAGGGTCTCGCCCGGGATCGCCGTAGGCGCCGAACTGGGTCAGCAGGCTGGGGACGTCGACGCCGGTCTCCTCGGAGAGCTCGCGCCTCGCGGCCTCGTCCAGTGTCTCGTCAGGACGCTTGAACCCACCGGGAATCGCCCACATTCCTGCGAACGGCTCCTGCCCTCGCCGGACGAGAAGGACATGGAGCACGCCGTCGGCCATGGTGAGGATGACCACGTCGACCGTGACGGCGAAGGCGGGGAACTCGCTCGGGTCGTACCCAGGAGGAATGTGCACACGGCGCGTTCTTGTCGCCATGACTCTTACCTTCGCACACGGTTTGAGTCGTGTCAACCAAAACGCCGAGACGTCGGGTTGCCGCTCCGCGAGAATCTGATCGTGCCGCACGACCTGCGCGTGATCACGTACGACGCGATCGTGGCCGGGGCTCGCCGCCACTTCTTGCGCGAGGGGACGATCGACATGGAGCAGCTCGCGCAAGAGCTCGCCGTCAGTCGTGCCACGCTCTATCGAGCCGTCGACGGCCGGGACCGATTGCTCGGCGATGTCCTCTGGAGCCTCGCCGAGCGCACGTACGCGCAGGCGCGCAACGACGTGCCGTCCCACGGTGTCGACGCGATCCTCGAGATCTCGCACCGTTTCACCGAGGCGGTGATGACCTCGCCGCCGTTCCGCAGTTTTCTCGAACAGGAGCCTCAGACGGCGCTTCGCGTCCTGCTGACGCCGGCCGGGGGCGTCCACGAACGGACGGTTGCTCTGCAGCGCGAGATCTTCAGCGAGGCGTTTGCGGGACGGGAGCAAGAGCTCCCAGGCGACGTCGACAGCCTCGCGTACCTCTACGTGCGGCTGCGCGAGTCGATCCTGTACGCAGACATCATGAGCGGCCGCCAGCCCGATCCCGACGTGGCGGAGCGCGCCGTCCGCGCCCTTCTGACCGCCGGCTGAGAGTCCCGTCTCAGGTTGCGGCCCGTCCTGCTCACGGGCGGCGGTCGCGGGGATGATCCACCGAGCGTCGATCTATCTCCCGAGAAAAGGAGGCCGATGTGAGCACGCGTTCCCGCCGTCGGCGCCGGCCGAGCCGCGCCCTCTTCACGGCGCTCGCCGTCGCCTCAGTCCTCGCAGTCCCGGCCGTGTCGTCGGCCCAGGCGAACGGCGCGGTCGTGCAGGGGCCGATTCCCGGCGCCGTTCCGGGCGATCCCGCGTCCCCCGTCCTGAGCGAGACATACCCGTTCTTCTCGACATGGCAGGACCTTGTCCGCAGCCAGTACGTCGAGCAGGAGTACTACGTCTCTGGCGTCGCCGACGCTTACTCGACCGCAGGCGTCAAGCTCGCCTCGAACGTCCCGTATAGGACGAGGATCGTGATCCGGCGACCGCTGTCCAACGTCCGCTTCAACGGCACAGTCCTGGTGGAGTGGCAGAACGTCACCGCGGGCTATGACCTCGACGCGCTCTGGAACCGCCGGCACCTGCGCGAGGGATACGCGTGGGTCGGAGTCTCGGCGCAGCGCGTCGGCGTCGACCAGCTCCGCGGCTGGAGCCCGATCCGCTACGGCAGCCTCGACGTCACGGGCGGTGGCGCATTCATGGGAGACGAGCTCTCCTACGACATCTTCGCTCAGGCCGCCCAGGCGCTGAAGTCTCCGGGCGAGGTCGATCCGCTGCGGGGGCTCGACGTCGAACGCATCCTCGCGATCGGCGCCTCGCAGTCAGCCGGCCGGATGACCGTCTACTACAACTTCGTGCTTCCGCAGGAGCAGCCGGTCTTCGACGGCTACGCCTTCATCGTCGGCTCGGCGCCGTCTCGCGTCGGCCCCGAGCCGATCATCCAGGTGCTCTCGGAGACCGACGTGACCAACCCGGCCACGCGGCGGCCGGACAGCGACGTCTTCCGCCGCTGGGAGGTCGCCGGCGCGGCGCACTCCGGCTGGGAGGGCCAGGAGTACCGCCGGCCGCTCCAGATTCGCGATCTGGGAGCGGCACCGGTCTACAACTGCACGAATCCACCGTGGAGCAGGGTCCTGCTGAGTCAGCCGATCGAGGCGGCCTACGGTCATCTCGCGCGCTGGGTGGACGGCGGAGCTCCGCCGCCGCGCGCTCCGTACCTCGAGTTCAGCGGGACGACGAAGGTGCGGAATGAGCTCGGGCTCGCGCAAGGCGGCATCCAGCTGTCGCAGGTCGCGGTGCCGACCGCGCTGAACACCGGGTCGAACTCCGGCGAGTTGTTCTGCTTCCTGTTCGGCACGCACGTGCCGTTCAGCGACGCGCAACTGGACGCGCTCTACCGGAATCATGGTCGCTACGTCAGCGCCGTCGTCAACACCGACCGGGCCAACCTCGGTGCCGGCTACCTCCTCCCCGCGGACGCGCGGGAGAACCTGCGTGAGGCTGCGCACTCGGACGTGGGCAAGAAGCAGTAGCGAGGGCGGGGGAGGCCGGCCCCGCCGGTCTCCCCTTCCTCGCACGAGTCGCGGAAAGCGTGCGCCTAGCCGACCAGTTCCTGGAACGCGCGGTCCTCGCGGATCGGATCGAAGTCCGAATCCTCCTTCGCCATGGCCTTGACGCGCTCCGATCTGCCGATCGCGTGGCCGAGATGCTCGACCGCGTCGGCCGTACGGCCGGCGAGGCTCTCGCAGCAGGCGACGTTGTAGAGCAGGTACCCGTTCTCGGGATACGCCTCGAGCAACTCGCGCCCGCGGTCCGCCGCCTCGGCGTACTCGCCGGCTTCGTAGAGCGGCTGAACCTGCCACCACACCTCGGGGGCGTGGCGTTCGATCGTCGGAGGCAAACCCACCCATGGATGCCGTCGTGAGTCGTACCCCGATTCGGTCGGCGGCGGAAATGAAGGATCGGCGAATGAGCCGACCGACACGACGATCAGGTCAGGCTCTGTGGGTTCCGTGTAGAAGACCTGCGAGCCGCAGTCGGGGCAGAAATGGAAGACAGCCTCCTTCTTGTCCGCCTCATCGGAGATCCGCGAGTAGTCGCTGAAGCGACCGACGACATCCACCTGATCCGATGAGAACCCCGCCTGCATCCCGAATGCGCTTCCGGTCCGACGTTGGCAGGCAAGGCAGTTACAGATGGAGACCGCGAACGGATCACCCGTCACCACCAGACGGAGTTGACCACAGTGGCAGGCGGCTTCTCGGGTGGCCATCGCCCAACGCTAATCAACCCCCAGGTGTTCGGTAGCGTGGATGCGATGACCCGATTCGTCGTCGACTGCGGCGCCGTCCTCCACCTTGCGGCTGAGGAAATCGAGGTTCCGGGAGAGCACGAGCTGCTCGCGCCGACGCTCCTGCGCTCCCAGACGCTTTCGGCGTTGCACGAGGCGGTACACGACGGCGCCCTCTCTTCGGATGTGGCTCTCGAGCGGCTGGCGCGCATCTGGGCCATGCCGATCCGCCTCCTCGGCGACGCCGTGCTTCGGCGTCGGGCCTGGGCCGTCGCCGAGCAGTTGGAGTGGGACGAGACGTACGACGCCGAGTACGTTGCGCTGACTCAGCTCCAGGCAGACGCGTTCGTCACCCTCGACGCGGATCTGGCGCGCCGAGTCGAGGGAATCGTCCCGACGGCGAAGATCGAGGCACTGCAAACGGCCTGACGTCCGTGCACCGCCTGACCAAGGACCAAGCTCGGCGCATCGCGTTGCGCGCGCAGCTGCTCGACGCGCCGCGGCCGACCGAGTTGCTCACGGTCGTGCAGCGGCTGACCCTGTTGCAGATCGACCCGACTTCGGCGATCGCTCCGAGCGCCGACCTTGTCGCCTGGAGCCGCCTCGGCTCTGCGTACGAGCCCGACGAGCTCAAACAGGCCCTGGAGCAGGACCGGACGCTGTTCGAGCTCGGTGCTCTCGTGCGGCCGATGAGCGACCTGGGCCTCTACCTCGCCGGCGCGGCCGAGTGGCCCAGCTACGAGAAGCAGCG
>DASQTZ010000020.1:0-35736 GCA_035641605.1 Gaiellaceae bacterium | reverse complement strand
ATGCTGGACGGCGTCGCCGACGCGATCGAACGAGGCGCCAACGAGGACGCGGCCCAAGTGCTGAAGATGGCGCTCGAGCGTCAGCGACAGACGATCCGCGAGTTGCGCGACCTCTCGTTCGCGCTGGAGCCGGTCGTCCTTCGCGACCAGGGCTTCGCGCCGGCCGTGCAGGCGCTGGCCGACCAGATTGCCCTCTCGCACCGGATCCAGGTCGATCTCGACGTCACCGCGGGCGAGGCGCTCGCGGAGCGCGCGCAGGTCGCTCTGTATCAGATCATCCGCGAGGCGGTCGACCAGGCGGTTCGCCGAGGGCCCCCCACTCGAATCAGCGTCCGAGTCGGCTCGGTCGACGGCGGCGGTGTGGAGACCGTGATCGTGGACGACAGTCCCGGCGAGCGCCGCCGCCGGAGCTTCGACGCGATCGACGAGCGGGCGCGCACGCTGCAGGGAACGGTGACAGTCGAGACGAGCCCGGACGGCGAGGGCACCGCGGTTCGCGTCACCCTTCCGCCCTACACGGCGCACCGTTAAGGTGCCGCCGGAAATGAAGTACCTCCTCTTCATCTGGAAGCCGACGGGCTACGAGCTCCGCGAGCGCGACGGCGAGCTTCCCGTCGTCGGGTCGGTGCTCGACGAAGAGGACGGCCGCATGCTCGTGACCCGGGTCGGACCCTCACCGCTCCCGGGCGACGACAGGCGCTGCGCCTATCTTCAGGCAGCCTGATCTAGGGCCGACTCGGCCGCGATCTTCCCGAAGACCAGCGCGGCCGCCAGACCGCTTGCGTAGCCACCGGTCGCCCAGCCGCCCGCGTCTACGCCGGCCGCATGGAGGCCGTCGACGCGCGCGCCGCGCTCGTCGAGCACTCTCGCCCGCTCGTCGATTCGCAGTCCGCCGATCGTGGAGGTCACCGCGGCCCGAACCGGCACGCCGAGCACGATGCTGTGAGGCACCGGGAACGGGAGCTGCTCCGCAGGCACGGGATGCGCTGCGTCGACCATGTCGGACACCGTCCGGTCGCGGACCTCCTGCCTCAACGCCTTCTCGGTCAGCAGGTACCAGGCGCGCCCGTTGGGCTGCCGTGCCGTCGCCTGAGCGACGTCAGTCTCCGACCACGAGACCGGCGCCTGGAGGAATTCCCTCCCTTGCTCGTCGACGACGAGCGCGTACTGGGCGTACAGCTGGGACGCGCTCACGAAATCCTCCTCGGCCAGCTCGTCGACGTCCGGCATGTTGCGGCCGTAGAACTCGTCCATGTCCCCGACCGTCGCCGCCCCGCGGCCCACGGCAAGGTCGAGGCCGTCGCCCGCGCTCCACGGATTGGCGCGAAGGAGGACCTCGCGGGCGCGCGCGAGACGCACCGGGAAGCCGCCGGTTGCCAGGATCGCGGGCTCACTCGTCGTCTCCCCTAGCCGGACTTGGCGGGCGAGCGTCGCCACCAGCTGTTTCGGGTTGAAGCGAGCTCCGCTCGTCAACGGGTTCCCGGTCTCCCGTGTGAGCAACTCGACCCCCATCGACTCGAGCCAGTCGAGCGCGTGGTCGAATTGCTCGACGATCGTGCGAACGAGTGACTCGTCGGCACCCGGACATTGGTCCATATGGATGTCGACCGACCGGTACCGCCAAACGAAGCCGCTCGAGAGGAGCATGGAGCCGCCCGCACGCGTGCCCTTCTCGTAGACAGCCGGCGAGGCCCCGAGCTCCCGGGCCCTGGCGGCGGCGACGAGACCCGCCATTCCGGCGCCGGCGATGTTTATCTCAGTGCGAAAGTCGGCTTGTGCTCGACGTACTCGAGCCGGACGTGCTCGGGCAGCCACACGAACACCGCGAGCGTGTTCGGCGCGTCGACGAAGTCCTGGACTTCGATCTCTCGCTGTTCGGCCGCAGTGCGGTGTTCTTCGGCGGAGTCGACGAGCACGGCGAGATGGTTGAGGAGAGGTCGCTCGGGGTCTCCTGGGTCTCCCTCCTGGAACTCCACGTAGGTGCCTGACACTTCGACTCGCGGCGTGCCCGACGGGCCCGGGTCCGCGGCGCCGAATCCGTAGTCGCGATACCTCGCTGCGGTGCCAGCGGGATCGAGGGAGAGGAGCGCGACGTGGTCGAGGTCATAGTTCGTCTCCGTTTTCGCCTCGACGAGGCCGAGCCTGACCTCGCCGACGTCGAACAGCGCCGTGCCGTTTCCGCGCTCGACCGCCGCGTCGTCCGGCAGCTCCTCGAGCGCCGCCTCGAGATCGTTCACTCGCAGCGCGACGTGCTTGAGCGCGCCGCGCTCCCGCGGCCCCTCGGCCTCGAAGAGCGTCAGTTTTCCCTTGCGCGCATCAGAGCCGACGAGCGTGAAGCGATCAGTCCGCTCGATCACGTGCATGCCGAGATGCTCCGTAGCGAAGTCGGCGACGCGGTCGCGGTCTTCCAGCCAGTACGCGACGTGATCGAGTGTCTTGGGGCGCACGGACGCCGAGGATACCGGCGCCCGTGCGCGCCACAGAGAAGTTACTTGCGGCGGTCGACCGCGCGCTGGAGCTGCTGCTTGTTCATTTTCGAGCGCCCGGAGATGTTCATCCGCTTGGCCTCGTTGTAGAGCTGCTCCTTCGTGCGGCCCTTCGGCCTGCTCGAACTGGAGCGCAGACCGCCGCGGCGGCCCGAGGAGATGTCGCGTCTCGAGGTGCGCGAGGATTCGCGCGCCTCACCTGAGCGGGCCCGCTCCTTGTTCACGGTCCGGGCGGCGATCTCTTTCGCGCGCTTCGTCGAAGCTCCCTGCTCCTTCGCGCTCTCCTTGATGTGCTCGTACTGCCGTTCGCGCTTGTTGCTCCATGCTTCCTGCGGCATAAAACCTCCTTGTTCTTCCTAAGGAGGGGTACCCGCTGGGCGCGAACTTATTCCAGCGGAGGGTTCTGGACGTTGTGCTCGGTGGCGTACTCCTCGGTCAGCTTGTTGATGACCTCGGCGCCGTCCCCGTATGCGTAGTTGATCTTGACGAACGGCTCCCACTTATCCGGAAGCGCGTCCTCGGGGAAGATCGCCTCGACTGGGCACTCCGGCTCGCATGCCCCGCAGTTGGCTGTATAGACACCTCCGGCGAGCGTGAATGCGTGTTTGTCGGGAACGACGGCACAGAACGTGTCGGCTTCTTCGGCCTCGGGCTCCTCGACGCTCATCACGCGCCAGAAGGTCTCGCGCGTTGCCAGGTAAAGCCACCGGATCGGGCGGCCGCGAACGCCGAAGTTCGTCTCGACGCTTCCCTCCTCGCCCGAGCCGACAGTGACGTAACCGGCGAGCACGGCCGCACTCTCGAGCCAGGAGAGCGCTTCATGGTCGGTCGAGCGCAACCGCCAGGAACCGGCTTTGACCGGATCGCCGTCGGCCGCGAGCCAGCCGTCGACGAAGCCGGCGATGTACTCGGCGTCCGCGGTCTCAGGAAGGAGGCGCTTGAGGTTCGCAGGGGCGCGCACCACGCCGGTGCCCACGTAGCCCGGATGCACATCCAGGGATGGGGAGAAGTTGACCTGATCGAAGAAGTCCTTGAACTTTGCGACTCGCTCGCCGTAGAGCTGGACATAGTGGAGATGCTCTTCCGACTTGACCTCCTGCTTGTTCCAGCTTCCGTCGCCGAAGACGAGACCGTGCAAAACGCCGAGGCGATACGTCTCGCCGTCGCGCCGAGGCTGAGCGCGCATCGCCGGGACGAACTGGCCCGCCGTGAGCGAGTCGGTCCGGTCACCGTCCGCCAGCAGCCAGCGGTGCGTCGGCGTTGCCCAGATCGTTCGCCTGAACTTCGAGATGTTGCGGATCGTCAGTCGCGTGCCGCCGTAGCGGTCTCGCTCTTCGAAAGCTGGTGCCATCTCGATCTTGACGAGCGGCTTGCGGCGGAACCTTTTCACTACGGCCGGCTTGAAGCCGCTGTCGGTCAGCACGCGGCAGCCTTCGTTCTCGAGCTCGGCGAAAGTGCGCAGCCCCCAAGACGTCACGAGCTGCTCGGAGGGCGCAAAGCAATCGATGCATTCCTCCGGATCGATGACGAGGATCCGTTCGAATTCGTGGATGCAGTCGACCGGGCAGACGTCGATGCACGACTTGTCTTTGATGTCGATGCAGGGCTCGGCGATGATGTACGTCACTGCGGTCGGAGCCTACCTAGGCGATCAGCTCTTCGACGAGCTGCGGCGCCCGCTCCACGAGCGCAGATTTGGCCACCACCTGATCGAAGCCCGCTTCATGCGCGCTGCGCAAGCCGGCGGTGTCATTGTGGTTCGAGTACCCGAGGATAGGGATGTCCGGAAAGGCGTCGGCAACCTCGACGGGATCGACTCGCGCGATGTCCGCGATCACGAGGTCGGGCGGGTCGACGTTGTGCACCGTGATGAAGTGGTGCGCGGGCAGAGACGCCCCGAGCTTGCCGCGGAAGAAGAGATCGACCCCGGTCAACAGGATCGTCGCCACGCCGCTTTCGAGGGTAACACTCCAGCCGTGCATGATGGGTTACGGCTTGGCCTCGAGCAGATCGCGAACGGCGACTACTTTAGGGCGCACGAGTCGCTCGAGGACGTCTGGCGGGCGGCCGAGCCGGCCGAGAAGGACTTCTTCCAGGGGCTCGTGCACGTAGCCGTGGCCTGGTATCAGGCCGGGCGCGGAAACCGAACCGGCTGCGAACGGCAGCTCGAGAAGGCGGCGCGCCGGCTCGCGCCGTTCGCGCCGGAGCATCGCGGCGTCGACGTGGCGGCGTTCCTCAACGCCGTCGCGAAGGCGCAGCGCACCGTCGCGTCGGGATCGCTCGACCTAGAACGTCCCTAGCCCGACCACTTCGAGCAGCCGGTTGAGCCCGACGCGAAGCCAGGCGTCCCGGTGGAAGAAGAGCAACAGCCCGAGGACAACCAGCGCCGCACCGCTCACGGCGCGAATGATCCGGTACTGGTCGCGAAGCCAGCGGAACGCGCTCATCGCGCGGACGAACGCGACGGCGGCGAGGACGAACGCGATTCCGAGCCCGGCCGAGTAGGCGGCGAGCAGGACCGACCCCCTGAGCGCCGTCTCGGTGTTCCCGGCGAGCACGAGCACCGAGGCGAGCACGGTGCCGATGCACGGCGCTGCGCAAACCGCAAAGGCCGCGCCGAGCAGCGCACCTGAGCCTCGCCGCTGCGCGCCGCTCAAGAGCCCCGGTGCGAGGATCCGCTCCGGCCACGGCAGCAGCCCGAGGAATGCCAGCCCGAGGACGACGAGGACGAAGCCGGCCAGCTCGGAACGTCGGTTCAGGTCGAGCAGCCCGCCCAGGGCGGCGGCGCCCGCTCCGAGGGCGACGAAGACGGCCGTGAAGCCGAGCACGAACGGGACGCTCGCGCGCGCCACGCGGCGCCCGACTCCGGCCTCTCCCAGCCGGTCCGCCTCGACTGCCGAGACCGCCGACAGGTAGCCGGGGACGAGCGGCAGGACGCAGGGCGTGATGATCGAGAAGAGCCCGGCGAGGAAAGCGACGGGCAGATCAGCGGTCATAGCGCGCGAGCTCGCGGTCGAGCCGGCGCTCGAGCTCTGGGTCGAGCGGTGGGCGACCGTTCGAGTCCGCCGCAGCCTCGACCGAGCGGGAGCGACTCCAGCGCCAGACGAGAACGGAGACGACCCCCGCGGCGGCCAGCAGCCCCGCCAGGGGCAGGATCCAGGCGAGCCAGTGGAACCCTTCCCGCGGGGGCGCCGCCAGCACGGACGGCCCGAACTGCGCGACGAGCTCGTCCTTGATCTGCTGCTTGGAGGCGCAGTCATCGGCCCGCCTGGCTACGTAGGCCTTGATCCGCCGTGCCACCGGCGCGTCCGACTGGTCGAGCGTGGTCTTGCAGGTCGGGCAGATCAATTCATCCTCGAGATCGGCCGCCGAGGGGCAGGCCGCGCTCGCGGCCGGCGCCAGGACGAGGGCCAGGCCGATCGCCAGCAGCAGCCTCATGCGCCCAGCACCTCCTGGACGCACTCCTCGAACCGCTCTTTGTTTTCCTTCAGGTGGACGCCGGCCTGCAGGCGGTCGCAGACGAGTCTTCCGCTGCGCGCGACGAAGAACGTCTCGGGCACGCCGGTTAGGCCGTAGTCGGTCGTCGTCTCCCCCGGTCCGTCGTAGACCAGCGGATAGCTCATCCGGTTCTCGCGCGCGAAGCGTCGCGCCTCGCCCCGGACGTCGTTGATGTCGACGCCGAGAACCACCAGGCCGCGGCCTCGATACTGCTTCCACACCGACTCGAGCAGAGGAGCCTCCTCCTTGCAGGGGATGCACCACGAGGCCCAGAAGTTGATGATCACGGGCCGGCCCCGGTACGACGCGAGCGAGAGCTTGCCCGGCCGATCGAGACGGTCGAGCGTGAAGCCCGGCGCCGGCGGCGTCTCGCCTCGACCGAGCTTCGGCGCCGCCCCCTCGTCCTGTGTGGCCAGCTTCCACACGAGCAGCGCGAACAGGCCGGTGACGAGCGCCAAGGCCAGCACCTGGGCCGTGAGCTTCAGCCGCCCTGCCATTGCTTGAAGACTAGGCCCGGACGATGAATACCGGCGTGCCGACGCGCACGCGGTTGAAGAGCCACTCCGCCTCGGCGATCCGCATTCGGATGCAGCCGTGCGAGGCGGAGTAGCCGATCGAGGCGGCGTCCGGCGTGCCGTGCATGCCGACGCCGCTGGCGCTCAGGCCCATCCACCGGGTCCCCAACGGGTTGCCCGGCCCGGGCGGAATCGGCTCCTCGCCCTCCGCCCAGTCGGAATCCGGCGGGTACCACCACGGATGACGCTGCATCGTCACGATCGAGAAGTCACCGATCGGCGTCGGATACTCCGACTGGCCGGTCGCGACCCCGAACCGCTTCCACAACCGCATCCCGCGGTAGACGTGGAGCCGCTTCGAATCGCGCCGGATCACGACGATCGGCCCGAAGCGCTCCCGCGTGACGACCGGGTCGACGCGGACCGCGCGGATCCGCACGATCCGCTGGTGCGTGCGGAGCGCGGCGACGATCCTTCGAACCGCGGTCCGTTGCTTGAGCTCCCTGCCGGCGCGCTCCTTCGTGATCCACGGGCGCAGATTGCGCAGACCCGCGAGCTCAGCATCTTTCGCCGTGCGATCGAACCGGCGCGCGAGGGCCTTGACGTAGCGGCTGATCCCACCTGCCCGCAGGTTGACGAAGAGGGGTACGCGCGCATCCGGCGCGGCGCGGCGCGCCTGCTCGATCGCGAGGCGAACGCGCGCTGTCGCTCCGAGTCGCCCGGGGGGAACGGCGATGGCGCTGCGGCCAAGGTGGATCTGGAGCGCCTCGTTGAACTTCGCCAGGACGATCGCCTTCGCCTCCGCCGGCGTCATGCCGCCGACGTCGATCTTTCCGACCGAGACGCCCTCGGCGATGTATTCCGCCTGCGGCTCGCGCGTGGTCGTCCCCGTCGTGGTCGTCGGGGTAGTTGTCGTGAGCGTCGTCGTCGGCAGGGTGATCGTCGTCAGCGCGCCCAACGGGCCGCTTGCGGCCAGAACGGCGGCGCTGAAGAGCCCGGCCAGCAGGCAGGCCAGCGCTGCAACCACGATCAGGACCCCGCGCCTCATCGGGCCGCAGTGTAGGGAATACACCTGCTAGGGATGAGTCGGGAGCGGCTCTTCTTCGAAGCGGCCGCCCTCGGCGGCGAACTCGACGATCATCCGGTCGGTGATCCACTCGACCGGCGCGCGGTCGTCCGTCCAGGGATCGGCTGCGGGCTCGACCGGACGGGCGTTTCTCCTCAGGTCCTCTACGAGCGACTTCACTTCGCCCGGAGCCGGCCGAATCGAGCCGGTCGGCGCTCCGTTCTGACCGATCACGATCTGATTGAACCGGAGCGGCTGCCACGCGAGCACCCGCGGCAGCACCGACGCCAGAGTTCCTCCGACGTGCTCTGCGAGGCTGTGGTCGTCGGGCGTGGTCGCAACGTTCAACGCGACGATGCCGCCGGGATTCAAGCGGTCGCGCACGAGCTCGAAGAACTCTTTCGTCGTCAGGTAGAACGGAACGTAGGGCGGCCGGTAGGCGTCGACGATGATCACGTCGTAGCGACGATCCGTCTGCCGAAGGTAGGAGCGGGCGTCGAGGTCGTGGACCTCGAGGTTCCTGATCTCGCCCATTTCGAAGAACCGTCGCCCCGCGTCACTAACCGCCGGATCGAGCTCGACGCCGTCGATCTCCGTGAAGGGGTAGTACTTCGCGAACGCCCTCGCGGCCGTTCCAGCGGCGTTCCCGAGCATCGCCACTCGGTCTGGCGGCCGGCCGAGTAAGTCGGGAACGGCGAGGTACGTGTCCCAGACGCCGCCGGTGAGGACTTCGTCCCTCCGCCAGACCGAGTGGGTCGCCAGCCCTTCGTCCAGATACAGGCGGCGGGCGCCGTCGCGCTCGACGACCTGGATGAACTGGTAGCGGGACTCATCCTCGAACAGCAAACCTGCCTGGGCCTTGACCGCCCCCGGCGGGATCAAGAGCAGCGCCGCGAGTGCAGCCGCGACCACCAGCCAGCGCCGCCCGAGCAGGACCGCACCGCCGAGCCCGATCAGCACGGCGCTCGCGAGCAGCGTCCGTTGCGTCCCGATGGCGGGGATCAGGACAAGCGCAGAGAGAAACGTGCCGAGCAGGCTCCCGACGGTCGACACCGCGTACAGCCGGCCGGCCACCGTTCCTGCACTCGCGACGTCGGTGAGTGCCAGTCGAATCGCAAACGGCGCGACCATCCCGAGCAGCACGACCGGCGGAACGAAGAGGACGAGGACGCCGAAGAACGATCCGATCGCCGCCCCCGCTGAGACTCGGTCCAGCCCTTCGACGGACAGATCGAGCAGCGGCCTCGCCACGAACGGAATCACGGCGACCAGGCAGGCGGCGCCGACCACGACCGCTCCGAGCGCTCTCGGAGTCGGCCGCCTGTCGGCCAGCCGGCCGCCGAGCCAGTACCCGAGCGAGAGCGAGGCAAGGATCAGGCCGATGACGTTCGCCCAGACGATCGTCGAGTTGCCGAAGTAGGGAGCGAGCAACCGGGAAGCCGCGATCTCGGTCGCCAGCGATCCGGCTCCCGCAGCGAATACGACCCCAGTGAGCGCTGCTTGGAAGGGATCCCTCAAGGGCGCTTGACGACCACGACCGCCGAGTCGTCCACGAGGTCGCCGCCCGAGAAAGCCTTCGCGTCGTCGACGAGCGCCCTGGCGAGCTCCGCCGCGGAGAGCTCGCGATGCTCGGATAGGAAGCGATCGAGACGCTCGTGACCGTAGAGGTCGCCGTCCCGCCGGGCCTCGATGACGCCGTCGGTGAAGAGGACGACGGCGCTTCTCTCCTCCAGGCGCCCGCGGGCCTCCGGGTAGTCCTGGTCCGCGGCGATACCCAGCGCGAGGCCGCTGGCCGCCAGCTCGACGACGGCGCCGTCCGAACGCACGAGCCTCGGGTTCGGGTGGCCGGCGCTGGCGCAGGCAAGCTCTCCCGTTTCCGGGTCGAGGGTCACGTAGACCAGCGTCACGAACTTGGCCTCCTGAACCTCTTCGACGACGACCTCGTTCGCGGCGTGCAGGAAGTCGCCCGGCTCCGGGTGCTCGCGCGCCAGGGAACGGAAGACGAACTTGGTCATTGCCATGTCGGCCGCTGCGTCGATCCCCTTGCCTGTGACGTCGCCGATCACGACGGCGAGCCGGCCGTCGGGCAACGTCGCGTAGTCGAAGACGTCACCTCCGACATCGAGACCTGCGGACGATTCGTACACGCTGCCGATCTCGATCCCGGGCAGAACGGGCGGCGTCGCGGGCAGCAACGACCGCTGCATGGCATCGGCGAAGCCGGCCTGCTGTTGGTAGAGCCGGGCGTTGTCGATCGCCAGCGCGGCCTGCGCCGCGAGCGAGCGCAGGGTCTCGACCGTCTCGGCGTCCATGGTGTGCGCCGGATCGAGTGCGACGAGGGTGAGTGAGGCGATCACCTCCCCGGACGCCACGATCGGCACGACGGCAGCGCTCGAGCCCCGCCGCAGGAAGGGGACGAGCAGCTCGTGGCCGCCTCCGAGGCGCTCCGCCGTCACCTGATCGAGGATGAGTGCGCGGCGAGCGCGTCCGAGGCCGAGTCCCGTGAGCCGCGCAACCGGCTGCGGGCGATTGAGGATCGGCTCGAGGGCGGCGGCGAGCCGTGCGTCTGGAATGTGCACCGAGCGCGGGATCAGCTCCTCGCCGCGTCCGTCCGGCAGCCTCAAGACCGCCGCGTCGACTTCGAGCAACTCGACCGCCGTACGCGTGACCGCAGCAACCGTCTCTTCGAGCCTCAGGCTCTCGGAGAAGGAGCGCGAGATCTCGAAGAACGCCTCGAGCCGCCTCGCTGCACGGCGCTCGGATTGGAGCGCCTGCTCGCGGTCCCTGGCGAGGCGCATCGTCTCTTCGTGCAGGCCCGCGTTCTGCACCGCGACCGCGAGTTGTCCCGCCAGGGCGGCGAGCAGCGCAGATTCGTTCGCGTGCAGCCGGCGACCGGCGGGCAGATAGACGGCGAGGAGACCGATCAGCTCGTTCCCCGCGCGGAGCGGCACGGAGACGACAGCTTCGATTCCCGCCTCCGACACCGCGTCGCGAACCACGGCGAACGCCGGATCGCCGGCAGCGTCCGGGATCTCGAGCACAGCCCGTGGGCGCAGGTGTCCGAGCGTGAGGCCAAGGAGAGCTTGAGCAACCCGAGCGTGCGGGCCGACAAGGCCGCGCTCCGCCGCCGTCTCCACCTCCTGACCGGTGCGGAGATAGACGGCGGCGCGCTGAGTCCCGAGAAGCTCCGCGACCCGGTCGACAGCGGTCTCGAGGGTGTGCGACAGCGAGAGCTCGGCGATCGCCTGGCCGACTACGGCGAGCAGCGCTCGGCTTCGCTCGAGCTCCTGGGAAAGCATCGCGCTGCGTTCGCCCGCACGAAGCGCATGCGCCGCGCGGGCGCCGAATGCCGCGAGGCGCTCGAGCTCGTCCTCGCTCGGTTGCGAACCCCCGAACACGAGCCGTAGGCCGCCGAGCGGAGGATCGCCGAGCCGGACGAGCGCGACGGGCCCGGCCTCGCTCACTCCGAGAACGACGCTTCGGCCCGCGAGCTCTCGTTCCGCCGCACGGGCAAGCTGGTCGATTCCGCCAACAACCCCCACGGCCGCGATCGGCTTTGCCGCTCCGTCTTCAGTTCGCCAGACGACGCACGAGTCCGCATGGGTGACCTCGGCGGCGAGCCGCGCGATCCGCTCGGCGCTTCGCGCCTCCTCCGTTCCGGCTGTGAGCGCGCGGCCGGCGAGCTCGAGCGCGGCCGACAGGCCTTTCTCGCCGTTGACGGAACCGTTCGGCAGCTCGAAGGCCCGGACGAGGAGCCCAGCCTCGTGGACCGCGATCTGCGCGAGCATGCGCTCAACGGCCGAGAAGGGCTCGCCCGGGCGCATGAGCTCCAGCGATGCGAGGACGCGATCGTCGGTCAGCGCCGGCACCATGAGGACCCCGCCGAAGCCGCTGCGCTCCGCGAGCCGGCGGGTGGGCGCGGGCAATCCGTCCCGCTCGCTCTGCTCCTCGCCGGCGAGATCGTCGAGGAGGAGGCAGGACCCCTCCAGCTCTGCACAGAGCGCTGCCGACGCCGACCACACACCGCGTGCGGGCAGGCCGCCGGACCGGTCGGGGACGCGGACAACCGCAAGCGTTGCTCCCGTCGCCGCGGCAACCGCACGGGCGAGCGCCACGAGCGCGTCGTCGAGGTTCTCCGCATCGGTCAGCTCGTGCGCAGCCGCCGCGAGACTCTCCAGTTGCGTGGTCGTCGCCGTCATGTACAGCCATTTATAGTCCCCGCATGGCCGAGCCGGCCCGGCGCCGTGATGCCGTCGAGGACCCGCCGCCAATCGATCCGAGTGCGATCGATCGTGCGTACCGGTTCCATCGAGCCCGTCGCCGTGCCCGCGAGGAGCGTGTGCGGGAACGCGGGCTCGCCCGGCTGCGCTTCTGGGCCGTCCTCCTGACGCTGTTGGTTCTGACTGCCTATCTGTCGCTCGTCGTCTGGCACCAGATCGAGCGCTTGTTCGGCCTCTAGCGTCCGAATCCCGGATACTTCCGCTCGTGCAAACCCCGGAGCCGTTCCAGCCTGAGGAGCCTTATGTCGAGGTCGGCGACCGGTTCGCGCCCGACGTCGCCTGGATCTGGGGCGCAGGCGAGCGCCTCACCTGGCTCGCCGGGCTCGTGCTCGGGCTGTCGACGTTGATGGGCTGGTACGTCGGTGTCGGCGAGGAGCCGACGATCGCCGTCATCGGCTGGCACACGGGCACTCTCGCCAAGGTCGTGCTCGTTCTCGCTCTTGCCGTGATCGCGCTGCACCTGCTGCACCAGGCGGGCATCGAGCTGCCTGCGACGGTGCCGGAGAGCCTCGTCGTGATCGTGCTCGGGTCGCTCGCGACGATCCTCGTCCTCATCCGCGTGATCTCGATCCCAGAGGAGTTCCAGCCGGCGAGCCGCGGGATCGGCCTGTGGATCAGCCTGCTCGCCGCGATCGCGGTGATCGTCGCCGGTTTGCTGCGCGCATCGGAAGAGCTGTAACGGGCTACGAGCTCAGCAGGACGTGGCGGTTCGGCGGCAAGACCTACCGGCTCGCCGCGGGCAGCTACCGCTGGTACGTCTGGCCCGGCCTCGCCAAGCGCTCGGCGAAGCAGTACGGGGCATCGTCGGCGAGAGCAGCTTCACCGTGAAGCCCAAGAAAAAGCGGCGCTAGTTAGCTGCCGAGCAGGTCTTTCGCCCGCGTGACGAGCTCCTGTGGGTTGAACGGCTTGCCCACGAAGGCCTGAGCACCGCCGGCCTCGGCCTGCTCCGAGGCGGCCTCGTCGACCTGGCCGCTGAACATGATCACCTGGATCGAGTCGACGCCGTGGCGCTCGCGAACACGCTGAAGCATCTCCCAGCCGTCGACCTGCGGCATCATCACGTCGAGCAGGATCAGATCGGGGGGCTCGGCCTCGAGGGCTTCGAGCCCCTCCTCGGCGCTGCCTGCCTCGCGCACGGCGAAGCCGTCCATCTCGAGGTTGACCCGGACGAACTCGCGGATTCGGGGATCGTCGTCGACGATCAGGACGAGCGGCGCCGGACGAGTGCGGGTCGCGATCGCCCCGCCCGCGGAGCCTGCGACGAAGGCGTCCAGATCACGCAGCCGGTAGCGGCGATGCCCGCCGGGCGTGTAGAACGCCGGCAGCCGGCCCTGATCCGACCACTTCCGGATCGTGCTCTGGGCCACGCCTAGATACCGCGCCGCCTGGCCGAGAGTCAGCCAATCGCTACTGCCGTTTCCAGGCGGCTGGCGCCGCGCTCTGCCCGCACTTTCCGTCACTGATACGGAATCTAAGCAAACCTTCACATTCTTCGGAGCTTGTGTGAGCGCTTTTCTAGATCAGGGCTGGGTTTGCGTCCACGGCCGAATCGTCGAAATGTTCGTGACGGGATTGCTCTTAGGCGGCCGATCTTCGAGCGCCTGACCGACGGCTACGCCGAGTGCGAAGACCAGCGCGAGGATCGCGGCTCGGATCAGCCACCGGACGACACCGCTGCCACGCCGCTGCCGGCGACTCCGCGACGCCAGGGGTGACGGCGTAATCGTCACGGCGAGTAGTCCGTCGCTCCCCGCGCGTATTGATGGAAGGCGGCGTCCTGAACGACCGTGAGGTGACGCACCCACCCGGGAGAGTCGATCCGCTCCTCGACTGCCTCACGCAGCCAATAGTCCGACGCAGCGTAGGCGTCAACCAGCTGCGCCAGCGTGAACGTCTGCCCCACTCGCTTGCGCAGCTCATCGGTCGCCACCTCTAGCTGTTCGAGCAGCTCGGGATACACCGCGTCCGCGGCCTGGGACTCGAAGCGGCGATTGCCTTCCTCCCACTGCTGGCGCACAGCGTCGAGTGACAATGGCATGGCGCTTTCCCTACCCGGAACCGTCGAGAGTGCAGCACTGCTCCGGCCAAAGAGGCTCGATCTCCGCCAGGATCCGCTCACCGAGCTCGTAGCCGGAACGCGCGAGGGCGAAGGCGACATGGGCGTGGAGGCACTTGAGCTTCTCGGGGCGAGCGGCGCCGCCGATTCCGAGCTCCAGCGAGGCGCCGCCTTCCTGTCCGACGCGTCCGCCTGCGAGCTCGCGCCTCACGGCCCGCTGCTCCTCCGTCGCCGCCGCGAGGCTGGCGGCGAGGTCGGGCTGCCGCTCGAGAGCTGCGCTCCACCGTTCGATGCCGCCCGCCGCTTCAACGCGAGAGACGGCTGCGACGAGATGACGACAGGTCAGGTAGTACGTCGTCGGGAAGGGCTCGCCCGCTGAGTCGTACGGCGCCTGCTCAGTGACGGCGGGCGCGCCGAACGGACAGCGGCGGGCGACGCGCAGGAACGCGCGCGGCGTCCGGCCGAGCTGGCGCTCGACGACGGCACGGTCATCCATCCCCTCCTAGCCTAGTGGCCGCGTTACGACGCCACTCTTCGATTCCCTTGACGATAAACAGCTGCTCGCCGGCCTTGACGAGGCCGAGCTTGCGCGCCCGGCGGGCGAGCGCCTCGGGCGTGTCGGCCTCCTCGAGACGGCGCGCGAGCTCGTCGCGTTTGGCGCGCAGCTTGCGAACCTCCGACTGCCGCTCCACCAAGGCGCTGCGCGTCTCGACGTAGCTCTTGAGGGGGCGGTAGTAGAGGAGCGCGACGATCGCCAGGGTGGCGACGGCTGCCCAACGCAGGATGGGAGTCCGTCGCCGGGAACGCGCACCTCGTCGCGGGGACTTCGGCATGCGCGTCCTTTCGGGACGCCGCCAAACGCTCCTTCTACGCGTACGCCAGTTTGATCATGTCGGTCGTGCCGGGGATGTTGACCGCCGTCCCCGCTGTGAGCACGACCAGGTCACCTTCGTCGAGCAATCCGGTCTGCCGTCCCGCCGCCAGGGAGCTGCTCCAGAGCTCCTCGACGTCCGCGGCCTCAGGCATTCGAACCGGCGTCACGCCCCACTCGAGCGCCATGTGTTGCAGCGCGTAGTCGTGATGCGAGAGACCGATCACCGGCCGACGTGGCTTGAGCCTGGCGACCACCGACGCCGTGCGACCCGTGAACGTCGGCACTAGGATCGCCTTGGCCCCGAGGGTCTCCGACAGGTCGCACGCGGCGTTCGACATCGCCTGGTTGACCGTCGGCTCGTCGCCCGGTTGCGGAAACTGGTGGCGGTACTCGATGTTCGGCTCGATCGCCAGTGCGATCCGAGCCATCGTCCGCACCGCCTCGAGCGGGTACTTGCCGATGGCAGTCTCCTCGGACAGCATCAAGGCCGAGGTGCCGTCGAGCATGGCGTTCGCGATGTCGCTGGCCTCGGCGCGCGTGGGCTCCGGCAGGTGAACCATCGACTCGAGCATCTGCGTCGCGGTGATCACGGGCTTGCCCCGGTCGAGCGCCGCCTTGATGATCCGCTTCTGGAGCAAGGGCACGACCTCCGGCCCGATCTCGACGCCGAGGTCACCGCGGGCGACCATCACCGCATCCGCCTCGTCGAGGATCGCCACCAAGGCGTCGACGGCTTCTGCCTTCTCGATCTTGGCGATGACGTGGGCGTGAGAGCCCGCCTGCTCGATCAGGCCCTTGAGGTCGCGGACGTCGGCCGCCGAGCGGACGAAGGAGAGCGCGACGAAGTCGACGCCGAGGTCGAGTGCGAACTCCAAGTCGTCGGCGTCCTTCCGCGTGATGGCGGGGATCGGCACCGGCACGCCCGGGACGTTCACTCCCTTGTGGGCGGCGACGATGCCGCCGACAACGACGGCGCAGCGGGCCTTCCCGTGTTCGACCGCCTCCACGCGCAGCCGCACGAGGCCGTCGTCGATCAGGACGTCGTGGCCAGGCTGCAGTACCTGCCCGACGACGGCCGGTCGGACCGGCAGCTCTCCGTCGAGCGCTCCATCCCCGGTGACGACGATCTCGTCTCCACTGTCGAGGGTGATGGGTTGGCCGAGCTCACCGATCCGCAGCTTTGGTCCTTGCAGGTCGGCGATCAGGGCGATCGGACGGCCGACCTCTTCCTGGGCGGCCCGAACGAGCCTGGCGTAGTCGGCATGCTGGTCGTGCGTGCCGTGCGAGAAGTTCAGGCGCGCACCGTCCATCCCCGCCGCCGCCAGGCCGGACACGAACTCCGGGGTCGCTGAGGACGGCCCCAGCGTCGCGACGATCTTGGTGCGGCGGGGCAGCATCAGCGCCACGGTCTCAGACTACCCGCGACCCCTGCCGCTATTCGAGATACAGCGGGATCTCAGACTCATGAATGCGTGATCCGTTCTCCGCCGAGAGCTCGAAGACGAGGAGCGTGCCCTGCTGCGGCTCGTCGACCTCGTAGGGAACCGTGAACCTGAAGGTTCCGCGCGTCCCGCTGCCGGACGTCGCAGTGACGAAGTTCTTACTCAACACCTTGCCCGAGGCGTCCTTGAGCTCGTAGTTGAACGTCGCTTCGAACGTGTTTGCAGTGCCGGTGACCTCGAACCCTGGTTCGACGTCTTCCTGCGGCAGCGGCGCCTCGACCAGGATCGCCGGCGTCTGCGCCTCGAACGCCCGGCGGCCGACTGGAGCGTCCGCGCCGAAATCGACGCGTTTGATGCTCGGGAACTGCGTCAGCGTGTACACGAGCTGGGCCAGGGCGGCATCGTCGGCCGGCTGTCGCGAGAGCCGGACGCTTGCGATCCCGTTCGCGATCGCGAGCGACTCGAGTGTCGTGCCTGCGGGGATCGCGCTGCGGACGCCCGTCTCCTCCGAGGTCGGGCCGTCGAGCAGCTCACGCAGCGCGGCAGCACCGACCATCGGCCCGATCACGCCGCGCGAGACCGGCGCCACCTTGCCCTTTCGCAGGAAGTAGATAGTGACGACCGCGGGCGACTCACTCGGAACCGTCCCCGACGTGGTCTCGGTCACGGTCTTCTCGACGGTCACCGTTTTCGTCTCGCCGCCACTGCAGGCGGCAAAGACGATCAGAGCGGCCAGGAGACTAGGCGCGACGAGGAAACGCATCCCAGCCGGGGTATTCCGCGTCGGACCCCAACTCCTCCTCGATCCGCAGCAGCTGGTTGTACTTGGCCACGCGGTCGCTGCGGCTGGGCGCGCCGGTCTTGATCTGGCCCGCGTTGGTCGCAACGGCCAGGTCCGCGATCGTCGTGTCCTCCGTCTCGCCCGACCTGTGTGAGATGACCGATGCGTAGCCCGCGGAACGGGCGAGCGAGATTGCCTCGAGCGTCTCGGTGAGCGTCCCGATCTGGTTGACCTTGAGCAGGATCGCGTTGGCGACGCCGGCCTCGATCCCGCGGCGCAGGCGGTCGACGTTCGTCACGAAGAGGTCGTCGCCGACCAGCTGAACGCGCTCGCCGAGCCTCGTGGTCAAGGCCTTCCAGGCCGTCCAGTCCTCTTCCGCGGCGCCGTCCTCGATCGAGACGATCGGATAGCGCTCGACGAGCTCCCCCCAGTAGCCGGGGAGTTCCTCGGGCGTCGCCGTGCGGCCCTCGAACGAATAGATCCCGTCCTCGCCGACCAGCTCCGTCATCGCCGGATCGAGCGCGATCGCGATCCGCTCGCGATGGCCGGCCCGCTCGGCTGCCTCGAGGATCACGTCGATCGCGGCCTCGCTCGAGTCGAGGTCGGGGGCGAAGCCTCCCTCGTCGCCGACCGCGGTCGCGAGGCCGCGCTCGTCGAGCAGCTTCTTCAGCGTGTGAAAGACCTCGATCGCGATCCTCAGGCCGTCCGAGAAGCTCTCGGCACCGCCCGGGACGACCATGAACTCCTGCAGATCCAGTGAGTTGTGGGCGTGCGCGCCGCCGTTGATCACGTTCAGCATGGGAACAGGAAGCACGTGCGCGGCGGCGCCGCCGATCCAGCGATAGAGCGGGACTCCCGCGTCCGCGGCCGCGGCCTTGGCAGCGGCAAGCGAGACGCCGAGCACCGCGTTCGCGCCGAGACGGCCCTTGTTGTGGGTGGCGTCGAGCATGACGAGCGCCGAATCGATCCGGGCCTGATCCTCCGGATCCTTCCCCACGAGCGCCGGGGCGATCTCGCTCCTCACGTTCTGGACGGCCTGGAGCACGCCTTTGCCGAGGTAGGCGGCGCCGTCGCCGTCGCGAAGCTCGACCGCCTCGAACTGCCCGGTTGAGGCGCCGGAAGGGACTGCCGCCCGTCCGACCGCTCCCGACTCGAGCAGGACGTCGACCTCCACGGTCGGATTCCCGCGCGAGTCGAGGATCTGACGGGAGCGAATGTCGGCGATCGGGCTACTCAACGGAATTCCTCCTTGGCGGCGTCGAAGTATCGGTCCTTCTCCTCGAGGGTGAGCTCGGTGAAAGTCCGGCCCTCGGCGGCCGCCAGCGCCTCGGCGCGCTCGACGCGGTCGGCGAATCGCGTCGCCATCGTCCGCAGCGCGAGCTCCGGGTCGACGTTCAGGCGCCGTGCGACGTTGACTGCCGCGAAGAGGACGTCACCGACCTCCTCGAAAACGTGTGGGTCGGGCTCTGTCTCCGGCGGGCTCTCGCCGGCGTCCGCGAGCGCCTCGCGCAGCTCCCTCAACTCGTCGTCGAGATCGGCGAGCGCGCCGACGACGTCGGGATAGTCGAAACCGATCGCGGCAGCGCGCCGCTGCAGCTTGCGCGCGTAAAGGAGCCCCGGGAGGTTTTCTGGGACGTGGTGAAAGATGCCTTCGCGACCCTCCTGCTCGGTCTTGATCCGCTCCCAGTTCTCACGGACACGGCCTGCCGTCCGAGCCTCGACCTCGCCGAAGACGTGTGGATGGCGGGCTACGAGCTTCGCGTGGCTGCGCCGAGCCACCGAGGCGAGGTCGCCGTTCCCGTCCTCCTCGAGCAGCAGCGCGAGGAAGTACGTCTGGAAGAGGAGGTCGCCGAGCTCGTCTTCCAGCTTGGCCGGATCGCGGGCCAGCGCGGCATCTGCGACCTCGTACGCCTCTTCGATCGTGTGCGGAACGATCGTCCGCGCCGTCTGCTCGCGGTCCCAGGGGCAGTCGCGGCGCAGCCGCTCGGTCAACTCTTGAAGTTCGAGAAGGGCCGCGCCGAGCTGTTGGCGCTCAGCCAGTGGTGGCGTTGTTGGTGCTGGTCGGCTTGTAGCCGACCTGGTACGCCGTCTCGTCCTCCAGGTCCTTCTGCATGTCCTCGACCCAGGACTGCATCTCCTTGTTCTTCTTGTCCTGGACGAGCTGCTGCCGGATCGCTTCCCTGACCTGGTTATAGGCGGTCGTCGAGCCCTTCTTGATCGGCGCGAGCGCCTGGATGATGTGCCAGCCGAACTGCGTCTTCACCGGCTTCGTGACGGCGTTGGTCTTCATCGAGAAGACCGCCTTCCCAAATTCCGGCACGACCTGGCCCTTGGTCGCCGTGTAGCGACCGCCCTTGTTCTTCGACCCCGGATCCTGCGAGTAGCGCTTCGCGATCCCGGCCCAGTCGGCGCCCTTGTTCTTGAGCTGGTTGTAGAGCCGATCGGCGAGGGCCTTCTCTTTCACGAGGACATGGCGAACGAGCCGCGATTCGGGCGTCCCGTATTGCGCTTGGTTTTTGTTGTAGTAGTCGCGGGTCTGCTTGTCCGTGACCTTCACGCCGGAGGTGACCTTGTTGTAGATCGCTTCCTGGATCAGGTTGGCGCGGATGATTTCCCGCGCGTCTTCGTCGGAGAGACCCTGCTGCTTGAGCTCCTCCTGAAACTTCTTCTTGTTCCCTTTATGGCGCTCTTTGATGTAATCCTCGATCCGCTTGTCGACGGCGTCGTCGCTGACGTCGACGCCGAGATCGTCGGCCTTGACCTCGAACTGCGCGCGCTGCACGAGGAAGCGAACGGCCTGGTCGCGAATCTGCGCGTACTCCGGCGTTCCCACCTTCGGAAACGGCTTCTTCTGCGCGTCGTAACTCCGCTTCGCGTACTTGACGAGATCGTCGAACTCCGACTTAGTAATCGTGCGGTCCCCGACCACCGCGACGGAGTCGGTGGGCACGTCCCCGGAGCTGCTCGAGGTGCCGCAACCGACCGCTCCAGCGGCGAGGGCAATCGCAAAAAATCCTGCAAATGTGGCTCGTCTCATAGAAAAAGCGCCGCTCATGCAGCCTGGCGCGTTTCCAGGATAGCATCGACAAATCGAAGTGCCCCCGGCAGGCCCTCCTCGCGCAGGGAGACCTCCTTGCGGGCCGTCATGTACACCGCTCGATCGACCTTTCTGCGTAGTTCCCTGAGCTCGCCGGAGCCCAAGACGAGCGGCCCCACAGTCGCCTTCCCCTGGCGGAAGACGAGGTAGTCGGCGCCCAGCCGGGAGAGCTTGATCCGGGCCTCCTGGATCCCGAACAGGTTCTCGACCGGATCGGGCAGCGGGCCGAAGCGGTCGAGGGTGGACGCTTCGAGCTCGCGCAGCTCGTCCTCGGTCTCGACGAGCGCGAGGCGTCGGTGGAGATCGATTCGCAGGGCTTCGGAGTCGATGTAGGTGTTCGGAACGTACGCGTCCACGCGGGCGTCCACGCGGACAGGTCGCGCCGTCACTCGGCGTTCGCCGGAGAGCTCGGCCACCGCCTCGGCCAAGAGCTCGACGTACAGCTCGAAGCCGAGGGCGGCGACGTGGCCGGACTGCTCCGCGCCGAGGAGGTCGCCGGCGCCTCGGATCTCTAGGTCGCGCATCGCGATCGCGAAGCCGGCGCCAAGCTCGGTGTGGTCGGCGAGCGTGGCCAGACGGGCCCGTGCCTCAACGGTGAGCTCTGCTGCGTCCGGATAGAAGAGATACGCGTGGGCCAGCACATCGGATCGGCCGACCCGGCCGCGAATCTGGTAGAGCTGAGCGAGACCGAGTGCGTCTGCGCGCTCGACGACGAGCGTGTTCGACTGCGGGATGTCGAGGCCCGACTCGATGATCGTCGTCGAGACGAGCACGTCCGCGTCGCCGCGGAGGAACGAGATCATCTGATCTTCGAGGCCCTTCTCGCGCATCTGGCCGTGTGCGACCAGGAACCGCAAATTGGGGCAGAGCGCTTGGAGCCAGGCGGCCCGCTCTTCGATCGTCTCGACCCTGTTGTGCAGGTAGAACGCCTGCCCTCCGCGCTCGCCCTCCCGCTCGAGCGCCTGCTTGATGAGCTCCTCGTCGAACTCGCCGACATGGGTCCGGATCGGGCGCCGGCCTTCGGGCGGAGTCTCGATCACCGAGATGTCGCGAAGGCCCGACAGGGACATGTGCAGGGTGCGCGGGATTGGCGTCGCCGTCAGCGCGAGCACATCGACCTCGAGGCGGAGCTGGCGGAGCAGCTCCTTCTGGGCCACACCGAACCGCTGCTCCTCGTCGACGATCACGAGCCCGAGATTCTTGGGAATCACGTCTCGTGAGAGCACCCGGTGGGTACCGATGAGGACGTCCACTTTGCCCTCGGCGAAGTCGGCCAGCACCTGCTTCGTCTCCTTCGCACTGCGGAACCGCGAGACCATCTCGACCCGGACCGGGAAGTCCCGGTAGCGCTCGCGGAACGTGTTCCAGTGCTGCTGGGCCAGCACGGTCGTCGGCACCAGCATCAGCGTCTGCTTGCCGTTCAGCGCGGCCGCGAACGCGGCGCGAACGGCGACCTCGGTCTTCCCGAAACCGACGTCGCCGCAGACGAGGCGGTCCATCGGCCGCGGCGCCTCGAGGTCCTCCTTGACGGCCTCGATCGCCGCCTGCTGGTCGTCGGTCTCCCGGTACGGAAAGCTCGTCTCCAGCTGCTCCAGGTACTCGTGGCGCAAGTCGTAAGCGAAGCCCGGCGCCTGCTGGCGCTGGGCATAGAGGCGCAGGAGCTCGCTCGCCAGCTCGCGGATACCCTCGCGCGCCCGGCTCTTGAGCAGCTGCCACGCTTTGCCCCCGAGCTTCGAGAGCGCGGGCGCGCCATTCATGCCTACGTAGCGAGAAACCTTTCCCAGCTGCTCGTGAGGGACGTAGAGCCGGTCATCGCCCCGGAACGCGAGCAGGAGGTAGTCGCGAGTAACCCCGGCGACTTCCTTCGTCTCGAAGCCGAGCAGCTTGCCGACGCCGTGATCCTCGTGAACGACGTGATCGCCTGTCCGAAGGTCCGCGAACGACTGGAGCGAGCGCCCCACGCGCGCGGCCGCCCGCGGCTTGCGCCGGAAGACCTGCGTGTCCGGGAGAAGCGCGATGCCGAGGTCGCGCCAGACGAAGCCGCGGCGCGCCGGTGAGACGGCGTAGAGGAGCTCGGCTTCCCGAGGGAGCTCCTCGCCCTGCTCATGAAGGCGCGCCTCGACTCGCCGGAGCAGGTTCTGGCTACGAAGCGCCTCGCCTTGGTGGGCGAACGCGACGACCACGCGGAGGCCGGCGCGGATGAGGGCACCCAGGTCGTTCTCCGCCTCGGCGATGCCGCGCGCCGCAATCGCGGGCCGCTGCGCCTCGAATGCGAAGGACTGGCCGCTCGGGAAGGGATCGAACTCGGCAGCGCCTTCGAGCGGCTGCGGCTCGAGCTCCTCCTCCGACCAGAACTCACGCACCGCGTCCGGCTGCCAGACGAAGTCGGGAATACGGTCGAGCGGCGGGACGAGGTCCTCGGGGACCGGGATCGGCTCGTCCTCGGCTACGAGCGTCGGCTCGGCGAGATCGGGGCGCCGCTCGGCCGCTGGATAGAGGACCGCCGCTTCGACTGGATGGAGCGTCCGCTGCGTGAACGGCGAGAAGGCGCGGATCGACTCGATCTCGTCACCGAAGAGCTCGATCCGGAGCGGCTCGCGGCCGGTGGTCGGGAAGACGTCGACGATGCCGCCCCTGACCGCGAACTGGCCGCGCTCCTCCGCCCGCTCGACACGTTCGTAGCCGGCGAGCGCGAGGCGCTCGGTCAGGTCGTCAGCGTCCTGTGGGAGGCGAATCGGCTCCGGTCGGTCGCCCGGCGGCGGCATGCCTTCCGCCACGGCGGCGGCCGAGGCAGCGACGAGTCCGCCGGCGGCGAGGACGTCGAGCGCACGGGCGCGCTCGCCGACGAGGTGCGGTGCCGGATCGAGGCCGGAAACCCAGCTGACGCCGCGGCTCGGGAGGAGCGCGACCTCCTCCGACCCGAGGAACCAGCCCGCGGCTTCTGCGGCGTCGCGCGCGTCGGCGTCCTCCGGAAGCAAGACGACGAGCCCGCGCTCGAGCTCCGTGTGCAGGGCGGCGAGGACGAGTGGGAGTGCGGGTTCCGAGACGCGCGCGCGTGGGCCGCGGCGGTCGGCGGCCTCGACCGCGAGGCCCTGTCGGGTCCGCCCGAGCTCCTCCAGGAACGCCTGAAACCGCTCGCTCCCCGCGAGTTCCTGGGCGAGGACGTGCAGTACAGGCCGGTCCATGACGAGAGCCGGAACGGTCAAGTTCCGGGGGACGCATGGTACGCGCCGCTCCCATCCCTAACCCCCACCCACCCACGGGGAGATGGACGGTAGCCGGGCAAATCACACGTGGCCGCGCCGATTCTGTGCCGACAGAGAGTGGTTTCCTCAGTTGTAGCGCCGCTGCGCTTCCTCGAGACCGTCCGTCGCGATCGTCTCGACGGCGTCAGCGGCGCGGGCCACCAGCGCTTCCACGTCCGTCTCGGCGTCGAACCGCGAGAGCACGTAGTCGGAGACGCTTCGCCGATCGCCTCGACCGGGACGGCCGACGCCGATGCGCAGCCGCAGGAAGTCGTTCGTTCCCAGCGACTGCACGATCGAGCGGAGACCGTTGTGGCCGGCCAGTCCACCGCCGAGGCGCACCTGAAAACGGTCGGGCTCCAGGTCGACGTCGTCGTGGACGACGAGCAGCGCGCCCGGGTCCACCTTGAAGAAACGGGCCGCCGCCGCGATCGAGCGGCCCGACTCGTTCATGTATGTCTCGGGCTTGACCAGCGCGAGCTTCTCGTCGCCGAATCGAACCTCGCCAAGCTGGCCCGAGAACTTCGACCGGAACGACCCGCCGTGCCGGCGCGCAAGCTCGTCGACGACGAGCCAGCCGACGTTGTGCCGCGTCCGCTCGTACTCGCGACCGGGATTGCCCAGGCCCGCGACGAGCAGGTCGAGCGTCGAGGCCCGCTCGCCCCGACGCAGAAAATGCACGGGCTAGCCCTCGGTCGTGCCGGACTCGCCGGACTCGCCGGTGCCCGCGTCTGCCTCGGGTTCTGCCTCGCCTTCCGCGGCACCTTCCGGTGCTTCCTCGCCCTCGGCTAGCTCCACGCCCTCCTCGAGTTCCTCTTCCTCCTCGGGCTCGGGCTCGACGATCTGCGTCGGCACCGTCACGGTCGCAATGACCGTCTCGTCGGGGTCGTCCAGGAACTTGACACCTTCCTGGACGGCCACCTCCGCCAGGCGAAGCGTGTCGCCCATCTGCATCGCGCTGATGTCGACCTCGATTCGCTCGGGCACCTCGAGCGGCAGCGCCTCGACGTTGATTTCGCGCGTGACCTGCGAGAGCACGCCGCCCTCGATCGAACCCTGGGCCTCGCCGATGAGCTCGATCACAACCTGAGCGTGGATCGGCTGGTCGAGCCGGACCTCCTGCAGGTCGATGTGGGCAAGCCGGCCGGTGATGACGTCCTGCTGGTAGTCCTTGAGAATCGAGGAGTGCGTCGTCTTCTGCCCGTCGAGGACGACGTCGAGGATCGCGTGCAGACCCGCCGGCCCGGTCAGCGCCTTCCGGAGCTCGCGCTCGGACACGCAGAAGGGGTGTGGGGTCTGGCCGCGCCCGTAGAGGACGCCGGGGATCAGCCCCTGACGCCGAAGCCGGCGTGTCGCGGCCGAGCCGCGCGTCTCGCGCTGCTCAACCTCGAGCTTGACTCGTTCGCCTGCCACGGCGCGGCAGTGTAGCTACGGACAGGCTCGGTTGAGCTCCCGCAAGGCCTCGCAGAGCCCCGGCTGAACCCAGGCGAACCACTTGTCGAGGGCCGAGTAGTGCGGGAACGCTTCGAGTCGCCCGGCCGCCGCTGCCAGGGCTTCCCCCTTGTCGAACGGCCCTTCGAGCCGGAGGACGGTCCAGGGCCGGGTCGGGATCGCCAAATGGACGGCGCCAACCGGCTCGTCCGCGTGCTCCAGGGCACGGACGATCTCGTTCCCAGGCCCATGAGGCAAGGCGAGCGCGCCCCGAACATCCGGCAGCGACGGCAGGAACACCGCCGCGTACGGCATCAGGAGATCGTTCTCGCGCGCCCGAACGACCGGTACCTCGCCCGGTGAGGCCGCAGCGAGCTCGAATTCCCGGGGATCCCTCAGCGCACTGGCCGGCGAGGTGACCGCGATCAAGGCCACGAGAGCGGCGGCGGGCAGAGGCAACCTCGACGCAGTCACCCCGATCGCTGCCGCCCACAGCGGAAGCCCGTAGAAGAGGTGCCTCGGCGAAAGATCCGGCGTCGCGTCTGTGCGGACGAGCACGAAGAGCAGCGGCGGCAACACGATCGAGAGAGCGAGCGCCGCGAAGGCCGGCTCCTGCCGGAACAAGACGGCGAGCCCCGCTAGCGCGAGGGCAGCGAAGAAAAGGAGCGGCAACCCGTCGCCGCCGGCAAACGCCGAAACGGCGGCAACGAGCTGGCGCCAAGCCTCACCCGGCGAGGCAAGCGCTCGCTCGCCGCCGCCGACCGCAGCGCGGTCGGCGAGGCGGAGATCCGCAACCATGAACGGCACCGCGGCGAGCGTCGCGAGCCCAACTGGAACAGCGGAGCGAAGCCCTTGACCTCTCCAGATCACCGCCGCGGCCACGAGCGCCACGAAGGCCGGGATCGCGCCGTACGGATGGACGGCGACCAAGAGCCAGCCTGCGGCGGCTGCAGCGGCGACCGCCGCCGCGGTCCGCGCGCGCAGGGCCCGCACGAACAGGTCGCAGAAGAGCGCGGCGACGAAAACGAAGAGGGCGTACATCCGTCCGAAGCTCCCGTACACGGCCAGCGCCGTCGAGGCGGCCACGACCGCCGCAGCCACGAGGCCGGCAGTGACGCCGCCGAGCCGCCTCGCGAGATCGAAGCACAGGGGCACCGCAGCGAGGGCGGCGAGCACTGACAGCCAGCGGAGCGCGTCCGCACTCGGATCGACCCAGAAGGCAGCGTGTGCGACCACGAAATGGAGCGGCGCGCCGCCGCGATCGACCAGCACCGTCTCGAGCACCTCCGGCAGCGGGCGCATCGCGATCAGGCCCGAGATCGCCTCGTCCTCGTAATACGGCTTGCCTTTCACATCCGGCTGGAGGCGATAGAGGAGGAAGGCACACAAACCGCCTACCGCTGCTATCCGGCCGAAAGTCCTCAGGACTTTCGGCGGATTAAAAAAGTTGGTTCTCGCCCTGGAAGATCGCCGAGACCGACTCGTCGGCGAAGACGTTCATGATCGTTTCCGCTAGCACGCCCGAGACGGTCAGCACCGTCACGTTCGCCGGCCGTTGAATCGGATCCATCGGAACCGTGTCAGTGACGACGAGCCCGTCGATCTCCTCCGCGTCGCGGAAGCGCTCCAGCGAGTCCTTGGCGAAGATCGCGTGTGTGGCGAACACGTAGACGCTCGTCGCTCCAGCCTCGCGGAGCGCGTGGGCGCCTGCGAGCAGCGTGCCGCCGGTCATGATCACGTCGTCCCCGACAACGGCGATCTTGCCGCGAACGTTGCCCGTCACCTCGGTTACTGACGCTTCGTCGTGGCTCGGACGAGTCTTGTGCATGATCGCGAAGTCGGCTCCGAGGATTTCCGCGAACTTGACGGCCATCTTCGCGCGGCCGGCATCCGGAGCGACAGAGACGACGCCCTCGCCCGTCAAGCCCTGGTCGCGGAAGTGCTGGACGAAGAGCGGCAGGGCGATCATGTGGTCGACCGGGACCGAGAAGAAGCCCTGAATCTGGCCGGCGTGCAAGTCCATCGTCAGGAGGCGGTCGACGCCTGCAGTCTGGAGCAGGTCGGCGACGAGCTTGGCGGTGATCGGCTCGCGGGGCCGAGCCTTGCGGTCCTGCCGGGCGTACGGGTACCAGGGGACAACCGCCGTAATCCGCTTGGCGGAAGCGAGCTTCGCGGCCTGGACCATGATCAGGAGCTCCATCAGGTTTCGATCGACGGGCTCGCAGCCGGTCTGTACTAGGAAGACGTCTGCGCCCCGGATCGATTCCTCGAACCGACAATAGGTCTCGCCGTTGGCGAAGGACCCGACCGCGACCTCGCCGAGCTCGACGCCGAGTCGCTCCCCGATCCTTTCCGCAAGCTCGGGGTGCGAGCGACCGGAGAAGAGCATCAGGCGCTTCTGCGGTCCGCGCTCGATCCAGTGCTCAGGCTTGGACTCGACCTCCGGCGTCACCGCCAAGGTCTCGAGACCGGGCAAGCTGGCGAGGTCAGTCATCGGCGTCGTCGTCGGTTCGGCTGCCTCCACGAGAGGCGTAACCCTCCTTGTTTTCCTGTCGCGCCCGGGCGACGGCGAGCGCGCCCGGCGGGACGTCCTTGGTGATGACGGATCCCGCCGCAGTCCAAGCGCCTTCGCCAATCTCGACCGGAGCAATGAACGCATTCTGGACGCCGGTCCTGACGTTGGCCCCGATCGTCGTCCGCGTCTTGGGCTTGCCCTCCTCGTGGGGATAGTTGGCCGTGATGTTCCCGGCTCCGACGTTCGTTCCCGCGCCGATCTCGGCGTCGCCGATGTAGGACAGGTGCGGGACCTTGGTCCGCGCGCCCACCCGCGAGTTCTTGATCTCCACGAACGTGCCCGCCTTTGCGTCCGCCTCGAGAACCGTGCCGGGGCGAAGGTAACAGAAGGGACCAACGAGCACGCCGGGGCCGATCTCGGCGTCGACGGCGACCACGTGGGGCCCGACCTCCGCGCCGGCAGCCACGCGCGTCTGCCCACGCAGGACGGTGAACGGATGAATAGTCGCGTCCGCTTCGAGCTCCACCGACGGCTCGATCCAAGTCGTCGCGGGATCGACGATCGTCACCCCGGCGAGCATGTGCTCCTCGTTGATCCGGTCGCGAAGCGCTGCGCCGGCGTCGGCCAGTTCGATACGGGTGTTCACGCCTTCTACCTCCTCGCTGTCGCCTTCGTGTGCCGTGACCAGCTCTCCGTCGTCGACCAGGACACGCACGGCGTCAGTCAGGTAGATCTCGCCCTGCGCGTTTGCCGGATCGATGCGTTCGAGGGCGGGCCAGAGCTTCGCAGTGTCGAAGACGTAGATCGCCGAGTTGACCTCGTCGATCGTACGCTCTTCGTCCGTGGCGTCCACGGCCTCGACGATCGCTTGAATCGAGCCGTCCTCGTCCCGGACGATACGCCCGTAGCTTGCGGGGTCCTCGCGCGTGAACGTGAGGACCGTGGCTGCGGCTTCAGAACGGCGATGCGTCTCGAGCAGATCCCGGAGCGTTTCCTCTCGAAGCAGCGGCGCGTCGCCGGCGAGGACGAGCAGGTCGCCCGCCTCCCCGTCGATCGCAACGCGTGCCGCCGCGAGCGCATCGCCGGTTCCGCGAGGCTCCTGCTGAACTGCGACCTCGACCCCGTCGTAGGCGCTTGCGTAAGCCGGTGCGGTGACCACGACCAGCTGGTCAGGGTCAAGAGCGCGCGCAGCTTCGACGACCCAGTCGACGAGCCGGCGGCCGAGGAGCGGATGGATGTGCTTCGGAGTCTCGGAGCGCATGCGCGTACCGAGGCCGCCTGCGAGAACGACGGCTGCAACTCCGGATCGTGTCACGGGTTTCAGATGGCTGGGGCGCCAGGATTCGAACCTGGGATCACGGGACCAAAACCCGTTGCCTTACCGCTTGGCTACGCCCCAAAGGATGGACAGCTGCCGACCACACGGAATTCTACCGGCGGTCGCCGAAAAGCACGATCAGCGCAACGACGGCGAGAATCCCGACGGCGATCAGCGCCAACGTTCCGACGAGGATGACGAGAATCGGGACGAGCGCGACGAGCGCCTGGGAGACGGCGGCGATCCAGGCGACGTCGCGGGCCAAGGGCGATCGAACCCGCAGGCCGACCGCGAAGTAGCCGACGATGATCAGGACGGCGACGAACACTGCGCCCCAGCGGTTGATCGCGCCGACGACGAGCAGGATGCCTTCGACGACCGCGATCCAGAACGCGATCCGCGTGCGGTACCGGCGCAGCCAGCGGCCTGGCCTGGTCGTGCCGTGCTCGATGGCCGGTTGCTCGATCATCGCGGTTGACGCTACCAGGCAGGCGTCACGATCCAGGCCTCGCCGCGATCGGCGAGCGCGGCGTGTGCGGCGATCGCCTCGCCCTGCTCGGCAAAGAGGCCGTAGACCACCGGTCCCGCCCCCGAGACGTCGGCCCGAAAGGCCCCGAGCGAGCGAAGTTCCTCCGCGAGCGGCGACGAGGTCAAGTCGTTGGGCGGGAATGCCGCCAAGTCGCCGAGCGCGAGTGCTCGGAGAAGCTCGGCACGCCGGTCGGGAAAGCCCTCGCCGGCGGCGAAGGCGTCGTAGATGGCCCCCGTCGACGCCTTGCGCTCGCCGCGTGGCAATAGCAACAGGATCCAGTAGTCCTGGGGAAGTGCCAGCGGCTGGAGGACGGTGCCGTCACCCTCGCCGAGTTGCGGCCCGGTGGTCAGGAAAAACGGGACATCGGCTCCGAGTCGCGCCGCGAGTTCGTGCAGCGCTTCTTGTTCGAGCGGTTGAGTGAGAGTCTCGTTCGCGAGCAGCAGAGCCGCGGCGGCGTCGGAACTCCCGCCGCCGAGGCCGGCCGCGACCGGGATCTGCTTGTCGATCTCCACTCGCCACGCGGCCTCGGCACCGGCGGCCTTCGCGAGCGCTTCGAGCGCCCGGCCGACGATCGTGTCCTCGGTGAAGCCCTCGACGCGGAGCTCGCTCGCAGGCTCCACCCTGATCCGGTCGGCCAGCGAGATCCGCTGCAGCACCGTCGCAATCTCGTGGCGCCCGTCGGCCCGCGCCGGACCTACGACGAGCGCGAGGTTGACCTTCGCCGGGGCGTGGAGCTCGGTCACCGCAGGGCTGCGGCGAGGCGGACGAACTCTTCGGGTTCGAGCTCTTCTGCCCGGGTCGCGGTCCCACGACCGAGCCTTTCGAGCGCCTCCTCCGCTCGCCGGCGGTTGGTAAGGCCCGCGAGCTCGACTGAGTTCGGCAGCCGCTTTCGCCGGTGCGCAAAGGCGGCTTCCACGACCCGCTTCAGCTCCGGCCACGCGATCGGCGGCGGGCTCGACCGACGGCGAAAGGCGACAAGCGCTGAGTCGACATTCGGCTGGGGCCGGAAGACGCTCCGCGACACCGGGTGGAAGCCGCTGCGCTCCGCGGCGAGTCGGACGAGCACGGAGACCGCGCCGTAGGCCTTCGTGCGCGGCTCGGCGAAGAAGCGCTCGGCGACCTCGCGCTGCACCATGACGCACCAGAGCTCGAGCGTCGGGAACCGGTCGAGGCTCTCCACCACGATCGGAGTCGCGACGTTGTAGGGCAGGTTCGCGACCAGCTTCGTCGGTGGCGGATCGAGCTCGGCCGGGTCGAGCGAGACCGCGTCGCGGAAGCGGAGGTCGACGTTGGCGCGCTCGTCGAAGCGCTCTTCGAGGTACGGCTGGAGCCGCCGGTCGAGCTCGACCGCGTGGACGTGCGCAACATGGTCGGCGAGGTAGGTGGTGAGCCCACCCGGGCCCGGGCCGATCTCGAGGACGACATCTTCCGGATGGAGGTCGGCCAGCCGGCCGATCACTCCGAGGATGTTGTCGTCGACGAGGAAGTGCTGGCCGAGCTGCTTGCTGGGACTCGGGAGCGTCATCAAAGGCCGAACGCGCGTGAAGCGTTCTCGTCGATACGCGCTGCGAGCTCGTCCACGTCCTCGCCGCGGGTTTCGGCGAGCGAGGCGACCGTATGCACGACGTTCGCGGGCTCGTTCGGGCGTCCACGGCGAGGCTGCGGCGACAGATACGGCGAATCCGTCTCGGCGAGGATCCGCCCGGCCGGAACCGCGCGTGCGGCGGCGCGGATCTCGTCCGCACTCGGGTAGGTGACATTGCCCGCGAACGAGACGTAGTAGCCGCGCTCGAGCGCCGGCCCGAGGAGACCCGGTGACGAGAAGCAGTGGAGTACGACCGTGCCCTCGAAGTCGGCGAGAGCACGCGCCACGTCGCCGTCGGCGGCGCGGCAGTGGATCACGACCGCCTTGCCGAGTTCCTCCGCGATCGCGAGGTGGCCCTGGAGCAGCTGGCGCTGAGCGTCGTGCGGTGCGTAGTCGCGGAAGTAGTCCAGCCCCGTCTCTCCAATCGCAACGGCGTCGAGCTCACGCAGGCGCTCGAGCTGCGACGCGTCGGCGTCACCCGCGTCGTGCGGATGGATACCGAGGATCGGCGAGACGCCGTCGGTTGCCGCGCAGAACCGAGTCACGTCGTCCCACGACTCGGGCCAGGCGCCGACCTCGAGGATGCGGTCGACGCCGGCGGCGCTCGCTCGCTCGACAAGCTCCTGCGGCGGATCGGCGCACGCGTGAAGATGCGCGTGCGTGTCGATCACGCAGCCGCGGCTGATTCGACGCGTGGGAAAAGGGGCACTGAGGGCTCGATCCCGTCCGCCTCGGCGGTCCCGCCCTGCGCAACCCCCGACCACGCGAACTCCTCGGGCTGACCCAGCGCGCGAAGAATCTTGGGGGCGGTCGCCGGCAGGTATGCATAGAGCGCGACTGCGGCCGCGCGCAGGCCGTCGACTAACGCGTAGAGCACCCGGTCGAGCTCGTCGGCGTTCGCCTCGTCCTTCGCCAGCTCCCACGGCTTCGTGTCAGTGACGAACTTGTTCAGCGCCCGGACGAACTCCCACAGCTCGTCCAGTGCGCCGGTGAGGTCGAACGCGTCCAGCTTGCGCGAGACCTCTGTTGCGAGTCGGTCGAACGCGGCCTCTTCGCCGAGCCCCGGCGCGATCGGGATCCGTCCATCTCGAAACTTGGCGATCAGTGCGGTCGTACGGGACAGGAGGTTCCCGAGATCGTTGCCGAGCTCGCGCTCGTAGCGCTCATGGACGCTGTCGAGGGAGACCGAGCCGTCCTGGCCGAACTGCACCGACCTCGTCGCCCAGTAGCGAACGGCATCGGAGCCGTAGACGTCGACGAGGTCGAGCGCATCGATCACGTTGCCCCGCGACTTCGAGATCTTCCGGTCGTCCAGAAGGAGATAGCCGTGCACGAAGATCTCGCGCGGCACCTCGTAGCCGGCCGACAGCAGCAGTGCGGGCCAATAGATGCAGTGGAACCGAAGGATGTCCTTGCCGATCAGGTGCCTGACCGCCGGCCAGTAGCGCTCGCGGAGATCGTCGCCCGGTCGTGCGTAGGTCAGCGCGCTCAGGTAGTTGATGAGGGCGTCGACCCAGACGTAGACGACCTGCCCGGGATCCCACGGGATCGACACGCCCCACGGCTGGCCCGCACGGCTGAGACTGAAATCCTGGAGTCCGCTCGCGATGAAGCTGCGCGCTTCGTTGTATCGGAACGGGGGCTGGACGAAATCCGGCCGCTCGTCATAGAGCTGGAGCAGCCGGTCCTGATAGGCCGAGAGGCGGAAGAAGTAGTTCTTCTCCTCGATCCACTCAGGCACGGTGTCGTGCTCCGGGCACTTGCCGTCGACGAGCTCGGCCTCGGTCTTGAATGCCTCACAGCCGACGCAGTAGAGGCCCGCGTAGGTGTCCTCGTAGATGTCGCCGTTGTCATATATCCGCTGGACGAAGTCCTGGACGAACCGCTTGTGCTCCTCGTCCGTCGTGCGGATGAAGAAGTCGATGTCGGCGTCGACTCGCTCAGGGAGCTCGCGCCATTTCTCCGCGATCCGGTCTACGTACGTCTTGGGGTCCAGACCCTCGGCCTCGGCCACGCGATACACCTTCGACGCATGCTCGTCGGTGCCCGTGAGGAAGAACGTGTCCTCGCCGCGCTGGCGGTGATGCCGCACGAGGATGTCCGCCGCCAGGGTCGTATAGGCATGCCCGATGTGCGGGGTCGAATTGACGTAGTAGATCGGTGTCGTCAGGTAGAAGCTCATCTGCGTCCATCATAGGTTCCACCTCTCTTCTCACCCCGTGCGCAGCCAGAAGCGCGACCCCGGCGAGAGCGAGCAACGCCGCGGCCGCGAGTCCCCAGGGCGGCCGGCCGCCCGGCGCCGCCGCCGAGACTGCGGCCCGAGCCGGTTGCGCCACGGACGGAGCCGCCTTGGGCGGAGCAGGGATGCGAGCTGGATGCGGAGTCCGAGTCGCCTCGGCTCGCCGACCACGGGGTCGACCGGCAGGCGCATGAGCGTGAAGCGGCCTCCGCGAGCGCGATGCGGGACTCGCTGTGCGGGCGCGCTGCGGCTCGGGAGGGCGGCGCGATCTTGGCCGCGTCGGCGTCCGCGGTGCGGCCGTCGACTTGAAGGGTCGCGGAACTGCCGCCGTCGCCACGGCGGGCACCGGCGACGAGGGCGGCCGGTCGTCGGCGATCCGCTCCGCCGCGGTCGGCATCGGAGCAACCTCTGGCGCCGGAGCGGGTGAGACGGCAGCCGGAGGAGGCGTCGGCGCGGGAGCGGGCGGTGCCGGCGAGGGCCGCGGCGGCAGCAACGTGAGCGGATCGACGTAACCCTTCGGGTCGTCGGCGCGCCTGATGCCGAGGTGGACGTACGGCACGTCGACCTCGGCGTCTCCGGACGGCCCAATCGTGCCGACCGACTCGCCCTCGGCGACGCCGTCCCCGGCGGTCACCGCGATCGCCCCGAGGTGGAGCAGGGTCACGGCGAAGCCGTCCGACGTCCAGACCGTCAGCGTGCGTCCGTTCCCCGGGACCCACCCGGCGAAAGACACGCGGCCACCGGTAGGCGCGCGTACCGCCGAACCGGCTTCGCCTCCGATGTCGATCCCTCTGTGGCCGTGTTCGTGGTACTCGGCGCCGCCGAACTCGAACCCGCGCAGCACGGGGCCGTCCAAAGGCCAGCTCCAGGCCGTAGCCGGCGACGGCATGATCAGTCCAATCGCGATCATCGCCAGGATCGCCGTTGTCTTCTTCGTCAACATCGCCGCGAACGTAGCAGGCCGGGCGGCTGTTGTCAAAATCGGCTACAGAGACTGCCGGTAGAGCCTGTTGCGCGGAACGCCGGTCAGGCGAGAGACGACGTCGGCGGCCGAGCGTCTCGACAGGCCGCCGGCGACGAGCTCGGCCACAGCCTGCGTCGCGACACCCTCGTCGACGCCGGTCTCTACCTCGCTCGGGCCGATCACAATCGTGATCTCGCCCTTCGCACCGCCCGAAAAACGCTCAACCAACTCATTTGCCGAGCCGCGGACGACCTCCTCGAACCGCTTCGTGAGCTCGCGGCAGACGGCAACCGGCCGGTCGGGAAGCGCTTCCGCGAGGCTCGCCAGGACGCCCGCCAGACGCTGCGGCGACTCGAACGCGACGACCGCATGAGGCCAGCGCGCAAGCTCGGCCCACAGCGCCCGCCGCTCACCTGCTCCGCGCGGCAGATAGCCAAGAAACTGGAACCGATCTGTGCCAAATCCGCTCACGACGAGGGCAGTCTCGACCGCGGAAGGGCCAGGAAGCACTGTGACGGGCACGCCCGCCGCGAGCGCGGCCGCCACCAGTCGCGCCCCGGGATCGCTGATCGCGGGGAGCCCGGCATCGCTGACGAGCGCCACACGCACGCCCGCTTCGAGTCGGGGCAACACCTCCGCAGTCCGCTGTGCCTCGTTGTGCTCGTGGTAGCTCTGCAGCCGCGCCTTGATCCCGTGGCGCTCGAGCAGGCGCCGGGTGTGCCGCGTGTCTTCGCAGAGGACGAGCTCGGCTTCGCGCAGCTCGCGCAGGACACGCAGCGTGACGTCTTCGAGATTGCCGATCGGCGTGGCGCAGACCGCCAGCGGCATCAGGCCGCGTCGACCGCCTCGAACCCGACGAGCGCCGCCCCGACCATGCCGGCCTCGGCCCCGAGCTCGGCCCACTCGATGCGGACGAGGTCGCGCGCAGGCCTCAGGCCGTCGCGAGCGAGAGTCTCGCGCGCGGGCGCGAGCACAAGGTCCCCCGCCTTCGAAAAGCCACCGCCGAGCACGACGATCTCGGGATTGAAAATGTTGACGAGCGAGGCGATGCCCGACCCAAGACGCCGGCCGATCTCCGCAAGGTCCTCGCGCGCACCCTCGTCGCCTGCGAGCGCCGCATCGCAGAGCCGCCGCGCGTCGGTGCCCGCGCCGAACCGGCGCACCGCAGCCGCATCGGCGACGGATCCGGAGGCAACGGCCTCGAAGTGCCCGAGCCCTGTGCAACCCGCGCCACACGGGGCGCCGCCGTACTCGAGGACGATGTGGCCGAGCTCCGCGCCGGCTCCGATCGAGCCGCGATAAGGCCGGCCGTCGAGGATCAGTCCGCCGCCGATCCCCGTCCCGAGGGTCAGCACGACGACATGGGAGGCCCCGCGGCCCGCCCCGAGCCGCCACTCGGCGATGGCGGCAGCGTTCGCGTCGTTGTCGATCGCGACCGGCAGGCCGAATCGCTGGGCCATGCGATCGCGGAAGTCGAGGTCGGCGAGCGGGATGTGCACGGACGAGACGGCGCGCCCGGTTCGCTGGTCGATCGTCGACGGGAGCCCGAAACCCAGCCCCGCAACGTCATCCTCCAGGAGCGTCTCGACGATCCGGTCCAGCTCGGCGAGCAGCTCGTCCTGCGAGGAGAGCGGGGTCGGGCGTTCCTCGCGCCGCGCGACGTCGCCCTGCCGGTCGACGATCCCGGCGAGGATCTTCGTGCCGCCGACGTCGACCCCGATGGCGCGTTGGGCGCTCACGAGCGGCGGCTACGATACCCCGCCGGATGGCCCGGGCCGACAAGCCGTATCGCGTCTACAGGGGCGGCCGGGCCAA
>DASQTZ010000019.1:0-2380 GCA_035641605.1 Gaiellaceae bacterium | reverse complement strand
GGCCGAGATGCGCGACCTCTCGGCGGAGGACCCGCAGGAGCGGATGGCGAAGGAGCGCGGCCTCACGTACGTGAAGCTCGACGGGAACGTCGGGATCCTCGGCAACGGCGCCGGGCTCGTGATGTCCACGCTCGACGTCGTGGCCCAGGCGGGCGGCAAGCCCGCGAACTTCCTCGACGCCGGCGGCGGCTCGAAGGCGGACGCGATCACGAGCGCCGTGGAGGTGATCCTCTCGGACGACAAGGTGAGCGCCGTACTCTTCAACATCTTCGGCGGCATCACCCGCTGCGACGAGGTGGCGAAGGGCCTCATCGAGGCCTTCGAGCAGATCAAGCCCGACGTGCCGTTCGTCGTGCGCCTGGACGGCACGAACGACAAGGAGGGTCGCGCCCTGCTCGCCGAGGCCGACCTGCCGAACGTGCACACCGAGGCGACGATGCTCGGCGCCGCCGAGAAAGTCGTGGAGCTGGCGGGCTGATGGCGATCCTCGTCGACACCGACACGCGGCTCGTGGTGTCCGGCATCACCGGCCGCGAGGGCACCTTCCACAGCCTGCGCAACCGCGACTACGGCACGAACGTCGTCGCGGGCGTCACGCCCGGCAAGGGCGGCCAGGACGTGGACGGGATTCCGGTCTTCAACACCTTCCACGACGCGGTCGAGCAGACCGGCGCGAACACCGCGATGGTGTTCGTCCCGCCGCGCTTCGCGGCCGACTCGATACTCGAGGCGGAGGACGCGGGGATCGCTTTGATCATCACGATCACCGAGGGCATCCCGGCGCACGACGAGCTGCGCGTCTACAACCATCTCAAGCACGGCAGCTCGCGGCTGGTGGGGCCCAACTGCCCGGGCATCCTTTCCCCTGGCAAGGCGAACGTCGGGATCATCCCGGCACAGTTCTTCAAGGAGGGCAACGTCGGACTCGTCTCACGCTCCGGCACGCTCACCTACCAGATCGGCAACGAGCTGGCCCAGCGCGGCTTCGGTAACTCGTCGATCGTCGGCATCGGCGGCGACCCGGTGCCGGGCTCGAGCTTCATCGACATGATCGAGCTGTTCGAGGCCGACCCGGAGACCGAGCTGATCGTGATCTGCGGCGAGATCGGCGGCAGCGCCGAGGAGGAGGCCGCGGACTACATCGCCGAGGACGTGTCGAAGCCGGTCCTTGCGTACATCGCCGGATTCACAGCGCCGCCGGGTAAGACAATGGGGCATGCTGGAGCGATCGTGTCAGGCTCAAAGGGAACTGCTGTGGCGAAGGCTGAGGCCTTGGAGGCGAAGGGCGTGCGCGTAGGACGCAACCCCACACAGGTGTCCGAGATAGCAGTGGAGATTCTGGGCGCCCGGGTGTAGCCGGGTGGCGGAGCTCACCAACATCTCGCTCGCCCGGGGCGCACCATCGCCCGACATCGTCGCCGTCGACGACCTGAAGGCGGCGGCTGTGAACGCCCTCGAGCACGACGCGGCCGGCACGGTCGCGTACGGGACGTCGGCCGGCTACCCGCGGCTGCTCGAGTGGATCGCGAAGAAGCACGACGTCGCGCCCGACCGCCTGATCGCGACGAACGGCTCCATGCAGGCCGACGCCTTCCTGTTCCAGGTGCTCGTCGAACCGGGCGACCTGGTGGTCGTGGAGGCGCCCACCTACGACCGCACGCTGCTCTCGCTCCGCCAGCTCGGCGCCGAGATCCTCGCGATCCCGCTCGAGCCAGACGGGATCGACGTCGCAGCGCTGGAGCTCGCCTTGAAGGAGGGCGCGCGGCCCAAGCTCGCCCACATCATCCCCAACTTCCAGAACCCGGCCGGGTGCACGCTCTCGCTGGAGAAGCGCGAGCGGCTGCTCGCGCTCGCCGCGGAGTACGGCTTCACCATCTTCGAGGACGATCCCTACGTGGAGCTGCGCTTCGAGGGCGAGTCACTGCCCACGATGCTGTCCATGGGCGGCGCCGAGAGTGTCGTTTACGCGTCGTCCTTCTCGAAGACGGTCTGCCCCGGCATCCGCGTGGGCTACCTGGTCGGCCCCGCGGACCTCATCGCCCGCATCCGGAAGCTCGCCACGAACACCTACATCTCGCCGAACATGGTGGCCCAGTCGATCGTCGCGGAGTTCTGCCACTCGGGCGCGATCGAGCGCTCGATCGAAACGGTCAAGGCGGCCCTTCGCGAGCGCCGCGACGCGACCGCCGGGGCTCTGAAGCGCCACATCCCTGACGCGCGCTTCGTGACGCCGCAGGGTGGCTACTTCCTGTGGGTCGACCTGCCGGAGGGCAGCGACGTGGCGGCGCTCGACGCGGCGTCGCAGGAGCGCGGCGTCGTGTTCGTGAAGGGCACGGACTTCCTGATCGAGGGCGGGGAGAGCTCGCTGCGGATCGCGTAT
>DASQTZ010000018.1:0-5241 GCA_035641605.1 Gaiellaceae bacterium | reverse complement strand
TCGACCGGCAAGGGCGTGCGGGTCTGCATCCTCGACAGCGGGATCGAGGCCGACCACCCCGACGTCGGCGAGCTCGCGGGCGCCGTCGCAGTCGAGGTGGGGGAGGGCGACGAGATCTCGGTCGTCGAGGACGTCGAGGGCGACCTCTGCGGCCACGGCACCGCCTGCGCGGGAATCGTCCGCTCGATCGCAAAGGACTGCGAGCTCTTCAGCGTCCGCGTCCTCGGCGCCGGGTTCACGGGCAGCGGCACGGCGCTCCTCGGCGGCCTTCGCTGGGCCGTGGAGCAGGGCTTCGACGTGATCAACATGAGCCTGTCGACGACGAAGAGCCAGTTCGCAGGCCTGCTCCACGAGGTCGCCGACCTCGCATACTTTCGCCGGTCCGTGCTCGTGGCCTCGGCACACAACATGCCGGTCGAGAGCTACCCCTGGCGCTTCTCGTCCGTGATCTCGGTGGGTAGCCACGAGGAGCCGGATGCCGAGACCTTCTACTACAACACCAGCCCGCCGGTGGAGTTCTTCGCACGCGGCGTCGACGTCGAGATTGCCTGGCTCGGCAAGGCCAGAGCCAGGTCGACCGGGAACAGCTTCGCGACCCCGCACATGAGCGGGATCTGCGCGCTGATCCTCGGCAAGCACCCGGAGCTGACGCCGTTCCAGCTGAAGAGTGCGCTCTACCTGACGGCAAGCAACGTGGAGGGCCGCGATGACTGATGACCGGCTCCGCGCCGCCGTCGCAGCAGGGGTGCTCGCGTCCGAGGACTCGCACCGGGCGCTCCTCCAGGCGACGGTCGAGGTCGCGCGCGGGATCTTCTACGCAAAGGCTTCGTCCGTGCTTCTCTACGACGAGCAGACGGACGAGCTCGTCTTCGAGGCGGTCGCCGGGGAGGGCTCCAAGAAACTGATAGGCGAGCGGCTGCCGTCCAGCACGGGCATCGGCGGCTGGGTGCTCGTGACGCGGCAGCCGATCGTCCTCGACGATGTCTCCCAGGATCCACGCTTCGCCGAGGATGCGGCGAAGAAGACGGGGTTTGTCCCGAGGGGGCTGATGTGCGTCCCGCTCATCCATCAGGAGGAGCCGCTCGGCATCCTCTACGTCCTGGACCGGCCGCAGCAGTCGCGTTTCTCGCTCGAGGAGATGGAGCTCCTGGGCCTCTTCGGGCACCAGGCGGCGATCGGGCTTGACCTGCTTCGGAAGGCCCGCCGCGCGAAGGCGGTGCTCGAGGACGCGGACACCGACTCAGCGCTCCTCGCACGGGTCGCGGAGAATCTCGAGGAGCTCGACGGGCAGCGCCGCGCCGCCGGCGTGGAGCTGCTCCGGTCGCTCGAGGCCCTTTTCAAACACTGAAGCCGGGCTCAGCCCGGCTTCAGCGACGCTCGAGACGCGTCTGCGTCAGTCCATCTGGTCCATCTGATCGGCGGGCGCGCGATCCATCTGGTCCATCGCGTCAACCTGGTCCATCGCGTCAACCTGGTCCAGCTGGTGGGCCTCGACGTCGTCGTCGTCGTCGTCGGCGCGATCCAGCTGATCAATCTGCTCTTCGGCCATTACCTCGACTCCTTTCGCACTTTTGTCGCCGCCGCTTATCTAACCAACTAGACGGCGGTGGGAACAGCAATCTTCCACCTTCGATTCGAAAAACACAACGGGTTCGTGGGATGCTTGCCGCGTGAGCGCGCTGCGGGCACGTCTCGGGGACTCTGCGCGCTCCTTCGGCCAGGTCTTCCGGAACCCCAATATCCGGCGGATCGAGGGCGCGTGGGCGGCTTCGATCGTGGCGCACTGGTCGTACGGCATCGCGCTGGCGGTGTTCGCGTACCGGGACGGCGGCGCCGCCGCCGTCGGGCTAGTCGGACTCGTGCGGTTTCTCCCGGCGGCGGCCGCTTCGCCGTTCACGGCTGTGCTCAGCGACCGATACCGCCGCGAGCGTGTGATCGTCGTCGCCGAGCTCGCCCGAGCCGGCCTCCTCGCGGCGACGACGGCGATCGTCGTCACGGAGGGGCCGCCCGCCCTCGTCTACGTCCTCGCAGGGCTCGTGGCCATCGCGTACTCCGCCGTGCGCCCGGCGCAGGCCGCGCTGCTTCCCTCCGTTGCAAAGACGCCGAAGGAGCTCACCGCCGCCAACGTCACCTCGAGCACCATCGAGAGCCTTGGCATCTTTGGCGGGCCCGCGATCGGAGGGCTACTGCTCGCGGCGACCGGCGAGGAGGTCGTCTTCGGCGCCGCGGCGGCAGCGTTCTTGCTCTCCGCCATTCTCATCGGCCGCGTGCGCGTCGACTCGCAGCCCGAGCCGCGCGAGAGGCGTGAGGGGGTGTTCCGGGAGTTCTCGGCCGGCTTCTTGACGCTGTACCGCGAGCGCGGCCTGCGCGTGCTCGTGCTCCTGCTCGCCTCGCAGACGTTCGTTGCAGGGATGCTCAACGTGCTGATCGTGGTGACCGCGCTCCGACTGCTCGACCTCGGCGAGGAGGGTGTCGGCTTCCTCAACTCTGCGATCGGGATCGGCGGCCTGGTCGGCGCCGTGGTCTCGGCCGCACTGATCGGGCGCCGGCTGTCGTCGAACTTCCTCCTCGGAATCGGGCTGTGGGGAATTCCCATCGCACTGATCGGGGTCTTCCCCGAGCCGGCGCCCACGCTCCTCTTTCTTGCCGTCGTCGGACTCGGGAACACCCTGGTGGACGTCTCGGCGTTCACGCTTCTTCAACGCGCTGTGCCCGAGGAGGTGCTCGCGCGCGCCTTCGGCGCGGTACAGGCTCTCTGGGTGGCGACGATCGGGATCGGGTCGATTGCCGCGCCGCTGCTCATCGCGGCGGTCGACATCCGCGGCGCGCTGTTGATCACCGGCGCGCTCCTGCCGACCCTCGCCATGCTCCTGCGCCGCCGGCTCGCGCAGCTCGACGAGGCCCCGGTGCCGGAGCGCCAGCTCGCATTGCTGCGCGGCATCGAGCTGTTCGCGCCGCTTCCGCAGCCGACACAGGAGAGCCTGGCGCAGGTGTTGAGGCCGGTGCGCCTGGCTTCGGGAGAGGAGCTCTTCAGGCAAGGCGACGTCGGCGACCGCTTCTACATCGTCGCCGACGGCGAAGTCGAGATCGTCATCGACGGGCATGTCGTTCGCGAAACGGGTCCGGGCGGCTACTTCGGCGAGATCGCGCTCCTGCGCGACGTTCCGCGCACGGCCACGGTGCGGGCGAAGGACGACGTCGAGCTCTTTGCGCTCGACCGCGACGACTTCATCGCCGCGGTCTCGGGACACGCTGCCAGTGCAGAGGTCGCCGACTCGGTGATCGCCGCCCGGCTCGGGTCGCTCCGTCCGGGGATGGCCTCCGTCTAGACGTCTTTCGCGACGCCGATCCGGAGCACCGAGCGGCGGTAGCCGAGGTGCTCGTTGAGAGCCAGCATGTCGGCGTTCGTCGTGTCGTTGGAGGTGACGATCGTGCGAACCCCGACCTCCGCCGCCCAGCGAATCGTCGCTTCCTTCGCCAGTCTGGCCAGGCCACGCCGTCGAAACTCCGGCGCCGTCCCGGTCATCTCGTTCGCCGCACGCGCTCCCTCCCGGTCGGCGGTGAGCCAGGCGAGGGCCGCCGGCCGGCCGCCGACCAGGACGACGGCGCTCAGGTCGAGGTCGAGCTCGGGGTTACCGAGCGTTTCCGGGAGCCAGTCCTCGAACGCCATCGCATGCGTGTAGTCGTCGGGCATGTCCCGCTCCGCGGCGTCGTACAACTCGAAGAGCTCTCGCTCGCGAGGCCGGACGTCACGCAGACGGACGATCGTGACGTCGCCGGCGGGCTCGTTTCCAGCGAGCGCCGCCGAGCCGACCTCCAGCTGCCAGTACTGCTCGCTCCTTCCCTCCTCGAAGCCGAGCGTGCGCGCGAACGCGCGTCCTTCCGGCTCGTCGGCCCGCACAGTCGATTCGAGGCGATGAGCCCCGTGCTCGACGATGTATGCCGCAGCTGTTTCGTAGAGTCGGGTGCCGAGGCCGTTGCGGCGGAACGGAGGCATCACGCCCGACCAGATTCCCGCGATCCCTTCCGCCTGCAGCGCCCAGCGAAGGCGCGAGTTCGCAAACCCGGCGATCTCACCGGCGTCCTCCGCTACCCATGCCCGCATCGCTGCGCGCTCCGGCTGCGCCTCGATCCAGTGAACGAGGCCCGGCGGAGTCACGACCTCCTCCCACCAGAGCTCGCGGAAGAGCGGCATCAGGCGCTCCGCGTCGGCACGGAGGTAGGGGCGGATCTCAGCCAAGGCCCTTGGCGCGCAGCTCCTCGCGGGCCTTCTCGGTCTTGCCGAGCCCGTCGAGGCCCATGCCCTGGAGGATCTCCGGCGCCTTCGTGAACTGGACGTCCTCGTAGGCGACCAGCTCGACGTTGTTGCCCCAGGGGTCGCGGATCCGGTTGCCACTGACCTCTGCACCGGCCTCGCGTGCGGCGTCCAGCGCGCGCTCCTTGTCGTCGACGACGAGGCCGAAGTGGCGGTGGTCGTCAGGTGCCTGGCGCCGGCCCTCGGCGAGCGCGATGAACTGATCGCCGATGTCGACGAACGCCATGCGCCCGGCCCGCCCGCGCAGCGAGAGCTCGAGGATCCGGCCGTAGAACTCGAGCGCCTCCTCGACGTTCCCGACCTCCAGCGCGACGTGGTTGATTCCTACAAGCTTCGCCCGCATGATCGTCTCGCTCCACATTGCCACGGGAGCCCTGGGCGGCGCTCTCGTTCGCTCGCCCGTCGCTGCTGCGGTGCTCGGGCCGGTCCTGCACTTCTACGGCGACCGCGTGCCGCACGAGGACATCGACTCGAGGCGGTTCGAGATCGGCAGCGGCGTCGCCGGGGTCCTCGCCCTGGCCCTCGTGCGCGGGCCGGTCGATTCGGCGACGGTCGGCGCGATCGCCTCGTCGGTGCCCGACCTCGAGCACGTGGTGCGGCTTCCGCGGCCGGGAGGGCGCAAGCTCTTCCCCAGCCACCGGATCCCGGGCTGGCACCGGCCCGGCGGCCTGACTGCCGAGACCCAGCTGCTGATCGCGGGGGCCTTGCTCGGCGCCGTTCTGGCCGCCGGTTTCAGGCGCTAGCCGGCGCTGAAACCTATCCCTTTGGGGGGCGAACGCGTGTGGGGCAATGACCCACAATGCGAGAACGTCCCCGGTGGGGGTTCTGCGGCAAGGGGAGGTTTGCGGCGCTATGGGCACGATCAGGGTGATCCTCGCGGAGGATCACGCATTGATGCGGGATGCGATCAAGCTCGTCTTCGACGG
>DASQTZ010000017.1:0-6568 GCA_035641605.1 Gaiellaceae bacterium | reverse complement strand
AGCTCGCGGGCGTCCGCGTCGGTCAGCGGCGCGATGCGGAACTCGGCCTGGCCGATCAACTCGGCGAACACGCCTCCTGGGCCGAAGGCGACGAGCGGGCCGAAGACGGGATCTTGGACGATGCCCGCGAGCAGCTCAGCGCTGCCCTCGAGCATCGGCTGGACGACGACCGGCAGGCCGATGCGGTCGGCGGCCTCGCCGACCTCGTCCCTCGTCGCGAGGCCGAGCGCGATCCCACCGGTCTCCGTCTTGTGCGCGCCGGGCTCGGCGCTCTTGACGACGACGGGGACACCGAGCGTGGCGGCGGCTTCGGCCGCCTCCTCGATCGTCCCGGCTACCCGCTCGGGCACGACGGGGATCCCATAGGCCTCGAGCAGCTCGCGAACCTGGTCGGGGCGAAGCCAGAGATCGTCGCCGGCCGCGAGGGCGCCGGCGATCACCGCACGCCCGCGGGCCGTGTCGACGCCGTCGAGCGCCGGAACCGACCCGGCCGGGCGGCGGAGCCACTCGGCTCTGGCCGCGGCGAGACCCAGCGCGCGCGCCGCCGATTCCGGATAGGCGAAGTTCGTCAGACCCGGTGTCGGAGGCAGGTCGCCCTCGGCGATGAGCGAGGTCAGCACCGGCTTCTCCTTCATACCGGTGAAAGCACGTCCGATCGCCGCGGCCACCTCCTCGGCACCCGCGACGACCGGGGGTACGAACAGCGCGATCAGTGCGTCCACGCCGGGGTCGGCGAGCACGATCGGCACCACCTGCTCGTAGGTCGCCCCCGTGGCCGAGCCGAGCATGTCGACGGGGTTGGCGACGCTCGCCTCGGCCGGCAACACGGCGCGGAGCGCGCTCTCCGTCTCGGGCGCGAGGCTCGGGAGCTCGAGCCCGGCTGCCTCGCACGCGTCGGCGCAGAGGATGCCGAGCCCGCCGGCGTTTGTGAGGACGGCGACCGTGCGTCCCGCCGGCAGGGGCTGGCCCGCGAAGAGCGCGGCTGCGTCGATCAGCTCCTCGAGGGTCCCGGCGCGGATGACGCCGGCCTGGTGGAACAGCGCTTCGACCGCCGCCTCGGAGCCCGCCAGCGCGGCGGTGTGCGAGCTCGCGGCCCGCGCGCCCGTCGAAGTGGTCCCGCTCTTCATCGCCAGGATCGGCTTCTTGCGGGCAACGCGACGGGCGATCCGGCCGAACCGGCGCGGATTGCCGAACGACTCCAGGTAGAGGGCGATCAGGGCCGTATCCGGGTCGTCTTCCCAGTACTCGAGCAGGTCGTTGGACGAGACGTCGGCCTTGTTGCCGATCGAGACGAAGGCGGAGAGACCGATGCCCCGCTCCTGTGCCTTCTCGAGCAGCGCAAGACCGAGCGCCCCGCTCTGCGACGAGAAGGCCACGGGGCCCGGCGGCAGCGCCCGCGGCCCGAACGTGGCGTTCAGGCGCGGTGCGGTGACGGCAATCCCGAGGCAGTTCGGCCCGACGAGGCGCCCGCCGTGCGCGCGCACCAGACCGAGCAGCGCTTCCTGGCGCTCGCGGCCTTCCTCGCCGATCTCGGCGAAGCCGGCGGAGATCACGCAGACGGCGCGCGTTCCGCGGCGCAGCGCGTCCTCGACGCCGGCGAGCACGTGGCGCGCGGGCAGACAGACGACCGCGAGATCGGGTGTCTCGGGAAGCTCCGCGACGGTGCGGTAACCCCGAACGCCCGCGACCGCATCTCCGGCAGGGTTCACGGGGTAAGCAACGCCCTCGAACTCCCCTGCGACGATGTTGCGGAAGAGCAGGCCCCCGATCGACTCCCGCCGCCGGGAAGCTCCGAGCACGGCGACGCTGGACGGCGCGAAGAACGGTCTCAGGGAGGCGACTGCGGCGAGGTGGTGACGCTCGTCCACACGCTCGAGATACGTCTCGGTCGGCGCGATCCGGAACTCGACCTCGACCGTGCCGCTCTCGAGCTTGCGCGTGCTCTCGAAGCCGACCGCCTCGAACACGTGGAGCATCTGCCTGTTCTCCGGGAGCACCTCGGCGACGAAGCGCTCGATTCCGACGGCGGCCGCGCGCTCGGCGAGCTGCTCGAGCAAGCGCGTCCCGATTCCCCGGCGCTGGAACTCGTCCGCGACGAGGAAGGCCACTTCCGCCGCACTCGGATCGCGGAGCCGCACGTAGGTCGCAAGGGCTATCACGCGACCCTCCAGCTCTCCCACGAGATGGCCTCGCTCGTGCCAGTCCGGTTCGAGGAAAGGCTCCACGAGCTTCTCGTCCACAGTCGGAAAGCCGTGGAAGCGGTAGTAGAGGCTCTGCTCGGACAGGCGATTCAGAAACTCGACCAGTGCGCCGGCGTCGCCTGTGGTGGGCGCTCGGAGGCGCAGTGTCGTCCCGTCGCGGAGGATGACGTCGAGCGCGTGCCAGGACGCGCTCGACGTCGAGTGGACAGGAGTGCTAGGCGGTCGCGGCAACCGCTTCCTTGCCGGCGGGGAGATGCGCGGGATGGCCGCTGAGCACGACCTTCAGCGCATGAGTGGACGCCGCGTCGGCGAAGGTGTCATAGGCCTCGGTCATCTCGTCGAGCTCGAAGCGGTGCGTCGCAAAGGGCGTGGGGTCGAGCCTACCCTCAGCGACCAGCCGCAGGAGCTTCGGGGTCGTGAACGTGTCGACGAGGCCCATCGTGATCGTCACGTCCCGGATCCAGAGCCGCTCCAGGTGAAGCGTCGCCGGATGGCCGTGGACGCCCACGTTGGCAACGCGGCCGCCGGGACGGATCAGCTCCGTGCAGAGCTCGAAGGTCTCCGGCACGCCGACTGCCTCGATGGCGACGTCCGCGCCGAGTCCGCCGGTGAGCTCCATCACGGCCGCGACCGGATCGGTGCGACCGTTGTTGATCGTCGTGTCCGCACCGAACTCCCGTGCCTTCTCGAGCCGTGCGTCCGCGACGTCGATCATCACGATTCGTCCCGGCGTGAACAGCCTCGCGGTCATCACTGCAGCGAGGCCGATCGGGCCGGAGCCGACGATCGCCACGGTGTCGCCGGGCTCGACGCGGCCCCCGAGCACGCCGACCTCGTAGGCCGTCGGAAGGATGTCGGCGAGGAAGACGACCTGCTCGTCCGTCAGCTCCGCCGGGACCTTGTAAACGGACGTGTCCGCGAAAGGCACCCTCGCGTACTCCGCCTGAAGGCCGTCGATCAGGTGGCCGAAGATCCAGCCGCCGCCGCCGGTGCAAAGACCGTAACGCCCCTCCTTGCAGAAGCGGCAGCGGCCGCAAGAGGTGATGCACGAGACGAGGACGCGATCCCCGGGCGCGAGCGTCGTCACCGCTTCGCCGATCTCGACGACGGTGCCCACCGCCTCGTGGCCGAGGATGCGGCCCGGCTCCACCTCGGGGACGTCGCCCTTGAGGATATGGAGGTCGGTCCCGCAGATCGTCGAGGTGTCGATCTGGACGATCGCGTCGGTCGGATCCTGGAGTTGCGGGTCGGGAACGGTCTCCCACGTGCGGAGCCCAGGCCCGTTGTAGACCAGCGCTTTCATCGGTTTCTCCTTTCTCGGGCTAAGCGAGGCCCGGCGGGTGGAACTCGCGGAGCGCGCCGTTCGGCCGCCGGCTAGCGAGAGCCGCTCGCAGGCCGACGAAATGCGTAACGAGGCAGGCGTTGTTCGTGAAGTCCGCCAGCAGCGGAGCCACGGCGCACTCGCCGTCCTTCCAGAACGGGCACGTCTCACCCGGGCAGAGCTCGGAGCGCCCAGCCGCGTAGTCGAGTTGGCAGAGGCGTGGTTCCATGGGAGCAGGATCGCCTGCGGGCGCAGCGCCGCCATCCGGGTCGGCGCGGCTTGAGCGTACGGGTTACTACCGAGCCGGAACCCAGTCGCCCTGCAGCCGCTCGAGCTCGACGTCGACCTCCAGCGCGCTCGCGGCCAGCCGCTCGGGCGGCGGCTCGGCTGAGAGACCCACGTGCTCCGCCAGGAACGGAGCCAGGTACCGCCCGACGATCTTGGCCGGCGGCCACCACAGCGGCTCGCTGTCGATCTCGGAGGAGTCGTCGAGGAGGCTTGCCGCGAGGAACCGCGGAGAGAGACCGGTGAGCAGGAGCCCTCGCAGCACGGGCCGGAAGGGACGGGGTTCGACCGGTGCACCTGCGAGGGCGGCGATGGCCTCGGCGGCCGCGTCGGCCTGCTGCGTCGCGAGCCCTCCCTGCTTGAGGGGAAAGGCCGTGATGTCGCCTGCGGCGAAGACGTCGTCGCGCCCCTCGACTCGACCGTTCTGGTCCGTGCGCACGAACCCACGCCCGTCGTCGGGCAGCCCGGGAATGCGCCGTCCCGCCGGCACCGGGAGTGTGACGACTCGGTCGGTTCGAATCGCGCGGCCCGGAACGACGACGAGTGCGCCGTTCCGAAAGACGACAGGGGTCGTGTGCGTGCGCAGGCCGATGCCGCGGGTCTCGAGCAGGGCGCTGATCGATGCCGACGCCTCCCGGCCGAAGACGCCAAGCGGCTCGGCCTCGGGAGTCACGATGTCGACGTCCACCCTCGTCGCACCTGCGTCTTCGAGCCGGATCTTCGCCATCAGCGCGAGCTCGTAGAGGGGCAGCGGCCACGCTGCCAGTGTCGGCAGCGCGAACGTCAGCGACCGGAAGCAGCCCGCGATCGCGTCGTCCACGAGCTCCGTCAGAGCCGCGCGGTCGCTGGGGCCTCGGAACGTCAGCCCGCCGGCAACGCCCTCGCGTGTCCGCCCGCCGAGCGCGAGGAGCAGCACGTCCCAGTGGAGCTCAGCACCGTCGGCGGTCTCCGCCCGCCGTTCGTCGAGGTCGAGGCGGCTGACCGTCCCCGGGGTGAGGCGACCGCCGGCGAGTTCCACGAGCCGGTTGAGCGGGAAGCGCCGCGCCTCACCTTGGTGAAACGGCTCGGCGACCGCCAGCGGGCGATACACGAAGTCGTCGTCCGGCGCCAGCAACTCGATGTCGACTCGATCCTCCGCCAGGGCACGAAGAGCGAGCGTCGCCTCCAGCCCTGCGACGCCGGCGCCGGCGATCAGTACGTGCAGCGGCGGCGCCATCTCAGGCGGCCACAGCTGCGGCCGTGGGCGCCTTGGCGACGAGCACGGGCCGGTCTGCTTGATGGAGAATCGCGTTCGAGACGCTGCCGAGCACGAGGCCCTTCACGGTGCCCAGGCCTCTGGAGCCCACGACGATCAAATCCACATCACGCGACCGGGCGAGATCGAGGATTGCGTCGACGGGATCACCCTCGATGACTTCGTAGTCCACGTCGACGTCGTACCGAGTCGCGTAGAGCTTCGCATCGATGATCACGGCGCGGGAATGCCGCGCCTCTTCGGTGATCACGTCCTGGTAGTACGGCGCGCCCAGAAACGAGCCGGGCGGCTGCCGGACGTAGGCGACGACGACCTCGGCCTGGAGCTGGGCGGCGAGGGACAGTCCCCCATCGAGCGCGTAGCCGGCGCCGCTGCTGCCGTCGGTTGCGATCAGGATCCGTTTCATGACCTGCTCCTTTGCCGGTGGATACGAGTCAACTTTCGCCCTTCGCCGGGAAGGACGCATCCGTGTCCAGCCGACTCGCGGCGCGGAAAAACCCTGATCGACAACCCGCAGCCATCCTGATCCGGATCCTGCGCCGGAAACGAGAATGGGTGCTGTGAACTTGGACTGAAGGAGGCAGCGCTGTGACCGTGGTCTGGTTTGTCATCTGGTTGATCTGGAACACAGTCGGCGACCACGAGCCGCTCCTGGTCGATCCTGTGAACTTCTGGGCGGGGGCGCTGATCTTCGCCGTCGCGCTCGATCTCGGCGCCCACCACGCGGCCGGCAGCCGACGCTAGCGGCTGATGACGCCAGAGCCCGATACTGGGATCGACCTCTATTGGCTGCCTCTCGGCGCGGGAGGCCACTCGGTGTGGCTCAACGGGCGCATCTTCGAGGCGGTGGCAGCGCGGCTCGAACGGCGGTCACCCCGCGACCTCTACCACTCTGCGCTCGGGGTGCGGGTGCCACAGGGCCGTTTCGTGATCGAGCAGGCGCCGATCCCCGACAGCAACGGCGAGAAGCGCGGCGTTGTTGCCGAAGGTGCGGTCGGGAGCCGTTGGGCCGGGCGTTTCCGGATCTTCCGCTACGAGGTGCGCTGCTGGCGTGGCGGAGTGATCCCTGACATCAACGAGGCAGTCGAAAGTCCACAGCGACTAACGGACGATCCAGATTTGGCGCAGCGGGTGCTCGACCTAGCTGCCCAGGTTCCCACGCCCGTTTGGGGTCGCGACGAGCTCCGTGCGGGCGAGATGTGGAACTCCAACTCCCTGATCGCCTGGTTGATCGCACGGTGCGGCCTGCCTGCCGGGTCGGTCCGCCCGCCGGCGCGTGGGCGCGCCCCAGGTTGGCGAGCTGGGCTCGTGGTCGCGCGACGCCAACAGACGCTGCCCGATTCTGTCCCGCCCGAGCCCGTGGCTGTCATCCAGCTGCCGAATCCGTAGTTCTCGCGGCCCAGGTCCGGGTTCGTGCGGATGCGCTGCGCCCGTCTCCGCGGAATGCTCGAAGTCGGAGCTATGCGCGAAGACACGCTGCAACGACCGAATGTCGAGACGCTCGTC
>DASQTZ010000016.1:0-3641 GCA_035641605.1 Gaiellaceae bacterium | reverse complement strand
GTGAGCCCGCGGAGCTGCTGCTGGCTGTAGGTGTCCAGCAGACCGAGCGTCGGCAGCTGCGCGGGCGTTGCCGACTGCGGCGTCGCGAGCGTCACGATCGCGATGTCGTAGGCGTCGGCCCCTCCGCCCGGCTGCCCGAAGCTCTCGTGGATCACGTAGCTCGAGACGGGGACGAGCCCGCTCGGCGACGCCGATCCTTCGTCATAGGTCGGGCTGAACGTCACGTAGATCGGCGTGTCCCCCCAACCAGTCATGCAGTGAGCCGCCGTCAGGAACAGCGTCGAGGTGACGAGCGTGCCGGTGCAGAACTGATCAGGCCCCGGGCTCTCCTCGTTCCAGTCGGCGACGAGTGCGCCGACGTTCGGATGCCGGTTCCCGTCGGGCTCGCCGAACGTAATCGCGCTCGCGGTCGTGGCTGCAACGAGAGCGGTCGCCGCGACAAGCGCCAGGATCTTCCTCATGGACCCCTCCTTTCGTGGATATTCGCGAGTCTATTCGCCTGGCCCTCAGACTTCAGCCGTGAACGACCTCCCGCCGTCACCGTTCGACCATACGGGGATCGGCCTCGGGCATTCGAACCACACGAGCTTCCTCCACAGTCGCGCCCCGCCGATCGCCACCCGAGATCAAACACGCCACCGCGGCAAGCCTCGTCCACCGGCCGCGCGTACTCTGTCGAGGCGGGTCCTCGATCACAAGGAGACTCCGACCTGAACGACGAGTCCTTCGACCTACGCCTGACCCGCGGCGCCGCTCTGCGGCTCGCCGCCTCGGGGGCGGCCGGGCTCGCGCTCGGCGTCCGCTCCGCACGAGCAGCGCCGGTCGTTCCGGTGGACGACGTCGAAGCCGCCGCGCGCGCGTTCCTCGCCTCGCTGTCGCCGGCCCAGCGCGCCCGGGCGTCGTTTCCGTTCGGAGGCGCCGAGCGCACGCGGTGGCACTGGACGGTGCCTACCTCCGTGCCGCGAAACGGGCTTCCACTGGGACAGATGTCGATCAGGCAGCGACGGTTCGCACTCGCGTTGCTTCGGGCGAGCACCTCGCGGGCCGGCTACGGCAAGGCGCTCGACATCATGTCGCTGCAGGGCGTCCTTCAGCGCATGACCACGGGCATCAACGACCCCTTCGACGCCGACCGCTACTTCGTATCGGTCTTCGGCAGGCCTGGTGACCGCGCGTGGGGTTGGCGGCTCGAAGGCCACCATCTCTCGAGGAACTTCACAATCGTCGGGGACATCCTTGTCACCGAGCCGTTCTTCCTGGGCGCTTGGCCGACCCGTGCCGGCACCGCGTATCGAACCATCGTACGAGGCGAACGGGCGATGCGGCGCGAGGAGGACGCGGCCAGAGAAATCGTGCTCTCCGTCGACGGCCGGCTCCGGCGGCGCGTCGTGTTCTCGTCGGAGTCTCTGACCGACCACGTCACCCAGAATGCCGTCCGGGTGACGCCGCTCGACCCCGTAGGGGTCCTCGCCCGCGACCTCCCGTCCGCCGCGCAGAGACGCGTGCTCGAGATCGTGCGCACGTATATCGCGAACCATCCCCCGGCGACTGCGCGGCGAGTGCTCGACCGCGTCGAGCGGGCGGGCATGGCCCGAATCCGCTTCGGCTGGGCCGGAAGCCTTCGCCCGGGCCGGTCCCACTACTACAGGCTGCAGGGGCCGACCTTCCTGCTCGAGTTCGACAACTCCCGCAACAGCGGCACGCATATCCACAGCGTCTGGCGCGACTTCGAGCGCGACTACGGCCGCCACCAGCTCTGACGCGCGGTCGCCAGCGGCTCGGCGGCGTCCGCCGCCGCGGTACAGCGGGTTCGGGAGATGGAGCTAGCCGGACTCGAACCGGCGACCTCCTGGGTGCGATCCAGGCGCTCTCCCAACTGAGCTATAGCCCCGCGCCGGGCCAGTGTAGCGGCGGTGTCTCCGACTTCTCCATCCGACGGGCAGCCGTTACAGTCGCCGTGGAGGCTGTGATGACGCCAATCATCTCCCGCGGCTTTCGGGGCCGGCGGCGCGACGACGGCCCGCCCGACCGCGTCCCGCCGGGCCAGTACGTCACCGACGACTTCCCCGTCCTCTCGGCGGGCCCGACTCCGCACACTCCACTCGAGGAGTGGGACTTCACGATCGTGGGCGAGGTCGACGAGCTTCACCGCTGGACCTGGGACGAGCTCCGGGCGCTCCCGAGCGAGGAGGTCACCGTCGACATCCACTGCGTGACGAAGTGGTCGAAGCTCGACACGACCTGGCAAGGCGTGCGGGTGGACACGCTGCTCGACGGCGTCGAGACCTCCGCCGAGTACGTCGTCGCTTTCTGCGACGGCGGCTACACGACGAACCTCCCGCTCGAGGACGTCCTCGACGGTAAGGCGTGGGTCGCCTACTCGTACGACGGCGAGCCGCTCGACCCGGAGCACGGCGGGCCGGCCCGGCTGCTCGTCCCGCACCTGTACTTCTGGAAGAGCGCGAAGTGGGTACGGGGCCTCCGATTGGCGGCGACGGACGAGCCCGGCTTCTGGGAACAGAACGGCTACCACCTCTACGGCGACCCGTGGCGGGAACAGCGGTACTGGGGCGACTGACCTGGCTTCCGGTGGAAGCCGTCGAGGTCGTTCCCGAGACGCCGCGCGTCAAGACGCTTCGTCTCGACGTTCCCGACTGGCCCGGCCACCTCCCCGGGCAGCACGTCGACGTCCGGCTGACGGCCGAGGACGGCTACCAGGCACAGCGCAGCTACTCGATTGCCTCCCCGCCCGGCGCGGCGCAGCTCGAGCTGACGGTCGAGCTGATCGAGGACGGCGAGGTATCGCCCTACCTCGCCGACGAGCTGCAGCCCGGTGACCGGTTCGAGCTCCGTGGCCCGGTCGGCGGATATTTCGTCTGGGAGCCATCCCGCGGTGGGCCACTGCTCCTCGCCGCCGGCGGCTCCGGCGTTGTCCCGTTCAGGGCGATGCTCCGCCATCTCGTTCACCAGGGTGGCAGCGTGCCGGCCACACTCCTCGTCTCCGCGCGAAGCTGGGACGACGTGATCTACCGGGAGGAGCTCGAGCGGCTCGACGGGGAGAACATTCGCATCGTCCACACGCTGACGCGCGAGCAGCCGGAGGGCTGGGCCGGCTATGCCCGGCGGGTCGACGCCGAGATGCTCGCCGAGGTCGGACCGGCGGCAGCGGATCGACCGCACATCTACGTCTGCGGCCCGACGCCGTTCGTCGAGGCTGTCGCGAGCGCGTTCGTCGAACTCGGCCACGAGCCTGGCCGCATACGAACCGAACGCTTCGGACCCACTGGAGGATGAGATGAGACTTGACGGAAACGCGGCCGCCGGGATTCTGCGCCAGATCTTCGCGGTCGAGATGACGGAAGCGATCGGCACCTGCGCAGGGTGCGGCAAGGCCGAGGCGGTCGGGGCCGTCGTCGTCTACGACCGCGCACCGGGCACCGTCCTGCGCTGCCCGCACTGCGAGACGGTGCTCGCAAAGCTCGCGACCGACGGCGAACGCGTGTGGATCGACCTCCGCGGGGTTCGCACGCTTGAGCTGCGGGTCTAAGGCACCATGCGGCGGTGCGCCGCGTCCTCCCCGTCGCTGCGTTGCTCGCGGTTCTCGCGGGAGCCGCTGCCTGGACGTACGACTCCTCGTATGG
>DASQTZ010000015.1:0-5129 GCA_035641605.1 Gaiellaceae bacterium | reverse complement strand
CTGGAGCCTGGCAACCAGCTCCGCGCGCAGGATGTCGATCTTCCCGTGCAGGAGCCGGCGCCGGTAAGAGACTTCCTGCTCTTCGCGCTGGAGGTCGTCGATCAGTTCCTTGAGATCGACGTCGGAGAGCGTGGCGAGATCGGGTAAAGGTTCCAAGTCAGCCTTTCGTTTGGAAGGTCAGTTAACCAGGCGGACGGCTAAGGGTCAACCTGACGTTGAGCTTCATGGATCAAGCGCGCACCTCCTCGCCCTCCCGAAGCACGGCTTCGACGAGCTCGCGCAGCTCGCGCTCGAGCTCGGCGGAGGTCTCCTCGTCGGGGCCCTCGGCGTAGACGTGGACGACCGGTTCGTCGGGGTCCGGCAGCACTTGAGCCCACCCGCGCTCGTCGAACACCTTGATGCCGTCGCTCAGGTCGACGTCCCGGTCCTTCACGCGCTCTGTCAAGACGCGCATGACCAACCCTTTCTGAGCCCACGGGCACGGCACACGGCGGTGGACCACGTGCGATTCCGGCAGCTTCGACACCACTTCGGAGAGCGGTTGGTCGATTGGTGCGAACAACTCGAGCAGCTTGCACAGGCTCGCCATTGCGTCGTATGCCGGCAGGAACTCCGGAAAGACGTAGCCTCCGCCGACCGCGCCGGCGAAGATCACGCCGCTCTCCGAGGCCGCCTTCGTCAGCGCGGCGAGCGACGCAGGTGTGCGGACGACCTCGAGCGGACTGTCCTGGACCAGGCGGTCGACCTGGCTCGTGACGGTGACCGGGAAGGCGAGCTTGCCCCGCTTTCCGTTGCTGCCAATCAGGCGGAGGTAGAGGAGCAGCGCTTGTTCGACCGGGATCTCGCGGGCCTGGTCGTCGATCAGATACAGCCGTTCCGCCGACCGATCGAAGACCACTCCGAGATCGGCACCAACGGCACCGACGAGCCGCTTCGTCTGGCCGACGAGCTCCCGCAAGGTGGGAGCGTCCGCAGTCGGCTGGTCGGGCCGGAAGGCATGCGCCCCGACTGCTTCCACGCCGAGCGGCCCGAGCAGGAGCGGCAGGACGAACGAGGCGGCTGAGTAGCCGTAGTCGATCACGATCTTGAATCCCCGGGCCCGGATCGCATCGACATCAAGGCCCGAGAGGAGATCGTCGGCGTACCCCTCTCTCGCCCGGGCCGGATAGGTGATCCCGCCGACGTCGGTGGCGGCCATGCGCCTGAACTCCAGTCGTGTGAAGTGCTTCTCGAGCTCCTTCTGCATCGAGTCGCCGAGCTCGATCCCCGGCGGCTCGAAGAATTGGATCTTCAGGACCTCGGGATCGCTCGAGCTGATCCCCACGTGAAAGCCACCGTCGTATCCGTGGCTCTTGAGGAGGTGGCGGCCGACCGGCGACGGCAGCGTGCGCAGATCGGCGACGTCGATCCCGGTGGAGCTCAGGCCCGAGATCATCGCCCGTTTGATCATGCGGCAGGCGTCCGGCGCCTCGCGGCTGGCAACGACGCGGGAGCCGCGCTTGAGCGCCGTGCCGAAGGCCGCGGCGATGCGCAGCGCGGTCTCCGGGGTGAGGTCGACGTTGACGAGGCCGGCGACGCCGGCGGCGGAGAAGAGGTGCGACGAGGCGCGTGACTCGAAGACGAGGTTCTCGAAGACCTGGGAGCCGGACTCGACCTCCTTGAAGGGGAAGATCCGCACACCGGGCATCACGACGGACTCGGCGCCGATCATCACTTCGTCACCGACCGCCACCTCCTCATGGATCCGGACATGGGAACGGATGTCGCAGGAGCGGCCGATGATCGCGTTCTCGATCAGCGCGCTGCGGCCGATGTGGGTCGAGGCGTCGATGACCGACGCGACGGTGCGGGCGCGGTCCCGCAAGGTGACGTTCGCCGAGAGGACCGAGTAGGGACCGACGGTAGCGTCAGTTGCGATCCGGCAGTAGTTGCCGACGAAAGCCGGTGCCTCGATCCGGTCGAAGTCGTCGATCTCGACGCCTTCTCCGATCCAGACGTTGCCGCGCAGGCGAATGCCTGGGACGTTCAGCTTCACCCGCCCGTCGAGGGCGTCGAAGTTCGCCTGGCGGTATTGGGTGAGGTTGCCGATGTCCTGCCAGTAGCCGTCGGCAACGAATCCGTAGACAGGCCGGCCCATCTCGAGAAGCAGCGGGAAGAGCTCCTTGGAGAAGTCGTACGGCCGATCGGTCGGGACGTGGTTCAAGACCTCCGGCTCGAGTACGTAGACGCCGGTATTGATCGTGTCGGAGAACACCTGGCTCCAGGACGGCTTCTCGAGGAAGCGCTCGACCCTGCCCTCGCTGTCCGTGACGACGATCCCGAACTCGAGCGGGTTCGGGACCGAGATGAGCGCGATCGTGGCGGTTGCGCCCCGTTCGCGGTGGAACTCGATCAGCTTGGTGAGGTCGAAGTCGCACAGCGCGTCCCCCGAGATGACGAGAAAGGTGTCGTCGAGCCTCCCACTGGCGAGCCGGACGGAGCCGGCGGTTCCGAGCGGCGACTCCTCGACCGAGTACTCGATGTTCAGGCCGATCGAGCTCCCGTCCCCGAAGTAGCTCCTGATCGGCTGCGGCAGGAACGCAACGGTGACGATCACGTCCTCGATTCCGTGGCGACGGGCCAGCTCGAGGATGTGCTCCATGCACGGCTTACCGACGATCGGAACCATGGGCTTGGGCTGATTGGAAGTCAGCGGACGCAGCCGCGTGCCCTCGCCGCCGGCCATCACGACGGCCTTCATGCGTCGCTCCGGAGCGCCGAGGTGACGTAGAGGGCGCCGGCGGTCATGGCGAGCGCCAGCCCGGTCCAGAACAGCACGTAGGGAAGGTCTGTCCCTTCGCTCGTCGCGAGCATGAGCGCGAGCGAGGCGTAGAGGATCCACGTGGCTACCTTGCCGAGGAAGCTGACCGAGAGCTCGTAGCCGCGGGGCGCGACGAACCGGTAGCCGGCGACCAGCACGAGGTCGCGCGCGAGGATCAGCACGAGCGCCGGCCATGGAAGGCGTCCATGAAGCCAGAGGAGGACCACAGCCGCGTCGATCATCAGCCGATCCGCGAGCGGGTCGGCGACGGTGCCGAAGCGCGACTCGACGTGCCAGCGGCGCGCAAGCCAGCCGTCGAGCTGGTCGGTGATCGCCGCCGCTCCGAACACGATCGCCGCCGCCCAGCTCTTGCCCCCCTCAGCGGTCGCTTCGAGGGCGATGAAGGCCGGAATCGCCGCGAAGCGGGCAACCGTGAGCGCGTTCGGGATCTGCGTCATACGGGCGGTCAGGACGCGCTCGGCCATGGGAACAAGGATAGATCCTTGCTTTTGGCCGTGAATCTCCGTGGCCGCTGGGATAGGTTCGCCCCTCCATGGCCGAACGCGACCGCCTGACTCTCCCCGGATTCGTCAACGCCCACAGCCACGCGTTCCAGCGGGCTCTGCGCGGACGGCGGGCAGGCGGCGACTTCTGGGCGTGGCGCGAGGCGATGATCGAGGAGGCCGAGCGGCAGACGCCGGAACTCGTCCGGCGGGAGTACGCCGAGACCTACCGCGAAATGCGCGCAGCTGGCTATACGGCCGTGGGCGAGTTCCACTACCTCGGTCTCCCGGAGGCTCGCGCCGCCGTAGATGCGGCCCGGGAGGTGGACATCGAGATCACCCTCCTCTTTACCGCCTACGCCCGGGGCGGCAGCCCTCGGTTCCGCCAGGCATCGCCGGACGAGTACGTCCGGCAGATCGGGGAGTTGCGGGCGGAGGGATACCGAGTGGCGTGCGCCCTTCACTCCGTCCGTGCCTGTCCGCCTGATTGGCTCGACGAGATTGGCCGCTACGCGGCCGCGGAAGCGCTGCCGCTGCACGTCCATGCGGACGAGCAACCGCGCGAGATCGACGAGTGTCTCGCCGAGCACGGCCTGCGCCCGATCGAGCTCCTCGACCGCACCGGCTGTCTCGGTCCGCGCACGACCGTCGTCCATGCCACCCATGCCGACGACCATGAGCTCGACCTGCTCGCAGCCTCGGGCGCCCGCGTGTGCGTCTGTCCGACGACCGAGGCGAATCTCGGCGACGGTTTCGCGCCGCTCGAGAAGCTACGCGAGCGCGGAATCGGCATCTGTATCGGCTCTGACTCGAACGTCCGGATCGACCCGCTCGAGGAGCTCCGGGAGCTGGAGACGACCGCCCGCCGCGCATCGGGACGGCGCGAGGTCTGCGACGCCGAGACACTGCTCTGCTTCGCCGCCGACGAGGGCGCTGCGGCGCTCGGCCTCGATTCCTGGCCCGAGATCGAGATCGACCTCGAGCACCGGTCACTCCGCGGACTCGACCGGGCCGACCTACTCGATGCGCTCGTGTTCGGCTGCGGTGCCGACGTCGTCGTCAGCTAGCGAACTCTGACGCGGCTGGTTCCGGCGATGTAACCCTTCTTCATCGCCATGACGAAGACCACGCCACGTGCCTTGGGCTTCAGCCGGAAGACCACGCGGCCGTAGCGGTTCGTCACCCTCCAGCGCGAGATCGCACCGGCTCCGATGGCGCGAACCCGTGCTCCGCGGACGGGACGCGCGCCGGCCTTCACCGTGAAGACGACCCGGCGGAGGCGCTTGGCCTTGAGCCTGCCCTTCATGGTCAGCCGCAGCTTCTGCGTCGTTACAACGCCGGTTCCGCTCTTCCTGAGGCTGAACGAGTGCGGCCGCGTGAAGTCGCCGAGATTCAGATCCTCGTCCATCGCCGCGACCTTCCACCAGAAGGTGCCTCCCTGGAGGTAGCCGGGCAGCGTCAGCGTGGGTGCGTGGCTCGTGTTGTCGGTCTTCACGTCCTCGACCGGGACCGAGAAGTCCTCGCGACTCGAGACGACCACGCGGTAGTGCTTCGTCCCCGGCTTGGGATCCCAGGCAAAGAGGACGTGGTCGAGGGTGGCGTCAGTCCGGGCGCCGGTCGGCTCGCCCACGGTACGAGTGTGGAAGACGGTCGAAGACCACGGGCCCGGCGTGGTCATTGTCGTGTGGGTCGGGAAGTTCGCGCGGACGCGGATGCCGGTGATGCCCGTGCCGGTCATCTTCACGAACGCAGCGGCCGCCGAGCGGAAGTCCTCGTACTCGTAATGCTCACCGTCCGGCTCGTCGACCGCGATCCGGTAGGAGACG
>DASQTZ010000014.1:0-5587 GCA_035641605.1 Gaiellaceae bacterium | reverse complement strand
CTCGTCAGGAAGCGGCCGACGTCGTCCTCGCTCTCGTCGGCCTCGTCGAAGAGCTCTGCGCTTCCGCGGTTGAAGAGCCGCGTGATGTCTGGGACGTCGTCGAGCGTGGGCGCGCGGAGATTCACGCAGGCACCAGTTGATCGAGGACGTCGGCGAGGCCGTCCAGGTCCGGCAGCTCACCGTCGGGCTTTGCACGCTCCGAGCGCTCGTCGAGCCGGTTGATCCAGACGCTCCGCAGTCCGAGCACGTTTGCGGGCTCGATGTCGTGGAAGAGGCTCGCGGCGACGTGGACATGGCCCGCGCGATCCGCGCCGGTCCGGCGGAAGAACTCCTCCCAGTGCCCGTGGGCCGGCTTGTACGAACCGATTTCGGAGGCGACGACCGTCTCGTCGAACGGGACGCCGATCAGCTCCTTGGACGCGGCGATGTAGTCCGAATCGGTGTTCGAGAGGATCGCGAGGCGCCAGCCGCGAACACGAGCTTCCTCGAGCGACCCGCGCACCTCCGGAAACGGTTGCCACGACGGCAGCGACTCGGCTAGAGCGCTCGGGTCGTCGAGGCCGGCGCCTTCCTCGTCGGCGAGCCGCTCGAGCGCACGCGTCAGCACTTCCCGGTACGCGAGCTGTCCGTCCTGCTCGAGCTCGAGCTCCACCTCGTGATACCGGTGCAGGAGCCAGTCGGCTCGATCCTCGCCGAAGACGTCGGCCAGCACCGTGCGAATGCCGCCGTTCCAGTCAACAAGCGTCCCGTAGCAGTCGAATGTCGCCCAGCGCTCCACAGGGCGCGAGCGTAGCTAGCCCGTGAACTCCCGGATAACGATGCAGGCGTTGTGCCCGCCGAAGCCGAACGAGTTCGAAATCGCGACCCTGACGTCGGCCTCGCGCGCCTCGTTCGGAATGTAGTCGAGATCGCACTCCGGGTCGGGCTCGTCGTAGTTGATCGTCGGCGGAAGCGTGTTCCGTTCCACCGCCAGCGTCGCGAAGATCGCCTCAACGGCGCCGGCCGCGCCGAGGCAGTGGCCGGTCGCACCCTTCGTCGACGAGACCGGCGTCTTGACCGCGTTCTCCTCGCCGAGCGCGATCTTGATCACCCGCGTCTCGCTTGCATCGCCGAGCGGAGTCGAGGTTCCGTGGGCGTTGATGTAGTCGATCTCGTCGGAGTTGACGCCCGCGTCCGCCATCGCCATCCGCATCGCCCGGGCCGGGTTGTCGCCGGTCGGGTCCGGTTCGGTGACGTGCCTCGCATCGGACGAGAGCCCGTAGCCGAGCAGCTCCCCGTAGATCTTCGCTCCGCGCTCCTTGGCGTGCTCGAGCTCCTCGAGGACGACGACGCCGGCGGCCTCGCCCATGACGAACCCGTCCCGTGCCGCGTCGAAGGGCCGGCTCGCCTCCTCCGGCGCGTCGTTGCGCCGCGAGAGCGCCCGCATGGCGCTAAACCCGGCGATCCCGACGCGCGTGATCCCGGCCTCCGTCCCACCGGCGAGCATCGCGTCCGCCCGCCCGAGCCGGATCGCATCCGCCGCCTCGCCGATCGCCATGTTCGACGCAGCGCAGGCCGTACACTGCGACGACAGCGGACCCCGTGTCCCCAGGTACATCGAGACCCAGCCTGCGCCCATGTTCGGGATGATCTGCGGGATCGAGAACGGGTTGACACGGTCGGGGCCGCGCTCGATCAGCGTGTCGTAGCAGTCCTGGAAGGCCTTCAGGCCGCCGATTCCGGTCGCGATCGAGCCGCCGATCCGATCAGCCTCGGCCTCGATATCGATTCCGGAGTCGTCCCGCGCCTGGATCGCCGCCGCGACGATCATCTGCGCGAAGCGGTCCATGCGCCGCGCCTGCTTCTTCTCGATGAAATCCGCAGCCTCGAAGCCCTTCAGCTCACAGGCGAAGTGGACCGGGTACTCGCTCGCGTCGAACTGAGCGATCTCGGCTGCGCCGGACTTGCCGGCGACGAGGTTCTCCCATGTCGTCTCCGCGTCGTTACCGAGCGGGCTGACCGCACCAATCCCCGTGATCACGACTCGTCTGCGTCCGTTCATGCTCATTGCGCTCACATACCCAATCCGCCGTCGACCAAGAGCACCTCGCCGGTGACGAACGAGGCCGCGTCCGAGCAGAGGAACCTGACGGCTCCGGCGACATCCTCGGGATCGCCGAAGCGTCCCAAAGGCGTGTTCGCCAGCATGGCGTTCTGGAGCTCCTCGGGCAGCTCGGTCGTGAGCCGAGTCGTGATGTATCCCGGCGCCACGACGTTCGCCCGCACACCGCGGCTGCCGAGCTCCCGCGCGAGCGCCTTCGTGAAGCCGATGATCCCGGCCTTCGACGCCGAGTAGTTGGTCTGCCCCGGGTTCCCATGGAGGCCGACGATGCTGGAGACGTTGACGATCGCGCCGCCCCGCCGTCGCATCATCCCGCGGGCGGCCGCGCGGCAGGTGTTGAAGGTGCCGCCGAGGTTCGTGTCCAGGACGACGCGCCAGTCCTCGTCCGGCATGCGCGCCAGAAGTCCGTCGCGCGTGACACCCGCGTTATTCACGAGAATGTCGATATCGCCGGCCTCCTCGACGAGGCGCTGCGCATCCTCGGCCTCGGCCACGTCGGCCTGCACCGCCCGGGCGCCGATCTCGGACGCCACACCCTCGGCCTCCTCGGCGCCCGACCGGTAGCCGAGCACGACCGTCGCCCCGGCGTCGGCGAGTTCGGCCGCGATCGCCTTGCCGATCCCGCGCGAGCCGCCTGTGACGAGCGCCGTACGGCCTTCGAGCGAGCAGAACTCGGGCATGGCTTAGATCGACTCTTCGACCTTCTTCAGGCCGGCGACGTTGTTGACTGACACGGCCTTCACGGTCTTGTCGATCCGCTTCAGTAAACCGGACAGGACGTTGCCGGGCCCCACTTCGACGAAGGTCTTCACGCCCTCCTTGACGAGCCCCTGCGCGGCCTGTGTGAACTTCACAGGCGCCGTCACCTGGCTCACGAGCAGCCCGGCCATCCGCTGCGCGGGCTCGATCTTCGCGGTCACGGTGGACATGAACGGCGCCACCGGATCGGCGAAACGGACACGCTCGACCGCGGGCTTGAGCATCTCCCCCGCCTTCTCGACGAGCGGGCTGTGGAAAGCGCCGGAGACCTTCAGCTTCACGGCGCGTCGGGCGCCGAGCGCGGTGGCCTTGTGGATCAGCTTCTCGACCGCGCTTTCCTCGCCCGACACAACGATCTGGCCGGGACAGTTGTAGTTCGCGGGCCACACGCCCTCGATCTCGGAGCACAGCTCCTCGACCACTTCGTCGTCGAGGCCGAGGATCGCGGCCATCGTCCCGTCGCTCTCGCGCGCGGCTTCCGCCATCGCGAGGCCTCGCTCGCGCACGAGGCTGATCGCCTCTGCCGTGTCGATCGAGTTGGCCGCCGCGATTGCGGCGAACTCCCCTACCGAATGGCCGACGACATAGTCGGGAGCGATCCCTCTGGCGTTCAGCGCCGCCAGCACCGCGAGGCTCGTGGCCACGAGCGCCGGCTGTTGCACTTCCGTCTTCACGAGCTCGTCGAGAGGCGAGTCGAAGCAGAGCTTCCGGAGGTCGAGACCGGACGCCTCGCTGCCGACCCGATAGACCTCCATCGCCTCCGGGACGGCCAGCGCGATCTCGCGACCCATCCCTTCCTCCAGCGACCCCTGTCCGGGAAAGCAAAACGCAACCTTCGTCATGTCGTCCTCCCGTTCGCCGTCCACGCGATCAGGGTGGAGCCCCACGTCAGCCCGGCGCCCATCCCCGTCATGAGGACGAGCGAGCCTTTCCGGAGCCGCCCGTCCGCCTCCGCTTCGCCGAGGGCGAGCGGAATCGACCCGGAGGACGTGTTTCCGTACCTATCCACGTTCACGATCACCCGATCTTCGGCGATACCCAGTTTCTTCGTCGCATAGTCAATGATTCTCGTGTTCGCCTGGTGCGGCACGTAGACGTCGACGTCGTCGATCGTCCGACCGACCTCGTCGAGCAGGGCCTGCGCCGACGACACCAAGACCCGCGTTGCGAACTTGAAGACTTCCCGGCCGTTCATCTTCACCAGCCTGTCGGCATCCTCGAACGTGCGCGAGCCGCTGCCCGGGAGCCAGAGGTGCTGCCCGCCGGCGCCGTCGGCGCCGAGCTCGAAGCCGAGGAAGCCGCCGTCCTCGACACGCTCCACCACGACCGCGCCTGCGCCGTCGCCGAACAAAACGATCGTCGAGCGATCGGTCCAATCGAGAATCTTCGAGAGCACATCGCCGCCGACCACGAGTGCCTTCTCCGCGAGACCGGCTGAGACCATCGCGTGCGCCTGGGCGAGCGCGTAGACGAAGCCCGTGCAGCCGGCGAGCAGGTCGTAGGCGGCCGCGTCCGGAGCAGGGAGGAGATCGCCCAGCAGCGAGCCGGTGGTTGGAAACATCATGTCCGGCGTGACCGTTGCGACGATGATCAAGTCGAGCTCGGTCGGCTTCACGCCGGCGCGCTCGAGCGCAATCCGCGCCGCAGGCAGGGCGAGATCCGTCATCGCCTGCTCGGGTGCGGCGATCCGGCGCTCCTTGATGCCGGTGCGCTCGGTGATCCACTCGTCGGAGGTATCCACGAGCTCGGCCAGCTCGTCGTTGGTGACCACGCGGTCGGGGGCGTAGGTGCCGAGACCCGTGATCGACACCGGCGCGCCGTTCGGGCGTCCGATCATTGCTCGACGGCGAAGGTGAGGGTTCCACGGGCCGCGAGCTGCCCGTCAACCCTTGCCGTCGCTTTCCCTTTCCCGATCGGGCCGCGAACCCGCTCGAGCTCACAGGTCAGCTCGAGCTCGTCGCCAGGCTTGACCACGCGCTTGAACCGGACGCCGTCGATGCCGGCGAAGAGCGCCAGCTTGCCGCGATTCTCCTCCTCGGAAAGGACGGCGACGGCGCCGGCCTGCGCCATCGCCTCGACGATCAGGACACCTGGCATGATCGGCCGACCGGGGAAGTGACCGCTGAGATACCACTCGTCCGGGCGCACGCGCTTCCGTGCGACGACGCGTTCTCCCGGCACGAGGTCGACGACCTCGTCGAGGAGGAGGAAGGGATCGCGGTGCGGCAAGATCGCCTCGATTTCTTCGCGTGTCAGAGCGGACAACCAGGTGAGTCTAGTCTCACCTAGATGGGTGACGACTCGCTGTCTCCGGCGAACGTGGAGCCGTTGCTCCGCGGTCGGTTCGGCCGTCCCTACCTCTATTTCGAGCGTTGCGAATCGACCCAGCGGGAGCTTCCGCCTAATGCCCCTGAAGGCGCCGTCGCCGTCGCCGAGGAGCAGACGGCGGGACGGGGCCGGCTCGGACGCCCTTGGCGCGCTCCGCCCGGGACGAGCGTGCTCGTCTCGATCAACCTTCGCCCCAAGGTCGACGTCCCCCGCCTCCCGGAGCTCTCGGTCGTCGCGAGTCTCGCTACGGCCGACGCGATCACGCGGGAAACCGGCGTGCGACCGGAAGTTCGATTCCCGAACGACCTTCTGATCGGCGGTCGCAAGGTGGCGGGCATCCTCGCCGAGGCGCGCGACGACCGAGTCGTGCTCGGGATCGGAATCAACGCAAATCTCGGT
>DASQTZ010000013.1:0-2125 GCA_035641605.1 Gaiellaceae bacterium | reverse complement strand
AGCGCGTGCGCGAGCTTCTCGCCGCCGCGGGAGACGAACCGCGGCGGGCGGTCGAGCGTGAGCTCGGCGTCGTCGTCCACCTGGGTCCCCGGCTTGTCGAAGCCAGGCACGAGCCCGGCCATCACGAGCGCCTGCGCCTGCGACCTCGACTCCGCGAGACCGCGCTCCACCAGCAGGACGTCCAGGCGCTTCTTCACCGCATCTTCACCGCGGGAAGCGTAGTGGCGTCGACCGATGAGTCACGGCGCCCCCTCCGGTCTCTAGAGTGAACAGCGGTCGAACGAGAGGGAGCGAAGACGATGTCAGAGCAGAACCTGGACACCGGGCGCGGACGCCAAGCGGCACATGAGCGGCTCGCAACGGGGAGCCTCGCGCGCTGGGCGCGCATGTGCGCCTCGCATCCGTGGCGCGTGATCGTCAGCTGGGTCGGGATCGTCGCCTTGCTGATCGTGCTCGTCGCGACGGTCGGCGGGAGCCTGAAGGACGAGTTCGACATCCCAGGCTCCGACACCCAGAAGGCCACCGACCTGATCGAAACGGAGTTCGCCTCCGAGCAGGGCGGCGTGCTCAACATCGTCTTCGCCGCGCCCGAAGGGGAGCAGCTCGACACGCCGGAGCGCAGGGCGGCGATCGAGCAGGCGATCGCGAAGCTCAAGACCTCCGAGTTCAAGCCGACCGAGGACACGGCGGGCATCGAGAGCGTCGGCGATCCGTTCGACGAGAACACCGTCTCCGACGACGGCCGAATCGCCTACGCGGAAGCCCAGTTCGACCGGGTGATCTTCGACACCGACCGCGAGGCCGTGCTCGCAGTTCAGGAGGAAGTGCGCAATGCGGTCGAGCCGGTCGGCGTCGTCGTCGAATACAACGGCGATGCCGAGTTCCCACCGATCGAGCAGGGAACGCAGGAGCTGCTCGGCTTGCTCGCGGCGCTCCTCGTGCTCCTCGTCGTCTTCCGCACCTTCGTCGCGGGAATGATCCCGATCGCGCTCGCGATCACCGCCCTGTTGACCGCGTTCCTCCTGCTCTTCATCCTCGCGGGCCTCACCGACATCAACACGATCACGCCGCTCCTCGTGTCGATGATCGGCCTTGGTGTCGGCATCGACTACTCGCTGTTCATCGTCACCCGGTTCAGGCAGCTCTTGCACGAGGGGCTCTCGCCCGTCGATGCGGCCGCAGAGGCGGGAGCTTCCGCCGGTCGGGCGGTGCTCTTCGCGGGCCTCACCGTCGCGATCTCGGTGACCGGGCTCGCGTTCTTCGGGCTCGACTTCGTGACGAAGCTCGGCATCGGCAGCGCGCTCGGCGTCCTGACCACGGTCCTGATCGCGAACTCGCTCCTGCTCGCGGTGCTCCGGCTGCTGGGGCACAAGGTCGACCGGTGGAAGGTCCCCTTCCTGCGGCAGATCGACGAGGGCGAGGCTGCCCGCGAGAAGACGATTGTCGCGCGCTGGGGCAGGTTCGTGACGAGGAACGCGAAGGTCGTGTTCGTCGTCATCCTCCTGGCGCTCGCCGCCGTCGCGGCGACGTCCGCGCTCGTCCGGCTCGGCGCGTCCGACCAGGGCACGCAGCCGAAGGAGCAGACGGCGCGAAGGGCGTACGACCTGCTCGCCGAGGGCTTCGGCCCCGGCTTCAACGGCCCCATCCCGATCGTGGTCGACGTCAACGGCGACGCGCAGGCGCCGCAGCGGATCTACGACAGCGTTCGGGACCTGCCCGGCGTGGCGTCGGCCGGTGAGCCGCAGTTCAACGACGAGAAGACGGTTGCGATCGTGTTCGTGACGCCCGACTCCGCGCCGCAGGACGAGGCGACCTCCGACCTCGTCCACCGCCTGCGCGACGACGTGATCCCCGCGGCCACCGGGGACGGCGACGCCATCGCCTACGTCTCGGGCCTGACGGCCGCGTTCGCGGACATCGCCGACCGGATCATGGAGCGGCTGCCGTTGTTCCTGCTCTACGTGATCGGCGTCACGTTCCTCGTGCTGGCGATGGCGTTCCGGTCGATCGTCATCTCGTTGACGGCAGCGCTCACGACGCTCCTCTCCGCGTTCGTCGGCTTCGGCGTCTTGACGATGGTCATCCAGGAGGGCCACCTGCTCGAGCTGACCGGGCTAGATCGGAC
>DASQTZ010000012.1:0-11578 GCA_035641605.1 Gaiellaceae bacterium | reverse complement strand
GAGGGTTGAGCCCTATTCGGCCTCTTCGATGTCCATCCGCTCGACGAGGCCGTCGTGGAGCGTGTAAACGTGGCGGACGCGGTCGTCGGATAGCACCGCGCCATCGAGATCTCGCACCACCTGGTGAACGTCGACCGCGATCCGTCCATCGTCGTCGACCTCGAATCCCTCCGGCTCGACGTGCGAGTCGATCAACCCGAACTGACGTGTCCAGTACTCCCGGACAGCCGCCTGCCCGCGCTCCCGGCCGCCCTCCATCCCGTTGGGCCAGTCCACATCGGGGTGCATGAGCGCGAGGGCCCCATCGATATCGCGCGCGTTGAACGCCTCGTACGCGCGGCGGAGGAGCCGTTCCTCCTCCGTCAACCCCCGCGCTCCGCGACCTTGACGAGCGCCTTGCCGCGGTTCTCGCCGCGCAGCATGCCCATGAACGCGGCCGGGGCGTTCTCGAGCCCGTCGGTGACGTCCTCCCGCCATGTGAGCTTCCCCTCCGCCACCCAGGTGGCGAGTCGCACCACCGCCTCGTCGTAGCGGTGCGCATAGTCGGTAACGAGAAAGCCCTCCATCCGTGCCCGGAAGACGATCAGCAGGCCGGGAGCGAAGGTCGGCTCCGGACGCTCGAGGTTGTACTGGGAGATCTGCCCGCAGATGACAATCCGCGCGCCGACGTTCAACCTGCGATGCACGGCCGCAGACAGCTCGCCGCCGACGTTGTCGAAGTAGACGTCGACGCCGTTCGGACAGGCCGCCTTCAACGCCGCACCCAGATCGTCGTCCTTGTAGTCGATCGCTACGTCGTAGCCGTAGAGCTTGCAATCCGTGCATTTGTCCGGCCCACCGGCGATCCCGACGGTGCGGCAGCCCATCAGGTTCGCGATCTGCCCGACCACCTGGCCGACCGCGCCCGCCGCACCCGAGACGACGACCGTATCGCCCGGCTTCGGCCGGCCTACGTCCAGGAGGCCGAAGTACGCGGTCATGCCGGTCATACCGACGACGTGGAGTGCAAGCGTGGGTGGATCGAGGATCTCGGGGACACGACGAACGGAACCGCCTCTCGCTACCGCGTACTCCTGCCAGCCGAGCTGACCGATGACGAGGTCGCCGGGCGAGAACCGCCCGTCCTGGCTCGCGACCACCTCTCCGAGCGACTGCGAGGTGATGACATCACCGAGCTCGAGGCCCTTGGCGTAGGAGCGCGCCTCGCTCATGCGCCCACGCTGGTACGGGTCGACCGACACCCACAGCACGCGAACGAGCACCTCTCCAGGTTCAGGCTCGCGGACCTCCACCTCGTCGAGCACGAAGTCGGAGTCCTTCGGGAACCCTTCCGGTCGGGCTAACAGCGTCACCCGCCGGTTCGTCTTCACGAGAACCGCCATGTTCCGCCTTTCTCGAACTCCTTCAGGATCCGCCGGCTGACGACCATCCGGTGGACCTCGTCGGGGCCGTCGTAGATCCGCGCCGCCCGAGCATTCGCGTACATCTCCGCGAGCGGCGTCTCGTCCGTCAGCCCACGCGCGCCGTGCACCTGGATCGCGCGGTCGATCACGTCGTGGAGGGCCTGCGCCGCGTAGTACTTGATCACCGACACCTCGACGCGCGCCTCGTCGCCGTCGTCGATCTTGTGGGCGGCATCGAGCGTCATCAGCCGGCACGCGTGAATCTCGGCGGCCGAGTCGGCGATCCAGTTCTGCACCGTCTGCTTGTCGGCGAGCCGCGAGCCGAAGGCCTCGCGTTCCAGCGCGTAGGAGCAGAGCAGCTCGAAGGCGCGCTGCATCTGCCCGAGCCAGCGCATCACGTGGTGGATCCGACCCGGCCCGAGCCGCTTCTGCGCGATCCGGAAGCCGTCGCCCGGCTCGCCGAGCGTGTTCTCGACCGGAACCCGGACGCCGCGATACCAGACCTCGCAGTGGGTCGACCAACCGCTGCCCGCATGGCCCAGGACGGGCACGGCACGCGCGATCTCTACCCCGGGCGTCTCCGCGGGAACGAGGATCTGGGAGGCGCGGCGATGCGGCTCCGCCTCGGCGTCGGTCACCGCCATCACGATCCCGAACGCGGCGCCGTCGGCGCCCGACGAGAACCATTTGTGCCCGTCGATCACCCATTCGTCGCCTTCGCGCACCGCCTGCGTCCGTAGCGTCGTGGGGTCCGACCCCGGAACCTCGGGCTCGGTCATCGAGAAGAAGGAGCGGATCTCGCCGGCGACCAAGGGCCTGAGCCAGCGCTCCTTCTGCTCGTCCGTTCCGAAGAGATGCAGGATCTCTGCGTTGCCGGCGTCCGGCGCCTGGCAGCCGAAGACGAGCTGGGCGTAGGTCGAGCGGCCGATCTCCTCGTTCAGATGCGCGTAAACCAGGAACCCCTGGCCGGTCCCGCCGGCCTCGGGCGGTACGTGCGGTGCCCAGAGCCCCTGCTCCTTCGCCTTCGCCCGCAGCGACCCGATCAGCTCGACGTCGTCCGCCTGAAGCGCTCGCTCGTTCGGGTAGACGTGTTCCTCCATGAACGCGCGGTAACGCCCGCGCAGCTCCTGGATCTCGTCCGTCGGAGCGAGTTCGGTCACTGCCACCGGTTTAGCATCGCAGTTCGTGCGACTCGGGTTCTACATGGGGTACGCGCCGCCCGGGACAAACCCGACGGAGCTGGTCGAGCTCGCGCAGGAGGCGGAGCGGCTGGGCTACGACTCGGCCTGGGCGGCCGAAGCCTGGGGCACCGACGCGGCCACGGTGCTCTCGTGGTTGGCGGCGACCACGACCACGTTGAAGGTCGGCTCGGCGATCTTCCAGATCCCGGCACGGACGCCGGCGGCGACGGCGATGACCGCGGCAACGCTCGACCTGATGTCGGGCGGCCGGTTCCTGCTCGGGCTCGGCCTCTCCGGTCCGCAGGTCGTCGAGGGCTGGCACGGACAGCCGTGGGGAAAGCCGCTCGGGAAGACGCGCGAGTACGTCGAGCTCGTGCGGACCGTGCTCCGGCGCGAGACCGTTGAGCACGAAGGCGAGCACTACCAGGTGCCGTACACCGGCCCCAACTCGACCGGGCTCGGCAAGCCCCTGAAGCTGATGGCGCGGCCGCTCCGCGCTGACATTCCGATCTACCTCGCCGTCTTCAAGCATCGCGCCGTCGAGCTCGCAGCCGAGATCGCCGACGGCTGGCTGCCGATCTTCTTCTCACCTGAGCGAGCGCGCGAGACCTTCCCGGCGCCGTTCGCGCGCAGTGACGGTTTCGACATCGCCCCCGCGGTCCCGGCACTCGTCTCCGACGACCTCGAGACCGCCCGTGACGCGCTGCGCCCCTACTACGCACTCTACGTCGGCGGCATGGGCGCCCGCGGCAAGAACTTCTACAACGACCTGGTCTCGAGCTACGGGTTCGAAGCGGAGGCGAAACAGATCCAGGACCTGTTCCTCGACGGCAGGCAGCGCGACGCCGCGGCGGCCGTACCGGATGCGCTGATCGACGAGATGACGTTGATCGGGCCGCCGGAGCGCATCGCCGACCGGCTCGCCGCCTGGAAGGAGTCGGGTGCGACCACGCTGCTCATCTCGACGAGAGACGAGAAGACACTTCGAGCCGTTGCGGAGGCGAATGGATGAAACTCTTCGATCTCTCCGGCAAGACCGCGATCGTCACCGGCGGCGGGAAAGGCATCGGGCGCCAGATGGCGCAGGGGCTCGCCGAAGCCGGCGCGAATCTCGTCCTTTGCGCGCGCCAGGCCGAGCGCTGCGAGCAGGCGGCCGCCGAGCTCGGAGAGCTCGGGGTGCGCGCTCGGGGCCTGGGCTGCGACGTTCGCGACCCCGACCAGGTCCAGGCCGTGGTCGCTCGGACCGTCGGCGATTTCGGCGGCGTCGACATCCTCGTGAACAACGCGGGCACCGTGTGGGGCGGGCCCGTGGAGGACGTACCGCTGGAGGGCTGGCAGAAGGTCGTCGACGTGAACCTCACCGGCGTCTTCCTCTTCTCGCAGGCCGCCGGGCGGGTGATGATCGACGGGGAAGGCGGCTCGATCATCAACATCGCGTCGGTCGCCGGGCTCCAGGGAGGACCGCCGGAGATCATGAACGCGATCCCCTACAACACGACCAAGGGCGGCGTGATCGCCTTCACGCGCGACCTCGCCACGAAGTGGGCCCGGCACGGGATCCGCGTCAACGCGATCGCACCCGGCTGGTTCCCGTCGGACATGGCCAACTTCGTTCTCGACCAGCACGGCGAGGAACTCGTCAAGCACGTTCCGCTCGGGCGGTTCGGCGGCCCGGAAGACCTCAAGGGCGTGGTGGTCTTCCTTGCGTCGGACGCGTCGGCGTACGTCACCGCCCATACGCTCGTCGTGGACGGAGGCCAATCGGCTTGGTAGCGGCCGCCCCGTGGGCCGAGGAGCTCGCGGCAAAGCTCGGGCGGCCCGTCGACTCGATGCACCTGCTCCCCGGCGGCGCCTCGAAGGAGGCGTGGGCGGTCGAGGCGGGCGGCGAGCGCCTGCTCGTCCGGCGCGCGCTCGAGGGCGTGATCCACGAGGCCACGCTGCCGCTGGCGCATGAGTTCGAAGTGCTCGAGGCCGCCGTGGAAGCAGGCGTGAAGGTGCCGCGACCCGTCGCCTACCTAGGCGAGCTCGGAGGACGGGAAGCGTTTGCGATGGAGTTCGTCGAAGGCGAGACGATCGGGCGGCGGATCGTGCGCAACCCGCCCGATCGACTCGGCATCCAGCTCGCCGAGGAGCTCGCCAAGATCCACGCCATCCGGCCCGACCGGCTGCCGTTCCTCTACTCCGGGGACATCCTCGGCCGGTTCGAGCACGAGCTCGACTCCGTCGGCGAACCGCACCCCGCGATCGAATACGGGCTCTGGTGGCTACGAGAGAATCGGCCCGAGCCTCTGCCTGATGTCGTCAGCCACGGAGACTTCCGGATCGGCAACGTCGTCGTCTCGGAACGAGGGCTCGAGTACCTGCTCGACTGGGAGTTCGCGCATCTCTCCGACCCGCGGGAAGACGTTTCGTGGCCGTTCGTGCGCGCGTGGCGCTTCGGCGCCGACGAGCGGCGACTAGGCGGTGTCGGCGAGCCAGGGCCCTACCTCGAACGCTACGAGGAGCTCACAGGACGCACGATCGCGGAGGGCGACCTGGACTGGTGGGAGGTGCTGGGAAACGTCAAGTGGGCGGTCGGCTGCCTGACCCAGTGCCGCCGGCACCTCACCGGCCTCGACCGGAGCGTCGAGTACGCCGTCCTCGGCAGGATGGCGGCCGAGATGGAGTACGAGCTCCTACACCTCATCGAACATGCCTGATCGGCCAACGGCACCCGAGCTGCTCGAGGCCGTATTCGAGTTCCTCTCCGGCGAGCTGCTCCCGACGCTCGACGATCACCGCCTGAAATTCCGGACCCTCGTTGCGATGAATGCGCTCGCCATCGCGCGTCGCGAGCTCGATGCAGACGATGAGTGGCCGAGCGAAGATGAGTTGCGGAAACTCGCCGGACGGATCCGCGCCGGCGACGTCGACGAGGACCTGCACGGGTGGCTGAAGGAGCACGTCGCCGCCAAGCTCCGAATCTCGAACCCGGCCTACCTCGAGCGCTACGAGTGAGCCGGCGGCGGATCTACCTCATGCGCCACGCGCGCGTGGCGTACTTCGAAGACGGCCTGCCGCTCCGCCCGGAGGACGTTCCACTGACCGAGGAGGGCCGCGAGCAGGCGCATGCCGCCGCCGCCCTCCTCGACGGCATTCCGTTCGACCGCGTGATCACGAGCGGGCTTCCACGGACACTCGAAACGGCGCGCATCGTCGCGTCCGACGCGGAGCCGGAGTCATGGCCGGAGCTGCGCGAGATCGAGTCGGGCCGACTGGGCGACATTCCCGAGGACGAGCTCGAGCAGGCATTCGTCTCGGCATTCAGGGACGTGCTGCCCGAAGAGGCGCGGTTTCTCGGCGGCGAGACGATCGGCTCGCTGCTCGACCGCGTCCTCCCGGCGCTCGAGCGCCTGATCGCGGACCCCGACTGGGACGTCGTCCTCGCCGTCCTCCACGGCGGGGTGAACCGGGCGATCCTCTCCTACGCGCTGACGGGCGGCCGCGCCTTCCTCGGAAACTTCGAGCAGTCGCCGGGCTGCATCAACGTCCTCGACGTCGGCGAGGACTGGGTCGTGCGTGCCGTCAACACCACGCCGACCGACCTTGCGCACCGCAGTGGCCGGCTGCGGACGATGGAGGAGCTCTGGGCGGAGTTCAGGCCGTCTGAGCGACCCTGAGGCTCTCGAGCCGATCGCGGCTCGCGCGGCGGGCCTTCTCGAAGACGGTCGTGTCGTCGAACATGTGGTACTGCCAGTTCGCAGCCATCGCGAACGAGTCGAGCTCGAACGTGATCTCCCGCGCGCTGAGCGAGTCGTCGAGCTCGCCTGCCTGCTGTGCTTGCTCGACGGCGTGCTCGAGGTAGGAGAGCCAGGAGCGGAGCATGTCCTCGATCCGGTCGCGCACCGGGCCGGGCCGGTGACTGAACTCCACAGACGTGCTGGCGAAGAAGCAGCCGCCGGGAAAGACCTGTCGCTCGAGGTATCCGATCTTGTGGTCGCAAAGTGCCCAGACACGAGGCAACCCCTTCGGCGCCGAGCGAGCCGGGGCGATCACCTCGTCGACGAAGAGCGAGGCGGCGTGCTCGACGGCGGCGATCTGAAGCTCCTCCTTCGAGCCGAAGTGAGCGAAGAGCCCGCTCTTGCTCATTCCCGTTGCCTCCGCGAGCCTGCCGATCGAGAGCGTCTCGAGCCCTTCCTCCGTGGCCAGGTTTGCAGCCGTCGTGAGGATCGCGTGGCGGGTACGCTCTCCCTTCGTCTTCAGCACGGTCGTTTTCTTTCTTTGTCCGTCATGCACCGGATTGTAACGCATCGCTTGACAAAATAGTACGATCGTTCTATTCTCGGGCCTATGGAGATCGACCACCTCACAGTCTTCGTACAGGACTACGACGCGAGCAAGCCGTTCTACGAGGATGCGCTCGCCCCGCTCGGGCTCGTCCCCCTTCTCGACTGGCGGGACAGGCGGCGAACGTACTTCGGCCGGCCGGGAGAGCCGAGCTCGCTCTGGCTGATCGAGTCGGACCTGGGCGGAAGGCTCGAGATCGCGCTTCCGGCTCGTGACGCCGGCGCCGTCCACTCCTTCTACGGCACCGCGATCGCCGCCGGGGCGCGGAGCGACTGGGAGCCGGGCATCCGCCCGGAGTACAGCACCGAGTACTACTCGGCCCGTGTCCACGACTTCGACGGGAATTCGATCGAGGCCGTGTTCCGGGGCGCCGCCGCCCAAGCCGCCGCCTAACTAAGCTCCTCCGCCGTGGACAACCTGGCGGAGATCGCCCCGCTCGCGGGAACTCTCGGCATCGAGGTCACGCACGCCGATCCGCAGGAGGTACGAGGTGGCATGGACTGGGCGCCGGAGAAGTGCACCGCGGCCGGCGTCCTGCACGGCGGCGCGCTGATGGCGTTCGCCGACACGCTCGGCGGCGTCTGCGCGTTCCTGAACCTGCCGGACGGCGCGACGACGACCGCCACCGTCGAATCGAAGACCAACTTCTTCCGCGCAGTCCGCGACGGTCGCGTCGAGGCCGTCACTCGCCCGCTCCACGTCGGCCGGAGCTTCATCGTCGTCCAGACCGACCTGGTCGACGCCGAACAGCGCCGGGTCGCGCAAGTGACGCAGACTCAGGCTGTCTTGAACTAGGACGCCGCCGCCCGTAAAAACTCGTACTGCGCCTCGAGCGAAGCCTCCGCGAGCATGAGCTCGAAGGCATTGAATCCGTGCACGCACTCCGGCCAGACGCGCAGCTCCGCGTCGTTACCGGCCGCCCACCAACGCGCCGCCATGAACAGCGAATCGTCGAGCAGCGGGTCGAGCTCGCCGACGGAGAAGAGCGCCGGTGGCAAGTCCCGCAGGTCGGCGTAGAGCGGCGAGAGGTCGGGATCTCTGAGCTCTTCGGGATCGCGATCGCCGGTGAAGCAGTTCCCGAACCAGTGCATGATCGGCGTCGACAGCACGAGGTAGCGGTCGCCCCAGTTGCGCTGACTCGGCGTCATCGAGAGGTCGTAGACGCCGTAGACGAGGTTCGCGGCGTGGAAGGCACCGGTCACCCCGTGCCGATCGCGTAGGCGCAGGAGGGTCGTCACGGCGAGGTGCGCCCCGGCCGATTCGCCTCCGATCGCGACGCGGTCTGGCGCTCCCAGCTCGGCACGTCCCCGCTCGAGCAGCCAGAGGGCCGCGTCCTCGCAGTCATCCGGCGCGGCCGGGTAGGGATGCTCGGGTGCGAGGCGATAGCCGACGCTGACCGCGCACAGGCCGGTCGACTCCACGAGTGACCAGAGCCGCGTGTCCTGCTCGTCGCACTCGCCCAGCACCCAGCCGCCACCGTGGATGTGGAGGTAGACACCGGTCGACTCGCCTTCCGGCGCGAGCACACGCATGCGAACTGACCCCGAGCGCGCCGCGACCATGAGCTCGCGGGCCTGCGGCAGGAACTCTGGCTGCGGAAAGACGCTTCTCCCGTCGCGTCGCGCGTGCCGCGAGACCGCCGGTGGGATCGTGTGTACGGGCGGTTGCTGCTCCAGTTGCCGCGCGAGCTCCTCGTTGAAGGCTCGCGCTTCGGCGAGTGCGGCTTCTTCGTCGATCAACCGACGCGCTCGACGACCATCGCCATGCCCTGGCCGCCGCCGACGCACATCGTCTCGAGCCCGATCGTCCCGTCGAGCGTCTCGAGGTCGTTTAGGAGGGTGCACATGATCCGAGCGCCCGTCATTCCATACGGATGACCGAGCGCGATCGCACCGCCGTGCGGGTTGAACCTCTCGCCGAATGGATCGATCCCGAGCTCGCGACAGACCGGCAACACCTGCGCCGCGAAGGCCTCGTTGAGCTCGACCACGTCGATGTCGTCGATCGACATCCCCGCTGTCTCGAGGACCTTCCGCACCGCGCCGATCGGGCCGACGCCCATGATCTCCGGCTCGACGCCCGAGACCGCGGAGGCAATGATCCGCGCCCGGGGTCTGACCCCAAGCTCGGACGCACGAGTCTCGCTCATGACGACGACCGCTGCCGCCCCGTCGTTCAGCGGGCACGAGTTCCCTGCCGTGACCTTGCCGCCGGGCTTGAAGGCGGGCTCGAGCTCGGCGAGCTTCTCGAGGGTCGAGCCGCGCCGCGGGCCGTCGTCCAAGGCCACGCCGTCCCACGGCGTGATCTCGCGCGCGAAGAACCCGCTGTCCTGGGCGGCGACCGCCCGCTCCTGCGAGCGCTGGGCGTAGAGATCCATCTCCTCGCGCGAGACGTCCCACTGCTCGGCGACGTTCTCGGCGGTCAGCCCCATCGGGATGTAGACGTTCGCGATCGGGGCGTCGTCGCCGAACAGTTTCGGGTGGAGCTCCTCGGCGTCCTTCGGATAGCCGTCGACCTGCGTGATCGACTCGACGCCGGCGGCGACGAACACGTCGCCCTCCCCCGCTCTGATCGCGTGGTGTGCCATCCGGATCGTCTGGAGCGAGGAGGCGCAGAACCGGTTGACGGTCGTGCCGGGAACGCTCGCCGGCAGCCCGGCAAGCAGTGCGGCACGGCGCGCGAGGTTCATCCCCTGCCGCTCTTGGGGGAACCCGCACCCGACCATCACGTCGACGATCTCCGTGCGATCAAGCTCGGGGACCTCTTTCAGGGCGGCGTCGATCGCGAAGGCGACGAGGTCGTCCGGGCGCGCATCGACGAGCGATCCCTTGTTGGCTCGCCCGATCGGCGTCCGCACGGCGGAGACGATGACTGCGTCAGACAAAGGCGTTTTCTCCCGTGAGCGCTCTTCCGATGATCAGCTTCTGGATCTGACTCGTGCCTTCGTACAAGGTAGTGACGCGGGCGTCTCTCAGGTATTTGCCGACGGGGTACTCGTCGATGTAGCCGTAACCGCCGTGCACCTGAACCGCGGCATTCGCCGCCCGCACCGACGCTTCGCTGGCGTAGTACTTCGCGATCGACGACTCGAGCGTATGGCGAGCACCGGCATCGGCTGCAAGCGCCGCCCGCCAGGTCAGCAGTCGCGCTGCGTCCGTCTCGACCGCGATCTCCGCCAGCAGCTCCTGGACGAGCTGGAACGACGCGATCGCCCGGCCGAACTGCCGCCGCTCTTTCGCGTACGCCAAGCACGCCTCCAGGCACCCTTGTCCGATGCCGACACAGCCTGCCGCGAGCGAGATCCGGCCGTTGTCCAGCGCCGACAGCGCCACCTTCAGACCGCCGCCTTCCTCGCCGAGGACGTTTTCAGCCGGAACCCGCACGCCGTCGAGCGTGAGCTCGCCGGTGTCCTGCGCGCGCAGGCCGAGCTTGCCCTTGATCGCGTGCGCCGAGAAGCCCGGCGAATCGGTCGGGACAAGGAAGCACGTAATCGCGTCTCCGGTCTTGGCGAAGACGAGCGCCAGCCCCGCCCAGGTTCCGAGCGTGATGAAGACCTTCGAGCCCGTGATCGTCCAATCGTCGCCGTCGCGCTCGGCCCGCGTAGCGATGCTCCCCGGATCGGAGCCCGCGCCGGGCTCGGTCAGCGCATAGCACCCCAGCACCTCGCCCGAGCCCAGGCGCGGCACCCACTCCTGCTGCTCCTCCGTGCCCCACTTGAGGATCGTCTTTCCGACGAGCCCGACATTTACGGAGACGATCCCGCGCACGGACGAGTCGGCCCGCCCGAGCTCCTCCATGACCAGGCAGTAGGAGACGGTGTCGAGCTCCCAGCCGGCGAGGAACCCGATCTCGGCGAGCTTCCCGACGATCGCCCGGTCCATCGTCTCCTCGCGATCCCAATCGCGCGCGTGCGGCGCGATCTCGCGGTCGACGAACTCGCGGGCCGAGCCTCGGATCAGCTCCTGCTCGGAGGTGAGCGTCAGGTCCACGACGCGTTTGTACTAAACGAACGGGGCCGGCGATGCCGGCCCCGTCGATGTCTCTAACTGGAGAGGTCTAACGACCCTTGTAGAGGGCGCTGATCTCCTGCCAGCTGCCCTCGTTGTAGCGGATGATCTTGCCCTGGTCGATCGGGAACCGGTCCGTCTTGCTGGTCTTCACCCGAACGCCCTTGAGCGCGTACGGGTTGACCCAGTTCATCTTCGTAGTCGCCGCCATCAGCGACGCCCGAGTCGGGTTCCTGCCCGCCAGGTACATGAGCTTGACGAAGTCGTACGCCTTCGCCACGCCGTAGTAGTAGAACGTGTTGTTGATGTTGATCCCATCGGGGCCGTACTTGCCCATGATCCGTTTGTAGGCCTTAATCGCGCCGTCGCTCCGGTACTTCGGGTTCGTGTTGTTCTTCAGGTAGCCGGTGCTGATGGCGCCGTTGACATAGCTTGCCCCGACCGCGCGAGTGACCCCCTGCATCACTTGGTCGGTCGCCGACACTGAGTTGATCACGATCCGATCCGGCTTCCACGCCAGGGCCCGCGCCGTACCAAACGCTCGTCCCGTGGGCGTGGGGGTCGTAAACAAGACCCAGGTATCTGCGCCCGAGGCCTTCTGTCGGCTGATCTGCGACGCATAGGAGGTGTCCGTGAGCTCAAAGCCCTGCTCCGAGACGAT
>DASQTZ010000011.1:0-26240 GCA_035641605.1 Gaiellaceae bacterium | reverse complement strand
GGCTCGTAGATGAAGTCGCCGACCAGAGCCGCCGCATGCTCCTCACCGCCCTCGAGCAGACTTTCCGGAATCGGAAGGATCTCCTGTTCGACCACGCGCTGGACGAGCGGTGATTCGAAGTGGTTGTAGACCACGATCACGCTGTCGACTTCCGCTTCCGAGTACAGCTCGCAGATCTGGTGCGCGATCGCCTGGGCGTCGGCGTACCCCGGCCGGTCGCTGAAGCCTATCCACGCCTGATCGACGTCGTACCGCCGGAAGCGCAGTGTCGAGGCCCCCTTCCGGCCCGACACGAGCCAGCGGACCTGAACACCCTCGGAGCGCAGGCGCCGCTCGACCGCGAAGACCTGGCGCAGGATCTGGGCGTTGAACGCGCCTGCCAGCCCTCGGTCGCCGGTCAGGCCGAGAACGGCGGCGGTCCGCACTTCGCGGCGCTGGAGCAGCGGCAGGCCCCGCACCGAGGTACTCGCCCGGGCGGTCCCCACCATCAGCTCCATCATCCGGTCCGCATAGGGCCGCATCGCCTCGATCCGCGCCTGTGCCCGCCGCAGGCGCGCGCCGGCGACGAGCTCCATCGCCTTCGTGATCTTGCGCGTGTTCCGGACGGAACGGATCCGGCGCTTGATGTCCTGGACGGCTTCCACAGGATTTAGACGACCGACTCCTCGTGAACGGCGAAGCTCTGCTTGAACTTCTCGACCTCGGCCTTCAGCCGTTCCTCGGTCTCATCGGAGAGGTCACCGGTCTCGCGGATCTGCTTGTAGATGCCGCCTTCGGTGCGGAGGTACTCGCGCTGCTCGTCCTGGAAACGCGGCACCTGCGCGGTCGGGATCTCGTCCAGGTAGCCGTTGACGCCGGTCCAGATCGCCACGACCTGCTCCTCCATCGGCCACGGCTGGTACTGCGGCTGATTGAGCGTCGCGACCATGCGCTCGCCGCGTGCAAGCGTCCGCTGGGTCGCGGGGTCGAGCTCGGAGCCGAACTGGGCGAATGCCTCCAGCTCGCGGTACTGCGAGAGCTCCAGCCGGAGCCGGCCGGCGACCTTCTTCATCGCCTTCGTCTGCGCGCTCGCACCGACGCGCGACACGGAGATGCCGACGTTGACCGCCGGCCGCACGCCCGAGAAGAAGAGATCGGACTCGAGGAAGATCTGGCCGTCCGTGATCGAGATCACGTTCGTCGGGATGTAGGCCGAGATGTCGCCCGCCTGGGTCTCGATGATCGGCAGGGCCGTCAGTGACCCGCCCCCGAGCTCGTCCGAGAGCTTGCATGCCCGCTCGAGCAGCCGGGAGTGGAGATAGAAGACGTCGCCGGGGAAGGCCTCGCGGCCGGGCGGACGGCGCAGGAGCAGCGACAGCTGCCGGTAGGCGTCTGCGTGCTTGGAGAGATCGTCGTACATGCAGAGCGCGTGGCCGCCGTTGAACATGATGTGCTCGCCCATCGCACAGCCGGCGAAGGGCGCCATCCACTTGATCGGCGCGGCTTCGTGTGCCGCCGCGGTGACGATGATCGTGTAGTCCATCGCTCCTGCGTCCCGCAGGCGCTCGTAGACCTGGGCGACGGTCGACGCCTTCTGGCCGATCGCGACGTAGATGCAGATGACGTCGCCGCCCCGCTGGTTCAAGATCGTGTCGATCAGGATCGCCGTCTTGCCCGTGGAGCGATCGCCGATGATCAGCTCGCGCTGGCCGCGGCCGACGTTCGTCATCGAGTCGATCGCCTTGATCCCGGTCATCAGCGGCTCCTTCACGGGCTGGCGGTCGACCACGCCCGGCGCCTTGAACTCGAGCGGCCGCCGCTCGCTCGACTCGATCGGCGGGCCGCCGTCGAGTGGGTTGCCGAGCGGATCGACAATCCGGCCGACGAGCGCGTCGCCGACAGGGATGCTGGCGACCGTGCCCGTGCGCTTGACGGGCTCGCCCTCCGAGATCAGCTCCCACTCGCCGAAGAGCGCGGCGCCGACGTTGTCCTCCTCGAGGTTGAAGGCGATGCCGGTGACGCCGTGTTCGAGCTCGAGCATCTCCGTCGAGACGGCGTTCTCGAGCCCATGGATGCGGGCGATTCCGTCGCCGACCTGGAGCACGGCTCCGACCTCGGCGAGGTCGGTCTCGACGTCGTACTGCTCGATCCGCTCCTTCAGGATCGAGGTGATCTCCTCTGGACGAAGTCTCACGTAGCTCCCTTCAATTCGCGTCGTAGTCCTTCGAGTCGGCCGCGGATGCTGGCGTCGGCCCGGTGCGACCCGGCGCGCAGCACGAAGCCGCCGATGAGCTTGGGATCGACCTCGCGCGTCGCGCGGAGCCTGCGCCCGGAAACTTGTTCGATCTGACCGAGAAGCTTTGTCGCGTCGTCGTCCGACAGCTCGACCGCGGTCGTGAGCTCGACGTCGAGGATGCCCTCTTCGGCCGCCACGAGCGCATCGAACTCCCGCACGATCTCCGTGAGCTGGTTCGCACGGCCCTTCTCTGCGATCAGCAAGAGGAAGTTTCGAACCAGCTCGTCGGCGTCGACGAGCAGAGCAGCGAGCGCCTCGACCTTCGCCCGGGAGTCGAGCTGGGGATTGACGAGCAGCTCACGAAGCTGCGGAACCTGCTCGACGGCCTCGGCGAAGGCGCGCAGCTCGTCGCCCACCGTCTCGAGGCGTCCCTTCTCCTGGGCAGCCTCGAACAATGCGTTGGCGTAGGTCCGTTCGGCGACGGGCACTAGTTCCTGCGCCCCTCGAGCACGGAGAAGTCGAGCTCGCGGATCGCGTCCTCGATCAGCCGCCGGTGGTCGTCGTCGGTCAGCACCTTGCCGGTGACCTTGCTGGTCGCCTCGAGCGTGAGGTCGGCGACCTCCACGCGAATCTGCTCGAGCGCGCGCCGGGTCTCGGCCGCGATCTGCTTCGTGGTCTCCTCGATCCGGCGCTGCCGGTCGGCCTCGAGCTCGTCGCGCATCCGCTCGCGCTGAGACTCCGCGACCCGTCGAGCCTCGGCGAGGATCTGCTCGGCGTCTCCGCGGGCTTCCTGCATCAGCGAGCGGTGCTCCTCGAGCAGGCGCCTGGCCTCGGCTCGGGCGTTGTCGGCCTCGTCCAGCGCCTGCCGGATCCGCTGCCGGCGTTCGTCGATGATCCTCTGCACTGGTCCGAAGGCGAAGCGCTTCAGCACGAAGAACGTGATCGCGAAGCAGACGAGCGTCCAGACCATGAGGCCGACGCGAGCCTCGATCAGCGGATTGGCGGCGACGAGAGCGGCGAGCATCAATGCCCCTTGCAGTAATGCCGCCGAGCTTCTGGGTCGCGAGCCCGAGGCGCCGACTTGTCGGCGCCGACCAGAAGAGGTCGTGCCGGCTTTGCCGGCGCGATCGTCTCAAGCCAGAGGCCGCACTCCGACGAGCCAGGGTCTGAAGACCTTGGTGAGGAGGAGAGTGGGCTCTGGCGCCGCGTGATCGCGGGCCAGAAGCCGGCATGTATTGCTGGGAGGGGCATCAAACGAGCACGTAGGCGAGGAGGCTGCCGAGCAGCCCGTAGAAGACCACGGCCTCGGTCAGCGCGAACCCGAGCCACTGGATGCCGGTCAGCTCGCCGCGCAGCTCGGGCTGGCGGGCGACCGACTGGATCATCGAGCCGAAGATGTTGCCGATGCCGATGCCGGCGCCGAGCGATCCGAGACCGACGCCCAGCGCGAGCGCGATCGCCTTCCCGGCATCGGAGCCGTCTTCGGCGGCGGCGACCAGCATTGCAGCGACGTTCATGGCGTTCCTCCTCCTTAGTGTCCTTCAGGCTCGATGGCCGAGCCGATGTAGATGGCGGACAGGGCGGCGAAGATGTAGGCCTGGATCGAGACGACGATGATGACCTCGAAGAGATAGAAAAGCGTCCCGACGAAGACGGAGACCGGCGCGAGGGCGAGGCTTTCGATGACGAAGATCAGGCCGATGAAGGTGAGGATCAGGATGTGACCCGCGAGCATGTTCGCGAACAGTCGGACTGAGAGCGAGATCAGCCGCATGAACTGCCCAAGCACCTCGAGGACGGTGATGAACGGGACCATTGCCTTCGGGACTTCCGGCACCCAGCTCTTGAAGTACCGGACCGGGCCGTTCTCCCTGATTCCCTCCACGTGCGTGAAGACGAACGTCATCAGGGCGAGCGTCAGCGTGACCGAGATCGACGAGGTCGCCGCGTAGATCCCGAGCGTCGGCAACTCGAGGCCGAAGATCGTCACCTTCTCGTCGGAGAGCGGCAGGGGAATGAAGCCGAGGATGTTCAGCGTCCAGATGAAGAGGAAGAGCGAGGCGACGTACGGGAACCAGCGGCCGATCGCCCTCGCCGGCAGACCCTGCTCGGCGATCTGGGTCTGAGCGATGTCGTAGACCATCTCACCGATGGTCTGCCGCCGATCGGGCTCGACTCCGAGGCGCCAGCGCATCAGCCCGAGGCCGATCAGGATCGTGATCGCCGTCCCGAGGAAGAGGTACGCGACGGCCTTCGTGATCGAGAGGTCGAGCGGGCCGACATGGATCGGAATCCAGGCATGCTGCTCGAACTCGTGTGAGGGATCGAACTCCGCGGCGGATGCCGAGGCGGGAAAGAGCAAGACGAACAACGTCAGTGCCGCGTAGACGCGTCTCATCGAACCGGCTCGCTTGCGAAGTACGTCGTCAGCGAGAGAGCGAGCTCGAGCGTGTACGCGAGCGCGTAGAGGGCCCCCGCCGCCAAGCCGAGCTCCGCATTCGACGCAGCCACCACGATCACGATGACCATGACGGCCACCGTCCGAAACATCATTCCGACTCCCCTCACGCCCGCGGCCGCGAGATTATCGGCGCCGAGCGGCAGACGTGCTAACAACATGGCCGCCGCCTCGGCGGCGAGCCAGAGGACGGCTCCGAGCAGCCAGCCGCGCAAGGAAAAGCCGACGGCGAGATACACCGGGAGCGCGAGAGCGATCACCGCGGCTCCCGCAAGTCGCGGGAAGTGGCTCGCCGGAACCGGTCTCGGCGTCGCCCAGACGTCCCTCACGAGAACACTCCGCGGTAGCGGCGATACACAGCGAAGATCGCGGCCGGAATGCCGACGACGGCGCCGACCAGGGCGCCGATCGCCCACGAGCCCGCGGCCCAGCCGATCAAGCCTCCGGCAGCGGCGACGCCGACTGTCGTACCGACCAGCACCGCCCCCGCTCCGGCCGGGTCGAGCGACTGGCGAGGACTGGGCTCCATCCGAGGCGAGCATACCAGACTTTGTAACAGCTAAAACCCGCATGGTTTCGCGAAAACCGCCGAAGCTTGTAGCTGTTTTCACGGAGTACTTCGAGACGGTCGCTCCGGCCCTGGAGTCGTCCCGTTCAAGTCAGCGTCAGCTTCGGGGCGAGCCGTTCAAACGCTGTCCTGTCGACCCTTGTCGCGCAAGGAGAAGAGTCCGACTAGACGCGTTTACGATGCCCGCTGATGTTTCCGCCACGGACAACAGAATGCCATGGCGTTCGGACGCGCGTTAAGCCGTACGGCGCTCCTCGCGAACCTGCTCTTCCCGCCGCCGGATGCGCGGGTTGGCGAGCTTCACGATCTCGAGCAGATACGCGATGTAGATCGAGGCAAGAAGGGCGGCGAGCCCGATCGTCGCCGAGACGATCGTGTTCGTGACGTCCCAGTCGCCGTGCGGCCGCGGCGGCAAGAAGCGCGTGGCCAGCGCCGCCGCAGCCAGGAGCACGCACCAGAGGTACATGTAGACAACCGCGCGGGCCTGCGAGAAGCCGATGCTCAGAAAGCGGTGGTGAAGGTGCGTACGGTCGGCGGTGTAGAGAGGCTGCCGGTACTTGAGCCGCTTCGCGAAGACGAACGACGTGTCGATGATCGGGATCGCGAGGACAAGCAGCGGCAGAACAAGAGTCGCCAACGCCGCGGTCTTGACGAGCCCCTCGACCGCGAGGGTGGCCAGCAGGAAGCCGAGCAGGAGCGCGCCCGAGTCGCCCATGAAGATCCGCGCCGGATAGAAGTTGTGGTGGAGGAAGCCGAAGCAGGCGCCGGCGACGATCGCCGCGAGCAGCGCGGCATCCGGAACGCCGAGCGAGAGGCCGATCACGGCGAAGGTCGACCCGGCGATCGCGCAGATGCCCGCGGCCAGGCCGTCCATCCCGTCGAGGAAGTTGACCATGTTCATGATCGCCACGATCCAGAGCAGGGTCGCCGGCCCCGAGAACCAATCCGGCAACTCCTGGCTGCCGAAGCCCGGGAACGTGAAGCGGTCGACGTTGACGCCAAACCCGATCGCGATCCCACCGGCCGCGAGTTGGCCGGCGAGCTTTCCCCACCACGGCAGGCCGCGGAAATCGTCGATCGCCCCGACCGTGGTCGCAACCGCAGCGCCAAGGAGAATCCCGCGATAGGGGCCGTCGAGAGGGAGGAACGCGAGGGCCGGCACGAAGATCCCCAGCAGGAGGGCGATTCCGCCGAGGCGCGGTACGGGGTGCACGTGCAGCCGCCGCGTCTCCCCCGGCTCGTCGACGACGCCGAGGATCCGAGCGAAGCGCCCCACGCCCGGCGTCAGGAGCAGGACGACGACGAGCGCGAGCGCAAAGCCCCAGAGGACCTCCGGGTTGTCCCGCAGGGTGTCGATCATTAGTGCCTCTCCCGGCAATACATGCCGGCTTCTGGCCCGCGATCACGCGGCGCCAGAGCCCACCCTCGTCCTTGCCAAGGCTGCCTAGCCTTGGCGCGGCCGAGTGCGACGTCTGGCTTGGTGCCCGCGACCCAGAACCTCGGCGGCATCACCGGAAGAGGCACTACTTCGTCCCGTAGAGGCGGTCGCCCGCGTCCCCGAGCCCCGGGACGATGAAGCCGCGCTCGTTCAGGCCCCGATCGATCGCCGCCGTGACGATCCGAACGTCCGGATGCTCCGTGTGGACCCGCTCGATCCCCTCCGGTGCCGAGACGAGGCAGACCAGGATGACCGAGCGGGCGCCGGCCTCCTTGACTTTCGCGATTGCCGCGACGCTCGAATTGCCGGTCGCGAGCATCGGGTCGAGGACGATCGCGTCGCGCTCGGCGAGGTCGGCCGGCAGCTTCACGTAGTACTCGACCGGCTCGAGCGTCTCCTCGTCGCGGTACAGCCCGATGAACCCGACGCGTGCGCCCGAAACGAGCGAGAGGACGCCGTCGAGCATGCCCATCCCCGCACGGAGCACCGGGCACACTGCGACCTTCTTGCCCGAAATCCGCTGCACGACCGTCCGCTCGAGCGGAGTCTCGATCTCGACCTCCTCGGTCGGGAAATCCTTGGTCGCCTCATAGGTCAGGAGCAGCGTGACCTCGTTCGCGATCTTGCGGAAGTGGACCGTCGGCGTGTCCTTCTGGCGCAGGTACGAGAGCTTGTGCTGCACCAACGGATGGGTTACTTCAATGACCTCCTCGCGCTCCTGGTCGGCGACGGCTCCCGCCGGGCGAAGCCCGGCTCCGCTGTCGCCTGGCACGGCTGCCGCGTCGATGCTCTCCGGGCCCGTGTTAGTCACACTGTGCCCTCCGGCCTCGGCGCGGCAGCCGCGCCCCAGAAGCCCGAGGTTCGCCCTGTCGCGACGGCGGTCACGCGACGTAGGTGGTGAAGCCGCGGAATCCGGGATAGAGCGGCCGCTTGTCGCATAGCGCTGCGGCGCGGGCCGCGAGCCGGCCCAGATCCGGACCCTCGCCCAGCGCCTCGACGATGATCCGGCCGACCTCGCGGAAATCCTCTTCGTCGAAGCCGCGCATCGTCGCCGCCGGAGTGCCGATGCGCACGCCGGATGCAATCGTCGGCGGTTGCTCGTCGAAGGGGACCGTGTTGCGGTTGACGGTGAGCTTGACCTCCGCGAGCAGCTCCTCAGCGTCCTTTCCGGTCCAGTTCGCCCCCCGCAGATCGAGTTGGAGCAGGTGCGTGTCGGTGCCACCGGTGAGGACGTCGAGACCGCCGTCCATCAACGTCTCCGAGAGCACATCCGCATTGGTGCGGACCTGGCGCTGGTAGTCGCGAAACGCCTCGGTCGCGGCGATCTTGAAACACGTTGCCTTCGCCGCGATCGCGTGCTCGAGCGGGCCGCCCTGCATCCCGGGGAAGACCGCGCGGTCGACGGCCTGGGCATGTTCCTCCCGGCAGAGGATGAAGCCGGCGCGAGGCCCCGCGAGTGTCTTGTGCGTCGTCGACGTGACGAAGTCGCAGTGCGGCACCGGGTTCGGGTGCAGCCCGGCCGCGACCAGGCCGGCGAAATGGGCCATGTCGCAAAGGAGGAGCGCGCCGACCTCGTCCGCGATCTCGCGAAACCGATCGGCTTCCACCGTGCGTGGGTAGGCCGAGCCACCACAGACGATCAGCTTTGGCCGGTGCTCCTTGGCCAGGCGAAGCACCGCGTCGTAGTCGACCACGTTCGTCTCGCGGCTGACGCCGTAGTGGGCGATCGTGTAGAGGCGGCCGGAGAAGTTGACCTTGAGCCCGTGCGTCAGGTGACCGCCGTGCGCCAGCTCGAGCGAGAGGATCGTCTCCCCCGGCTTGAGCGCCGCCATGTAGACGGCCATGTTCGTCTGCGCGCCGGCGTGGGGCTGGACGTTTGCGTGCTCGGCCCCGAACAGCTCCTTCGCCCGGTCGATCGCCGTCTGCTCGATCTCGTCGACGACCTCGCAGCCGCCGTAGTAGCGCTTGCCCGGGTATCCCTCGGCGTACTTATTGGTCGGCGTGCTCCCGATCGCCTCGAAGACGCTCGGCCAGGTGAAGTTCTCGGAGGCGATCAGCTCGATCTGACCGCGTTGGCGCTCGAGCTCGCGGGCGAGGAGCTCGGCGATGTCGGGATCGATCTCGGCCAGGCCCGCGGTGCGGAGGTGCTGCAGCGTCTCCTGCGCGATTGCCATCCTTGGGATCGTATCCCCCACCCCGGCCCGTATCCGCATATCCTGGCCTCGTACACGGCGTAAAAGCGCGGCGACAAGGAATCGGGCGAGGTGGGTCGGGGGAAGGCCAGCTGGGTCGGCGGGACAGCCGCGGTCGTCGCGACGCTACTGCTGGCCGCCTTCGCCGGGTCGGCGCCTGCTGCCGCGCCCGCGAACGATCGCTTCGCGAGCGCTCAACCGATCTCCGGGGAGACGGGCAGCGTGTCGGGCAACAACACCGAAGCGACGGCTGAGCCGGGCGAGCCGTCGCATACGGGCTGGGATGCCGCGTACTCCGTCTGGTATCGGTGGACCGCGCCTACCACCGGAAGGCCGTCTCTCTGAGGACTCGCTGCGTCGTTCCGCGGGTCACCGGCCTGACCTTGAGACGTGCGAAGACGGTGCTCGCCCGCGCCGGCTGCCGCCTCGGTCGAGTGACTCGGATCTACTCGCCGCGGGTCGCGACAGGCCGCGTGATCACGCAACGGCCGCGCCGCGGTCTGCGGCTCAAGCCCGACGCGCGCGTGAACGTGACAATCAGCCTCGGGCTCCCGCCGCCGCCGCCCTGACCAGCTCCACGGCTTCACCGGCCGGTACAGCGCCCTCTCGCACGACGACGGGCTCGCGGCCGCTGAGGTCGATGACCGTCGAGGGCGTTCCGGGGAGCGGGCCGGCGTCGAGGATTGCGGCGCAGCCGTCGCGGAGCTCTTGCGGAATCTCGTCGATGCTGCGCGGGTCGGGGCCGCCCGGTCGATTCGCGCTGGTCGCAGCGACGGCGCCGACCTGCTGCAGAACCTCGGCCACGTCGCCGAAGACCGCGGGAATGCGTACGCCGATCGTCTCGGGCCGGTCGCCGGTGAGCCAACGGAGGCGACGGCCGGGATTCGGAAGGATCAGCGTGAAGGGCCCCCGCAAGAGCGGCTGTCCGCGGAGCTCGGGGATCGCGTCGAGCAGGGCGGCGGCGTCGGCGGCGACGAGCGCAGTCGGCTGACCGTCGTCCCGACCCTTGAGCCGGTACAGCCTGCGGACGGGCTCTTCGTGATAGGCGTCGGCGCAGAGGCCGTAGACGGTGTCCGTCGGTAGCACGACCGGCTCTCCCGCCCGAATCCCCGCCACCGCCCTTTTGATCACGGGCTCCGTCCGTCGACGACCCGTTCGCGGTCGGCGAGGTCGGGCGTCGTGATGACCTCGACGTAGCCGAGCACGCCCAGGCTTGCGGCGACCACTGCCGCCTGGCCGTCGGCGACTTCGAGCGCGAGCGCGCCGCCGGAGCGCAAGACCGGCTTCGCGGCGGACGCGATCTCCTCGTGTCTACCGGCGCCGACGAGCGCCTCGCGCGGCTCCCACAGGATCTCGGGCTCGAGCGAATCAACGTCCTCCGCGGCGACATAGGGCGGGTTCGAGACGACGAGGTCGAACGGCCCCTCGGCGCCGGCGAGCAGATCGCCGTGCCGGAGCTCGACCCTTCCGTCCAGCTCGAGCCGAAGCTTGTTTTCCTCGGCGACCTCGAGGGCTCCTGGTGAGGAATCGGTCGCCACGACCCGGGCAGCGGGGCACTCGTCCGCGATTGCGAGCGCGATCGCGCCCGAGCCGACGCCGATGTCCAGCACGCGCGGCCGGTCAAAGCCGTCGAGCAACCCGAGGCAGCGCTCGACGAGGACCTCGGTCTCCGGACGGGGGATCAGCACCCGTGGATCGACAGCCAGAGTCAGCCGCCGGAAGCCCCACTCGCCGAGCACGTACGCGAGCGGCTCGCGTGCTCGCCGCCGCTCGGCCAGCGATCGGAACCGGGTGAGCTCCTCCTCCTGAAGCGGATGGTCGCCGGCGTAGAGATCCGTGCGACTCCCTCCGAGCACATGCGCGAGCAGCCATTCGGCGTCGACCCGCGGTGAGGGACAGCCGGCTTGCTCGAGCTCGGCTGCGACCTCGCGGATCGCCTCTCTCGTGGTCACACGGCTGCGGCTTCGAGCGCAAGGCGGCGCTCTTCGGCCGAGAGCGCCTCGGTGAACTCGTCGAGTTCGCCGTCGAGCACGGCGTCGAGACGGTGAAGCGTGACCTTCACGCGGTGATCGGTGACGCGGTTTTCGGGGAAGTTGTACGTCCGGATCTTCTCGGCGCGCTCGCCGGAGCCGATCTGCGACCGCCGCGCGCTCTCGAGCTCGGCGCGCTGCTTGGCCCGTTCCAGCTCGTAGAGCCTGGCCCGCAGCACGCGTAGCGCTTTCGCGCGGTTCTGGATCTGGGACTTCTCGTCTTGCATCGAGACGACGACCCCCGTCGGCAGGTGAGTGATCCGCACCGCGGAATCCGTTGTGTTGACGCTCTGGCCGCCCGGGCCGGTCGAGCGGTAGACGTCGATCTTGAGCTCGTTGGGGTCGAGCTCGACCTCGACCTCCTCGGCCTCGGGCATCACCGCCACCGTCGCGGTGGAGGTGTGGATCCGGCCCTGCGACTCGGTCACCGGAACGCGTTGGACGCGGTGCGTGCCGCCCTCCCACTTGAAGACGGAGTACGCCCCATCCCCCTTGACGGCGAAGACGACCTCCTTGTAGCCGCGGCCCTCGCTCGGACTCGAAGAGAGCTGCTCGATCGTAAAACCGCGCCGCTCGGCGTAGCGCGTCAGCATCCGGAAGACGACGCCGGCCCAGAGAGCGGCCTCGTCACCGCCCACGCCCTGACGGACCTCGAGGAGAACGTCCTTACGGTCGGCGGGGTCGGCCTCGACCAGGGCCAGCTTCAGCTCCTCTTCGAGCCGCGCGACGTCGGCCGGGTCAGGTGCGAGAGCGGCCAGCTCGGGATCGTCGCGAGTGGCCTGGAGATCCTCCTGCGCGCGGCGCCATTCCTGGGCGAGCCGATAGGGCCCTTCGAGCTCCTTTAGCCGCCGCCCGGCGTCCGCAGCCTGCTTGTGGTCGTTGTAGACGGCAGGATCGGACATCCGGCGCTGCGCCTCCAGGTAGGAACGCTCGAGCTCCTCGACCAATTCTTCCATCCCGGCCATAGAGGAAAGGGTAGTGCCACCCGAAGGCCAAGAGGGTCCGGCTTTGCCGGGCCCGCTGACGTTCAGAAGAACCTCTGAAGAAGGGGGTTCATGGGGGAAACATGGTTTCCCCCATGCTCTCTAGGCCATGACCTCGACCTCACGCTCCTCAGCGTCGAGGCGACCCTCGCGCTGGAGGACGTCCTTCAACGCGCGGATCGAGACCTCGAGCTGGTCGAGCGTCGGCTCGCGAGTCGTCAGCCGCTGCAGCCAGAGGCCCGGCGCGAGCAGCGTCATCAGGATCCGGTTGCCCGTGTGCTTGCCGGCGAAGCGAATCAGCTCGTACGCAATCCCGGCGATCACGGGCAGAAGCAGGATCCGGCTCGTGATCAGCCAGTACCAGGCCGGCTGGCCGAAGAAGGCGAACACGAAGATCGCGATCACCATCACCCAGAGCAGGAACGCGGTCCCGCAACGTGGATGGATGAGACTGAAGCGCTGCACTCGCTCGGGCACGAGCTCCTCACCGGCCTCGTACGCGTTGATGGCCTTGTGCTCGGCTGCGTGGTACTGGAAGACCCGCTTGAGGTCGGGCAGGAAAGAGATGAGCACGAGGTAGAGGACGAAGATCGTGACTCGAATCAGGCCCTCGACGATGACGAACAAGCCTGTGGTCTCGATCGGGAGCCAGCTCGTCAGAAGCGCGGGCGTGACCTTGAAGAGCAGGAGCGCGAAGCCGATCGCGATCGCGAAGGCGAAGATGAGAGCTCCTCGACCGATCTCCGTCGAGACCTCTTCGTCGTCACCCTCTTCCTGCGCCGCGTAGTTGGCCGAGATCGCGAGTGCGCGGAACCCGATCGCGAGCGACTCGCCGAGCGCGATGACGCCGCGAATGATCGGAAGGCGGAAGAAGCGGTGACGCTTCATCACCGAGTCGATCTCGTGGTTCAGCTGTGCGATCTCGCCGTCGGGCTTGCGTACGGCGAGCGACCAGTTCGAGGGGCCGCGCATCATCACGCCCTCCAGGACTGCCTGGCCCCCGATCGGTGCGCTCATAGCGTCAGGATACGTCTAGCCGCGGCGCGGGCCGCCCGCGCGCTCGAGCCGGCGCTGGAAGCGCTCGACACGTCCACCCGTATCCAGCAGCTTCTGCTTGCCCGTATAGAACGGATGGCAGTTCGAGCAGATCTCGACGTGCAACTCGGGCTTGGTCGAGCGCGTCTCGAACTCGTTCCCGCACGAGCAGCGAACGGTTGCGGCGACGTAATCGGGATGGATGTCGGGCTTCACGGTCGGGCCAGGATAGCAGCGGCAGTATCGCCCGAAACGTTGCCCCCTGTGACGACGGCAATCACTGTTTCCCCGCTTTGCACCGTGACTTTCCCGGCTTTCAACGCGCCGACTGCAGCCGCGCCGGCAGGTTCGCACGCGAGCTTCGCGCGCTCGTAAAGGAAACGCATACCGTCCTCGATCTCGTCCTCTTCGGCGACCACGACCTCGAGGTCGCGCTCCTTCGCGATCTGGATCGGCAGCTCGCCGGCGAAGGGCGCGTTGAGCCCGTCGGCGATCGAGCGCGGTGCTACCGGTGTCGGCTCGCCCGCGGCAAGACCGGCGCTGAGCGCGTTGGATGTGGACGGCTCGACACCGACGATGCGGGTGTCCGGCAGGGCCGTCGCGATGCCGGCGACGAGCCCGCCACCACCAACGGGGACGACGACGACGTCGACGTCCGGCAGGTCCTCCGCGATCTCGAGCCCGACCGTCCCCTGGCCGGCGACTACCAACGGGTCGTCGAAGGGATGGACGAGCGTGCGGCCGGTCTCCTCCTGGAGCTCCCTCAGCCGGTCGAAGACGGTTTCCGGTCCGGGCGCTTCGAGATCGACCTCGGCGCCGTAACCGCGCGTGGCGGCGATCTTGGCCGGGCTCGCGGTCGACCACATCACGAGGAGCGCGTCGAGCCCCTCGAGCCGCGCGCAGTACGCCAGCGCCTGCGCGTGGTTGCCCGCCGAGGCGGCGATGACGCCGCGACCGCGTTCCTGGTCGCTCAGCGACCGAAGCTTGTTGAGTACGCCCCGCGGCTTGAACGAGCCCGTGCGCTGGAAGAGCTCGGCTTTCAGGAAGACACCGCGTCCAAGCGTGGCCGAGCTGTGTAGCGGCGTGCGGTGAAGGTCGCTGCCGATCGCCTCGCGCGCAGCGCGGACATCGTCGAGGTTGATCACGCCGGGTCAGGGTATTGAGCAGGGCGTGGGCACGGCGCACGCAGAGATTCGCAAGGAGCGCAAGCGCAACCACTGGCGCTGGAGCGCCTATCTCACCGGAGCGTTCTTCCTCGCCCTGTTGTCGCTCCCGACGGCGGAGGACCAGGAAGAGGGCCGGGCCTACGCGGCGGGCTCGTTCTACGGCGCGCTGGCGGTCCCGCTCGGGATCGCACTCATCCTGAGGCTCCTGTACGTGAAGCTCGTTCACCGCGACGGGCGTCCGGTCATCTCTCCCTGGCTCTTCGCGATCGCCGTGCCGATCGCCTTGATGGCGAGGGCCGGCCAGCTCAGCGAGAACGGCTAGGTGAGGGTGTACTCCGGGCCGGAGCCGCCTTCCGGCGGCGTCAGGCGTCCGCCCTTCGCCGTGATCGCGCCGCATTGGACGCAGTTCGACGGCGTGACCTCGACGCCGCCGTCCGTGGCCTCGTAGACCTGGGCCGGACACATGCGTTCCCAGAGCGTCGCCACTTCCGACGGAACCTCGACCTCCACCTTGAGGTGGTTCGGCGCGTCGTCGCGCGTCTTGTTCCCCGACAGGTAGACCGACGAGAGCTTGTCGAAGGTGAGCATGCCGTCGGAAGCCGGGTAGCGCGCCGAGCGGTTTGTCCGGATCAGCTCTTGGGCGGCGTCCGGCTCCAGGTGGAGATCCTTCGGCGGGAACTTGCCGAAGCTGGTCGTCGCCGCGCCGGCGATCGCTCCGCCGATGAGGAACCCCTGGGCGAATGCCGGGCGCATGTTGCGAACCTTCTCCAGGTCATCCCAGACGAAGGTTTCGCGTAGAGCATCGTCGTACGACGAGAGGGCCCCGGGCGTCCAAGGAGTGCGACCGGGCTGCAGAGCGGCGAACGCGGCCTCGGCTGCCAGCCGGCCGGACTCGATCGCGTAGTGGATCCCCTTCAGCGCGGGGACGTTGACCAGGCCGGCGCCGTCGCCGCAGAGCAGGAGGCCGGGCGCATGCAGCCGCTGAGGGAGAGACAAGAAGCCTCCCTCCGGAATCGTCTTCGCCCCCCAGCCGATCCGCTCGCCGCCCTCGAGGATCCGTCGGACGAGCTTGTGCGTCTTCAGCTCCTGGAGCAGGTCGTGCACAGAGAGCTCGACGTCGCGGTAGTCGAGCCCGACCACCATCCCGAGCGTGACCATGTCCTCGCCCATCGGGTAGATGAACGAGCCGCCGAACTCGCGGTACTTGCGGCCGCCGCGCAGGGGCCAACCCATCGTGTGGATGACGCGGCCGAGCGGGCGAGCGACCTTCCAGACCTCCTTCACGCCCAACGCCCACACCTGCGGGTTGTCGCCGGCGAGGCCGAAGCGGTCGAGCGCGATCCCGGTCAGGTGCCCCTGCGTCCCCTCGGCGAGCACGGTCACGTTCGCGGTCACGTCGGACCCGGGCTCGAAGTTCGGCAGCGGCTCCCCGTCGCGGCCACGGCCCTTGTCGCCGGTGCGTACGCCGACCGTCCTCGCGCCCGTCACCAGCAGCTTTTCCGCCGCCGTCTCGGGCAGGATCACTGCACCGGCGGCCTCGGCCTGCTCGCCAAGCCACCGTGACAGCTGAGAGAGGGACGACACGAAGTTCCCGTCGTTGCGCATCGTCGGCGGTGTCGGGATCCGGAGTGCCGAGCTCGGAGTCAGGTAGTAGACGCCCTCGTGCTCGACCAGGCCGTAGGAGGGCACGTCCTCGATTCGGAACTCGCGCCCGCGAAAGAGGCGCCGCAGGCCCCGGGGGTTGACGACGGCGCCGGACACGAGATGCGCACCGACGCCCTTGCCCTTCTCGAGGACGGCGATGGGCACGTCGCCCAGGCGCTCCGCCGTCTCCGGCGACTCCTCGAGCAGCTGCCCGAGCCGGATCGCGCAGGCGAGCCCGGCTGGGCCGGCGCCGACGATCAACACGCCGACGTCGATGCGCTCTTCCGGTGGGTCGCTTGGCGCGGCGACGAACTCGGTCGCCTCGAACGGGGGCGGGAAGTCGGCCGGTCTCACGACTTGCGCTGCCGGACGAGCTCGGTCAGCTTCGGAACGACGTCGTGTAGGTCACCGACGACCCCGAGGTCGCAGAAGTCGAAGATCGGGGCGTTCGGGTCCTTGTTGATCGCGACGATCACACCGGAGCTCTGCATGCCGACCTTGTGCTGGATCGCGCCGGAGATCCCGCACGCGACGTAGAGCTTGGGCGAGACGGTCTTGCCGGTCTGTCCCACCTGGGTCGCGTAGGGGTACCACCCGGCGTCGACCACCGCGCGGGTGGCGGCGACGGCTCCGCCAAGCGCCTGAGCGAGCTCCTCGACGAGCTTGAAGTTGTCCGGCGAGCCGAGCCCGCGACCGCCTGCGACGATCACGTCCGCATCCTCGATCGACGGGCCTTCGCTCTCTGCGTGGGCCTGTTCGACCATCGTCGCGCCGAGCGAGAAGTCCTCGAACTCGAAGTCCAAGTCTTCGACCTGCGCCTCTCCGCCGGTCTCCGTGGGATCGAAGGTGCCCGCCCGGATCAGCGCCAGCCGCGGCTCCGAGCTCCAGCCGACGTCCACGTAGACGGAGTCGCCGAGGGCGGGGCGCTTCCCGATCAGGGTGCCGTTCTCCTGGACGAGATCGGTGAGGTCCCAGTTGAGACCGGCCCCGAGGCGAGCCGAGAGGCCCGCGGCCACGTCGGCCGAGAGGACCGACGCCGCGAACAGGACTGCGTCGATCCCCTGGTCTCGGACGAGCTTCGCGAGCCCGTCCACGCGCGGCTGCGGCAGCGGGCGCTCGAGCTCCGGCTTGTCTGCGACGTAAACCTTCGAGGCGCCGTACGCGCCTGCCTTCGGCGCGAGGTCGCGGACGCCGGAGCCGAGGACGACGCCGGCGACGTCCCCACCCATCTCCGCCGCTTTCGACAGAACGCCGAGCGCGGGTTTCTGCAGCTCGCCCTCGTGGTGCTCCAAGAACACAAGGGTTGCCATCAGAGGACTTTCTGCTCCGCGAGGTACTCGACGATCTTCTCCGCCGCGCTGCCGTCGTCCTCGATCTTGACGGTATCTCCTCGCGGCGGTGGGTCGTTGAGCGCCCGTACGACGGTCTTGGACCCCGCTTCGCCCACCTGCCCCGCGTCGACGCCCAGCTCCGAAAGGGAGACCGACCGCTGAGGCTTCGAGCGGGCGCCCATGATCCCCTTCAGGGACGGGTAACGCGGCTCGTTGATCGCGTCGGAGACGGCGACGACCGCTGGAAGCGGGGCCTCGATCGTGTCGTAGCCGAACTCCGTCTGACGCTTGCCCGTGACTTTGCCGTCGGCGATCGTGAGCTCGGCCACCTGGGAGATCACCGGCCGGCGGAGCCGGTCGGCAACGGCCGCCCAGAGCACTGCGCCGTCCGAGTCGCCGGATTGCTGGCCGAAGAGGATCAGGTCCGCTCCTTCGGGCTCGAGCGCGGCGGCGAGGACGGTAGCCGTCGCGACGAGGTCGGAACCGGCCGCAGTGTCGTCGGTGACGAGCAGCGCGCTGTCGGCGCCCATCGCGAGCGCCTTCCGGACCGAGTCCTGCGCGCTCTGCGGCCCCATCGAGACGATCAGCACCTCGCCCTCCTGCCCCTCCTTGATCCGCAGGGCCTCCTCTACGGCGTGCGTGTCGAACGGGTTGATCGCACCCTCACCGGAACGGTCGAGCCGCTTGGTCTGAGGGTCGATCCGGGCATGCGTCGTACCCTCGGGCACGTGCTTGACGCAGACGGCGATCTTCACGGAGGGAGACTCTAATCGGCGCCGAGGGGGCTAATGCGCGGGGCGGCTCCCGCCGAAACCCGTGCTAGGGTCTCGCCCTTCGAGCGCGAACCGGAGCGCTGGGTCCCAGTTATGAGACGCCACCGGACGATAGCCCGAGGCATCCTCCTCGTCGCCGTTCTCGGCCTGACGGCCGGGCCCGCCGCCGCTCGCCTCGATCCAGGGAAGCTGCCGAAGCGGGCGACCCCGGCGGCCGACAAGACGGTCGGGAACGCACCGGGCAAGCGAATCATCTTCCCGGTGCTCGGGAAGTTCCGTTACGGGAACGATTTCGGCGCGCCGAGGGGACAGGGGCGCCATGAGGGGATCGACATCGTCGCGCCGCGGAAGGCCCTCGCGGTCGCCGCGGAGGCGGGGCAGGTCAAGTACCACTTCGGGTCGCAGCGGGCGGGCTGCATGCTCTACCTCCACGGCGAGAGCGGCACCACGTACCTCTACGTCCACTTGAACAACGACGTCGGGACGACCAACGACAATCGCGGGCGCTGCGCACCGGGAACCGCTTTCGTGCCTGGGCTGAAGAGCGGTGCTCGTGTCGCCGCCGGCGAGCCCATCGGCTTCGTCGGCGATTCCGGCGATGCTGACGGCGTCGAGCCGCACCTCCACTTCGAGCTGCACCCCGGCGGCGGGGCGGCGGTCAATCCGTTCACGCAGCTGAACCGGGCCTGGCGACTGCTCTTCGCAGCGCCGCGCAAGGGCGAGACCTCGCTCTGGCTCAAGGGCAACGTGCTCGCGCAGCAGGCGGAGGAGTTCAAGGTGCAAGTTTCGAGCCTCGGGGTGCGGAAGACCGGCCTCAAGGTCAACGGGATCAGCCGACCCGTCTCGCTCGGCGTCTCGCCGTTCACCGTGATCGAGAAGGCGGTGGGCGAGCTCACCGGAGACAGCCGCGCGACCGTGTGGACCGAGATCGCGCCCGTGACGCTTGCCGCCCAGCTCGGCAAGCCCGGCGCTTTGGTCGCCGAGCGCGTTCTTCTTTCTCGGTAGTTACCGCCCGACGAACTTCGGTTCGCGCTTCTCGGCGAAGGCCGTCAGGCCCTCCTTCGCGTCCTCGCTCGCGAACAGCTCGCCGAAGCGGTCGGCCTCCCGCGCCAGGTTTTCCGCGTGCTCGCCGCTCAACGCGCGGTTGATCGCCTGCTTCGCCGCCTCAAGCGCGAGCGGGCTCTTCGCCGCCAGCTGCACTGCCGTTTCCATGACCCTCGGCAGCAGGTCGCCGGGCTCCGTGACCGCGTCGACCAGACCCCGTTCGAGCGCCTCCTCGGCGCCCACCGTTCGGCCCGTCAGGATCAGCTCCTTCGCAAACCCGAGGGAAGTCGTACGCGCGAGGCGCTGGGTGCCGCCCCAGCCGGGAATGATCCCGAGATTGATCTCGGGCTGACCGAGCTTCGCGTTCGAGGACGCAAAGCGCAGGTCGCAGGCGAGCGCGAGCTCGCAGCCGCCTCCGAGCGCGAAGCCGTTGATCGCAGCGATCGTCGGCTGGGCCATCGTCTCGAGCAGGCGGCCCGCCTCGTGGCCCAGTTCACCCCACGCCTTCGCCCCCTCGACGTCGAGCCCGCTCATGTACTTGATGTCCGCGCCGGCGATAAATGCGCGGTCGCCGGCGCCGGTCAGCATGACGACGCGCGTTTCGACGTCCTTCGCCAGCTCGCGGAGCCGGTCGCGAAGCGCTTCGAGTGTCTCGAGATCCAGCGCGTTCAGCGCGTCCTGCCGGTCTACCGTGACGACCGCCACGCCGCCTTCGTGACGGACTTCGATCAGCTGACGCGAACCTTCTCGCGCAGGAACTCGACGATGTCGCCCATCGGCGCCCCTGGGGTGAACACCTCGGCGACGCCCTGGCGTTTCAGCTCGTCGGAGTCCTCCCGTGGAATCGTCCCGCCGAGGACGACCAGGACGTCCTCGGCGCCGTTCTCCTTCAGCCCTTCGAGAATCTTCGGCACCAGCGTCATGTGGGCGCCCGAGAGGATCGAGATCCCGACGGCGTCGGCGTCCTCCTGGATTGCCGTCTCTACGATCTGTTCAGGTGTCTGGTGCAGGCCGGTGTAGATGACCTCCATGCCGGCGTCGCGGAGGGCTCGGGCGATGATCTTCGCACCGCGGTCATGCCCGTCCAGACCGGGCTTCGCGATCACGACTCTGATCTTCCCTGCCACCGCGCGGAGTATAGGAATGCGCACGATCGGGAAGATCTCTTGCGCCGGAGTCGTCTCGGTATGGGCCACACTATGGAAATGAAGCTCACGGTCGTCGGATGCTCGCCGGCGTGGCCCAATCCCGGCGGCGCCCAGTCCGGCTACCTGGTCGAAAGCGATGGCCGAGTGCTCTTGGACTGCGGCGCGGGAGTGCTCGCAAAGCTCCGAGAGCTCGAGGACTGGCCGCACGTCGATGCGATCTGCCTGACGCACTTCCACCTCGACCATTGGGGCGACATCGTCCCGTGGGTGTGGGCGCTCTGGTTCGGTCCCGCGAGCGAGCAGCCCCGACCGCAGCTCTGGGTGCCGCCCGGCGGCGAGACCCACCTCCGTGAGCTCGGCGAGCGGCTCGGAACCCCGGAGATGTTCGAGATGGCATTCACCGTTCATGAATACGAGGAGGGCAAGGACTTCGAGACGGCCGGTTTTCGGATCACGCCACGGCGCGTCCTCCACTACGACCTACTCGCGTTCGGCTTCCGCGTCTCGTCCAACGGCAAGACGATCGCCTACTCGGGCGACTCGGGGCCCAGCGACCAACTCGAGGAGCTCGCGCGCGATGCCGACCTCTTCCTCTGCGAGGCGACGCTGCTCGAGCCCAACCCTGAGGGCGGGACGCGGGGACATCTCGCTGCGGACGAGGCCAAGGCGGCGTTCGAGGCGGCCGGCGCAAAACGTCTGCTCCTCACCCACCGCCCGAAGGAACGTCCGCTTGCGCCCGAGTTCGAGCAAGTGCACGACGGCTACGAGACGGAGGTCTGAGAGCTTCAGCGCAACGCTCGACCACCCTCGAGGGTCAGATCCCGTTGAGGGACCTTGCCGGTTGGCGGTCAGAAGACCGGCGTTTCGCGCCAGACGCCCCACTGCTCGCGCAGGGCGTCGCACATCTCCCCCATAGTCACCGACGCACGGGCGCAGTCGATGATCAACGGCATCAGGTTGGCGTCGCCGGCGGCGCCCTCGGTCAGGCGCGCCAGCGCCGACTCGGCCGCGGACGAATCCCGCCGCTCGCGCAGTGAGCGCACCCGCGCGATCTGCTCTACCTCCAACGCAGGGTCGATCCGCAGGAGCTCCAGCTCGGGCTCGTCCGCCTGCTGGTAGCGATTGACGCCGACGATCACGCGCTGCTTCTCCTCCAGCTCCGACTGGTAGCGGAACGAGGCGTCCGCGATCTCACGCTGGAAGAAGTTCTCCTTGATCGCCGGGACCACACCGCCGAGTGCGCGGATCCGGTCGAAGTACTCGTACGCCTGGGCCTCGAGGCGGTTGGTCAAATCCTCGACGAAGTACGAGCCGCCGAGCGGATCGATCGTGTTAACGACCCCGGTTTCGTGCGCGATCACCTGCTGCGTGCGCAGCGCGAGCCGCACCGCGTTCTCGGTCGGGAGCGCGAGTGCCTCGTCGAAGGAGTTCGTGTGCAGCGACTGCGTGCCGCCCAGAACCGCGGACAACGCCTCGAGCGCCGTGCGAACGATGTTCACCTCCGGCTGTTGCGCGGTCAGCGAGACGCCGGCGGTCTGCGTATGGAAGCGCATGAGCCATGACCGCGGGTTTTTGGCGCCGTAGCGCTCGCGGAGCTCGCGGGCCCAGATCCGTCGCGCCGCCCGGTACTTGGCGATCTCCTCGAAGAAGTCGATGTGGGCGTTGAAGAAGAACGAGAGCCGCGGCGCGAAGTCGTCCACGTCGAGACCACGCTCGAGAGCCGCCTCGACGTAGGTGAAGCCGTTCATCAGCGTGAACGCGAGCTCCTGAACGGCGTTCGACCCCGCCTCGCGGATGTGGTAGCCCGAGATCGAGATCGGGTGCCATTTCGGCATCTCGGCGGAGCAGAACTCGATCATGTCCGTCACCAGCCGCATCGACGGCTCCGGCGGGAAGATCCACTCCTTCTGGGCGATGTACTCCTTGAGGATGTCCGTCTGGATCGTCCCGCGCAGCTCCGCGCGGGAGACGCCCTGGCTCTCGGCGACGCAGACGTAGAAGGCGAGCGCGATCGGAGCCGTGCAGTTGATCGTCATCGAGGTCGAGACCTCGCCCAGCGGAATGCCCCCGAAGAGCGTCTCCATGTCCTCGAGTGAGTCGATCGCGACCCCTTCGCGTCCGACCTCGCCCAGCGAGCGCGGGTGGTCGGAGTCGTAGCCCATCAGCGAGGGCATGTCGAAGGCGGTTGACAGCCCCGTCTGGCCGTGGTCGAGCAGGTACCGGAAGCGCTCGTTCGTCTCCCCGGCCGTCCCGAAGCCGGCGAACTGGCGCATCGTCCAGAGTTTCCCGCGGTACATCGAGGGATAGACCCCGCGCGTGAACGGAAAGACACCCGGGTAGCCCAGGTGCCGCTCCTCGTCGATCTCGACCGATTCGGCCGTGTAGAGCGGCTCGATCTCGACCCCGGAGATCGTGGAAAACAGCTCTCCCTCGCGCTCGGCGGCCGCCTCGTAGAGCGCCCGGCGCCATTCGGCGATCCCGCTCAGGCCGGTAGGCCGGTCCTCGGTCGTCGCCATCAACGGAATTGTAAGGAGGACTCAGGGTTTCGGCCTCTATCCCCGATAAGAGGGATGGCTGATGCTGGTCGAAACCGTCGTCAAACCTACGCGAACGTCATTCGCGGCTGCAAAGCCGCCGCGACTTGCCCTGCGCTTTGCCATCTACACCGGAATCGCGCTCGTCGTCGTCGCGATCGCGATGCTCTGGGTGCTCGAGCGCGACGTCGAGACGCGGGCCGAGCAGCGCGCCGTGGCTCAGACCCAGCAGGTCGCCGAGGCAAACCTCCGGCGCCATCTTCGCGGCTCGGACTTCGCGCGCTCCGTCGACGTGAAGCGCCGACAAATGCTCGATACCGTCTTCGACGACATCGTCGTCGGGGGCTTCGTCCGCGCAACCTTGTTCAGCAGCACCGGCCGGGTGACCTACTCGACCGACCACTCGTTGATCGGCGGCACGGGCGGCCCCAGCGACAGCTTCCAGAGCGTGCTGAGCGGCGAGCCGAGCCGCTCCGAAGAGTTCTTGGGTGAGACGAAGGTGCTCAGAACCTTCGTCCCCGTAAGACTCGTCGCCGGCGGCCGACCCATCGGCGCCCTGTCGCTCACGCAGGACTACCGCGCGATCGACGTTCAGGTCGTCGAGGCGTTCCGCCATACAGCCGTCATCCTCTTCATCGCCTTGCTGGCCCTCTGGGGATCGCTGATCCCGATCTTGCGGCGCGCCACCGCGCAGCTCCACGAACGCAACCGACAGCTGGTGACCCAGGCGCGTGAGCTGGAGGATGCCCTTCTCGAGCGCCGCCGCGCCGAGGAGACCGTGGTTCAGCTCGCAGCAATCGTGGAGTCCTCGCACGACGCGATTGCGGGCATGGGGACCAGCGGTGAAATCCTGAGCTGGAATGCGGGAGCCGAGCGGCTGTTCGGCTACACGGCCGAGGAGATGATCGGAAGGCCCGTGGCCGCGCTCGTGCCGGCCGAGCGGCAGCACGAGCTGACGACCGTCGCGCGCCGACTCAAGGCGGGGGAGGGTGTCGAGGAGCACCAATCGCGGGGTCTGCGCAAGGACGGCACCGAAGTCGACGTCTCGCTGACGGTCTCTCCCATTCGCGACTCGTTGCGGCGCGTAACCGGCGCCGCGGTGATCGCTCGGGACATCACGCAGACGAGACGGCAGCAGTCGCAGCTCCAGAACCTGCTTGCGAAGGAGCGGGTCGCCCGAGCCGACGCCGAGGACGCGCAGCAGGCGCTGTCCGAGCAGAACGAGCGGCTGCGCGAGCTCGACCGGCTGAAGGACGAGTTCATCTCGCTGGTCTCGCATGAGCTGCGCACTCCGCTGACATCGATTCGCGGGTACCTCGAGCTCCTCCTCGACGGGGGCGCCGGCGAGCTGAGCGACGACCAAAGTCGTTTCCTCGCCGTTGTCGACCGCAACTCGAAGCGTCTCATGCACCTCGTCGGCGACCTCCTCTTCCTCGCGCAGGTCGAGGCCGGGAAGCTCGCGCTCGAGCTCGGCGAGGTCGAGCTCGACGACATCGTCGCCGAGTCCGTCGAAGCGGCGAAGCCGATTGCGGACGAGAAGGGCATCGAGCTCCGAGCCTCGTTGGCCTCTATTCCGAAGATGGTCGGCGATCGCGGCCGTCTGGCTCAGGTGCTCGACAACCTGGTGTCCAATGCGCTGAAGTTCACCACCGAGGGCGGAACGGTCGACGTGCGGGTCTCGGCGCAGAACGGCGATGCGCTGATCGAAGTCGTCGACACGGGAATCGGCATCGCCCCGCCGGAGCAGGCGCTCCTTTTCGACCGCTTCTTCCGGAGCAGCGAAGCAACTCAGCGTGCGATCCCGGGCACCGGCCTTGGCCTGACGATCGTGAAGGCGATCGTCGTACGCCACGGCGGCGGCATCGACGTCGAGAGCTCGGAAGGCAGAGGCACCACGATGCGTATCCGGCTTCCGATCCGGGAACCGCAGCGGGTCCACGAGGAAGTCGCGGTATGAGTGTGCGACCGCTGGTTTTGATCGCTGACGACGATCCCGACATCCTCGAGCTCGTGTCGCTGACGCTCGCGGGCGACGGCTATGAGGTCGCCACGGCCCGCAACGGTGAGGAAGCACTGCAAATCGCCTCCGAGCGACAAGTTCATCTCGCCGTACTCGATCTGATGATGCCGGGAATCGACGGCTATGAGGTCACGCGCCGCCTCCGGGAAGCGGACACCGAGCACAGCCTTCCGATCCTGATCCTCTCTGCGTTCGCCGAGGACCGGCAGGCGGCGCTCGCGCTCGCCGCCGGGGCGGATGCGTACATGCGTAAGCCCTTCAGCCCGCGCGATCTGTTGGCGAAAGCAGGATCGCTGATCCTCGAACGCCGACCACGAAGCCGCCTCGCCGCTCAGGGCTGAAGCTTCTTCGGCGCCCGTTTTACTCTTCCGTCAAACGGCCAAGCCCTCCTAGCGTGCCGGCCGGTAGCAATAGCCGAAGCCTCGTCTCGTCTCGATCGGCGCCGACTCCGGCTCGTCGGGGCAGAGCTTCTTCCGGAGGTAGCCGACGTAGAGCTTGACCTGGTCCTTGGCGGCGTGCGGGTCGCCCCAGACGAGCTCGAGCAGCTGCTCGTGGGTCAGAACATGGTTCGGGTGCCGGACGAAGGTCGTCAGCAGCCGGAACTCCAGCGGCGTCAGGTCGACGGGCTCCCCCCGGGCTGTCACGGTGCGTTGAGAGAAGTCGATTGTGAGGAACGCATCCGAATAGGTCTCCTGCTCGGCCGCGCGCGCGCCGGCCCGGCGGAGCAGGCCTTCCACGCGCGCGAGAAGCTCCTGCCGGCCGAACGGCTTCGTCACGTAATCGTCGGCGCCTGCGCGTAGTCCGCGGGTCTTCTCCAGCTCATCCGCTTTCGCCGTGAGCATCACGACCGGCACGTCGCTGAGCTCACGGATGCGCTCGAGCGTCTTCCAGCCGTCGAGGACGGGCATGGCGACGTCGAGCACGACAAGGTCGGGCCGCTCGGTGTAGAACGCGCGAAGCGCCTCCTGACCGTCGCGTGCCTCGGTTACGGCGAAGCCCCTCCGGTCGAGCAGCACGCGCAGCAAGCCGCGGATGTCGGGATCGTCGTCGACGACCAAGATGCGCCGGTAGCTCATGCGCCGCTAACCCTAAAGGGGGAAGGAGACCCCTCCTAAAGGGGGATCTTCAGGGCTTCAAGCCATTTTCATACCGAACTCATCCGCCATACCCGCCCCTGCCGACGACACCGTGATTACTCCGCCCATGCGGCGGCGGAGAAAACACCAAGCGGCCCATGACAGGAACCCTTCAACGAGTCCTTCTGGCAAGCGGCGGTGGCCTTGCGGCGGCCACCGCGGCAACCACGCTCGTGGTTGTCACCACCTCTCCCGGTGACGGTCAGAAAGCGGCGCAGCCGTCGGGCTCAGGCCTCTCCGAGGTCGTGCTTCGGCCGAACCGCGATAGCGGCTCACAACGTGGTCGTGGCAGCACGACCGGCGGCTCGCAGGCGAAGGGTGTCAAGGCAGTTGGCGGCGACTCGATTGGGTCGGGTAACAGCGCAGGCGACGGCGCTGCTGCCCGACCCGCGTCGAGCCCCAACGTTGATGCGGCCGCTCCGCCGTACCAGATTTCGAGCCCGGCCGGACCGGCCGGCACTCAGGGGGCGGTAGGGCCGGCAGGCGCACAGGGTCTCACTAGCGCAACTGGAGCGACCGGAGTGC
>DASQTZ010000010.1:0-4262 GCA_035641605.1 Gaiellaceae bacterium | reverse complement strand
CGAGAACGGCACCGCCGGCCTTGCACGGCTGCGCTTCGAGCGTCCGGACGTCTGCGTCGTCGATCTGATGCTCCCGGGGACCGACGGCTGGAAGCTGATCGAGAACGCCCGCAGCGAGGGGATCGGGACGCCGATCCTCGTCGTTTCCGCGCGCGGAACCGAGCACGACCGGGTGCACGCGCTCGAGATCGGCGCCGACGACTACCTCGTCAAGCCGTTCTCCATGAAGGAGCTCGTCGCCAGGGTGAAGGCCAACGCACGCCGGGGGACGAGGGCCGAGCAGGAGCAGCGCGGCGAGGCGATCGAGCTCGAGGAGCTTCGCATCGACCCCGCCGAGGTTCAGGCGTTCGTCCACGGCGAGAGCGCCGGCCTGACCCCGACCGAGTTCAGGCTGCTCTATGCCCTTGCGCTCGAGGCCGGCCGGGTCGTCACGCGCGACGAGCTGCTCCAGCGGATCTGGGGACGGCGGGAGACGCATCGCGACCGGACCGTCGACGTCTTCGTCCGCAAGCTGCGGGAGAAGGTCGACCGGAAGGCCCGAGACCACACGTTCATCCAGACCCGCTACGGCGTCGGGTACAAGCTCGAGCCGCAGCCGAAGTGAACGTCCACTAGTCCCAGGTCTCGAGAATCGGGTACCGCGTGCTGCCGTCGAGACAGTCGGCGGCGAAGATCGCAACGCCGAGGTCGCCCGTCCAGAGCGAGTAGTGGCCGTTTCCGCGGCGCTCCACCTGACCGAGGGCATGGACGGCGAACCGCCGGGCGCGATCGAGCCACTTCTCGTCGGCCGTTCGCTCGAACACCTTCAGGAGGGCGTAACCGTTGCCGGCCGTTCCGTGGCAGATCGACGAGCCCTTCTTCGGCCCGTGCGCGCCCGCACGCCAGGTGAGCTCGGCGCCGGCCGACAGCAGCTCCTCGGGAAGGAACTCCGCCGTCGAGATAACGATCCCCGGCGCGCCGTGGCACCACTGGAGCCGCGGTTCGCCGTCCGGCCGTTCGAGGCCATCGCCCTCACGCGGCGGCCAGTTCGCCAGCATCCCCTCGTACACCGCGTTGCGTTCGAGGATCTGGACCGTGTCGGTGAGGATGCGGTCCCGCCGATCCGCCGGCAGCAGCTCGTCGCCGCCGAGCAACGCTTGGACGATTCCGACGAGGCCGTGCGCCGGGCCGAGGCTGCGGCCGGTGCTCCCGAAGAGCCGCTGCGTCCACAGGCCGTCCTCGTCGCGCGCTTCCCAGACCCCGTCGGCGGTCGTCTGCCAGACCTCCGCCCAGCGCTCGTCCCCGGTCCAGTCCAGCAGCGCCCGCGCGGCAAGCAGCCCGCCCGGTGCGCCCCACATCACCTCGTTGGCGTCGCTCTCGCGGCTCTCGAGAATCCGTTCCTCGATCGGCTGCACGAGCGACGCGTCCCCGGCGACGCGCCACGCGACCACGAGGTTGCCGGTCTCGCCGCTGAAGAGCCCGGCGTCCGATGCTCGAGGGAGCTCGAAGTCCTCCGCTTCCGAGAGCTCCGGTGCCTCACACGCACGCTCGAGCGCCCGCTGCGCTGCCGCCGCGAGGTCGATCCCGACGTCGGCGTGCCCCCGGCGCCGGAGCGCGTCGAGCGCCCAGACGACCCCCGCAGCTCCGCAATAGAGACCCGTGAGCGGCGTCGGCGATCCCCACGAGTCCCACTCCTCCGCAGGCCACAGCGCCACCGGGTCGTACCGCTCCTCGGCATCGCCGACGATTGCGCGGATCCCATCGCGAACACGCTCCTCGACCCACGCCTCGCCCGTCAATTGCTCGAATGCGTCCGGCCGAAAGAGCACTTCTGAACAGGCTAACCCGGTATCGAAAATGAGTCCGGCTGGCAACGAGATGGAGTGCGACCCGCAGGAAACGTGCTCCGGGCCCAATAATCAATCCAGGCGCATGCAGGTCGCGATCGTCGCCCACCGTCGCACCAGCACGAACCTGGCGCTCACTTGCGCCCGTCCTGGCCTGCGCATCCTCGAGCCGGCAATCGCCGCTCGCATGCTCGGCGAGGGAGACGTCGCCATCGGCCGCCTCGACGTCGCCGAGAGCCTGGACGGGATAGAGACCGGCCTGTGGGAGCTGGCGCGGCTCGAGGGCGCCGGGGTCCACGTCCTGAACAGGTCCGGCACGCTCGTTGCAGCGCACGACAAGCTCGCGACGAGCCGGGCGCTTTGGGAAGCGGGCGTCGCGCACCCGCGAACCGCGCACGTGACGGCGCCGACCGACAGCGTCCCGTTCGATCCGCCAGTCGTCGTCAAGCCGCGGTTCGGAAGCTGGGGCCTGGACGTCGTCCTCTGCCAGGACGCCGCCGCGCTCCGGCGTCATCTGGTCGCGGTAGTCGATCGGCCCTGGTTCGCGAGCCACGGCGCACTCGTCCAGGAGCTCGTCCCGCCGAGGGGCCACGACATTCGCCTCGTCATCGCCGGCGGCTCCGTGGTCGGCGCGATCAAGCGTGTCGCGGCGCCGGGCGAGTGGAGGACGAACGTCGCGCTTGGCGCGGTTCGCGAGCCGGTCGAGCCGTCGAGCGGGGCCTGCGAGCTGGCGATTCGCGCCGCTGCCGCAGTGGAAGGTGACCTCGTCGGCGTCGACCTCCTGCCCGGTCGCGACGGCGAATGCGTCGTGATCGAGATCAACGGGGCCGTCGAGTTCAACGCCGCGTACTCGCTGCACGGCGCCGACGTCTTCCGCCGGACGGTCGCCGCGCTCCTGCCGGATCCGGTCGTTGCGGTCGCCTAGCCGGCGAGCGCCGACCGAGCCTCGGCGATCTGATCTTCCGTCGCCGGGATGAAGCGGGCGGAGTCGGCGATCTCGCCGGAATTGTCGAAGATGAACTCGACGAAGTCCATCACCTCGGGCCGCTCGAGAGACGCCTTCTTCACGTAGATGAAGAGCGGGCGTGCAAGAGGCTTGTACTCGCCGCTCTGGGCCGACTCGGCGCTCGGCGCGACGCAGCCGCCGCCGCCATCGATCTCGAGGGCCTTCAAGGTGTCCTCGTTCTCCTCGAAGTATGTGAAGCCGAAGTAGCCCAGCGCGCCGGCGTCGCCCTCGACGCCGCGGACGATGACATTGTCGTCCTCGCTGGCCGAATAGTCGGTGCGACTCGCGCCCTCCTCGCCATTGATCTCTTCCGTGAAGTAGTCGAAGGTGCCGGAGTCCGTGCCCGGGCCATAGAGCTTCATCGACTCGTCCGCGAAGCTCGGATCGACGTCCTTCCACGAGTCGACGTTCGAGCCCGGTTTCCAGATCGTCTTCAGCTGCTCGACGGTGAGGCAGTCCGCCCAGTCGTTCTCACGGTTGACGACCACCGTGAGGGCGTCATTCGCGACGGGGAGCTCCAAAAACTCGATTCCCTGGCCGGAGCAAACCTGCTTCTCGTCGTCTTCGATCGGCCGGGACGCGTTGGAGATGTCGGTCTCGCCTCGGCAGAAGCGCTCGAAGCCGCCACCGGTCCCCGAGACCCCGACCGTCACCCGCGCGCCCTCGTTCTCGCTCTGAAAGCGCTCCGCGGCAGCCTGCATCAGGGGGCCGACGGTGCTCGACCCGTCCGAGCGGATCGTTCCGGACGAGCCGCCTCCACCGTCATCCCCGCCACAGGCGGACATGAGAAGGACAGCCGTCGCCACGATGGCCATCGGAGCACGCACCGCCCGCAGTGTGGCTGCAGGCAGGCCTGCGCGGTGCATCGGCATGGTGTCCGGAGGGTGAAGAGGTGGTGATCGAGAAGGTCGTCCCCCGATCGATACGCCGCGTTCACCAGCCCGACGCCCCACGGCACGGGCTGGAGGACGAGACTCACGATGCGCCCCCGCGTTGAGGTAGCCGCCGGGCGCACCCTCGCGCCGAACGTGTGTGGCCCCGGCGGCCCGGGGCCACAGCGTTCTCCGCTTCTTCCCTGCTCGTTCACCGCTTTTCTCCCCCTGATCCCCTCCGGCGTAGCCACGCTGGATGCATGGACAGGAAACCGCTTCTCTGTGAGCTCCACGCGCACACGACGTGGAGCGACGGCACGCTCACGCTGACCGAGCTCGTCGATGTCTACGGCCGCCACGGCTTCGACGTGCTCTGCATCACCGACCACGTGCTCCCGACCGGATCTCCGTACCTGACGGAGACGGCACACGAGCGCTACTTCGCCGCGATCGACCGGGAGGCGAGGCGGGCGCGTGAGCAGTACGGCCTGCTCCTCCTGCCCGGTCTCGAGCTCACGTTCCACGACGGCGACACCGATGGCTCCGGGCACGCCCTCG
>DASQTZ010000009.1:0-39023 GCA_035641605.1 Gaiellaceae bacterium | reverse complement strand
CTCGAGATCGGCAGACCAGAGGATTCCTGTCGAACCTGAAGAGAATGATTCTTCTCGGCCTCAACCCTGGGGAGGCTACTCAGGCGAACTTGCAGCGGATTGGGTACCTGCTCCCCATACTGCTGCGTCTTTGTCCTGCAGTTCGAAGACGGACGCGATGACATCTAGGGGCCGGCGCCTCTTTTGCGAAGCTGGCGGACCCCGCACTCGCTGGGTCCCGCTTCCGAGCTCTTCCAGGCCGTGCCGCCTTTCGCGCGTGCCGACCCGGGTTCCTGAGCGGGCTGTCTTTCCAGGGATTTGGCAGGAATCGTTTGCGCACCGCGCTTACCCGCGCTTGCATCGCCGCGGGCGTACCCTAGTTCTCGCCGCGTGACCTCCGTCACCGGCGCGTCAGCCTGCTTCACCTGGCTGGGATGCCGTGGGCGAGGATCGGTGAGCTCGTCGGCCACGATGATGTCGTAGCGACGGCGCGGACCCACGTGTCGCCGATTAGCGCGAACTTGAGTACGTCAAGCTGCTCTCAGGCACCCGGGAAGCGTGGATTCTGTGCGCCGTTTTCCGCGCCGCACGTTGAGCTTTTACAAGAATTTCACAAACTGCACGCACCCCCGGTGGAGGTTTTCGCGTTGAAGACGCGTGTTAGTTGTTGGGGAAACATAAAAGAGGGGGTCCTCACATGAAACGACTGCTTGTAGGCGTTGTCGCAGTCATGGCCATGGCTGTCGCCGCGCCCGCATTCGCGGCGGACGGCTTCACGTTGTCCGGAACCGCGCAGTTGCAGGGGAACAAAGTGCAGCTCGTCTCCGATTTCTCGGACACCAGCGCGGCGAATGACTTCGGTGCAATCAGCTTCCCAGTGCCAAGTGGCGCGACGCTGGCGACGCTGACGACGCTCAGCGCCGAATTCAACGTCACGGACGACAACTGCGGCGGTGGCTCACCGCGCTTCCAGATCACGATCGGCGGCAAGAACGTATTCGTCTACTTCGGCCCGTCGCCCAGCTTCAACACCTGTCCGACGGACACGTGGATCTCGACCGGCAACCTCGTCGGCACAAGCGATGCGTGCCGCGTCGACACGTCGCAGCTCATCCCGGGCACGCAGTGCACGACCTGGGCAGCGGCGGTCGCGGCGCTCGGCGGGCAGCCGATCACGGCGATCCAGCTCGTCGTCGACGGCGGCTGGTCCCAGCCGGACAAGGAGCAGACGGTCCTCGTCAGCACCGTGACGATCAACGACCAGACGTTCATTACCCCGGGGAAGCCGGCGGGGAAGGTCAATCCGGCCAAGCTCTGCAAGGCGGAGCGCACCCGGATGGGCACCGCGGCATTCAACGAGCTCTGGGGCACAAACGCGAACGACAAGAACGCGTTCGGCAAGTGCGTCTCGACGATGGCGCATGCGAAGAACGCCGGCCAGACGCAGCAGCAGATCATGGCTGCGATCGCGGCGTGCCAGGCAAAGGGATTGTCCGGCGCTCCACTCGGTTCGTGTGTTGCCGCGAAGGATCGCGTCGCCGCAACGAAGACAGAGGCGCAGGAGAAGGCGAAGAAGCGCAAGAAGAAAGGTAAGTAGCGGCGTCTGCGTTGGTGGGCTCCGCCGGAGCGGAGCCCACCGCGCAACCCCACGCGCGAAACTTCTCCTGATGCCTTGGACGTCGCCGATTCCGACGGCGCCGCGGCGCTGAACCGAGCCGCCTCACCGTCAGCCTCTAGGCTGGCGAAACCATCGACGGCCACGACGAGTTTGAGCGTGCCGCGAGCGTCATCCCCGCCGGCTTCTGGACCGCGTACGGTGAGATCGCAAGCGCCGTGACCGGCCGGCGCACGGCAGCCCGCGCCGTGGGCCGCTCCGCGGCTCGCAATCGCTCTTTTCCCAACGCGTGGCGCGTCATCCACGCCGACGGCTCGATACCCGAGGGCTGGGGAAGCGGCGGTGATGGCCCCGCGAAGTGCCGCGAGCTGCTCGAGGCCGAGGGCGTGAGGTTCACCAGGGGACGTGCCGACCCGGCGAAGAAGATCCTCGCCGATGAGATCGAGCTCTTGCTCGCCGGTGACAGCTGAAAACCGGAAGGCCACCCCCCGCGTAAAGCCGGTCGAATGAGCTGACCGTTCTTCGAGGGGGAAGGGGTGCTACGCATGTCAACGGGGTCCTGGTCCCGCACGTTCGCGGTCTCCCTGGCCGCAATCGTCGCCGCGTTGCTTGTGCCGGCCGCGGCGTCGGCGACGACAGAGACGTTCCATCGCTTCGAGGTCGTCGCGACTGCGAACTACGTCGTCAACAGGGATTGCGGCGACGGCACGACCGTCCAGAAACGCGTCACGGTGCTCGCCGGACACGAGGAGGAGTCCGAGTCGGGCACGATCACGCTCGACAGCGACTTCCTCACGGTGTTCATCCGCGGCTTCGACTGCGCCGGCAACTTCATCAGCGACAGCGGCTCCGGACCGGCCGAGTTCACGTGGTCGGCGTCGCTACAAACCGCGGCCGTCACCGGGACAATCACGCTGCGCCAAGGCCGCGTAGTGACCGTTGACATGAGCTGGGAGGGCGCGGGCGCGATCGAGGCGACGAGCAACACGACGACGTTCCCCGGCTTCACCGGCCATTTCATGAGTAGACGCCGGGATGCCGTGGCGACCGGCACAGTCGTCGTCGATGGTGAGACGCTTGTCGACGGCTCGACGACGAACGCCGAGATCGAGACGCTGGAAGACACGAACTTGAGAACCAGCGGCTAGCGGCGCGACAAAGACAAAGATGGCCGCTTTACGCGGCCCTCTTGTCAACGTACGCGGTTCGCTCTAGCGGCCCCGTCAAGAGCCAGCTTCAAGCATCAGCTCGCGGCGGACAGTCCCCGCCCGCTGGTGCCGCGCCTCGACGGCGACGGAAGAGCCCGCCGAGGCCTCCACGACCCACTCCACCTTGGCCCGGTCGCTGGTCGCATCGTTCGACGCCCACCAGAGGAGCGAACGGCGATGGACCCGCCCGTCCAACTGGCCCAGGTCCACCTTCTTCTCGCCGCCGACGACCCGCCCACCTTCGGGCAGCGTGATCTCGGCCTCCAACGGCAGGACGGCCTTGCGCTCGACCGCCCTCTCGCTCACGCTCGTCGGCAGCCAACCCGTGTTCTCGAGCACGAGCCGCACGAGCCAGGTGTCCTCCCCCAACGCCTCGACCTCCAGCGACCGGACCTCGAGCAGCGGCGACGCGAGTAGCTGCCAGATCGCGAGCTCCGAATGCGGAGCGACCTCGCGCTCGAGAAATTGCGGCGGGATGTTGCCCCAGCAGTACATGACGTCCCAGCCACCGAGCTCGACCTCGCCGAGCTGGTCGTGCTCGAACGGATACCAGTCCACGTAGCCCCTCCCGTCCAACTGCTCGTCGCTCCAGCGCAGGAGCTTGAGGTCGTCCTCCGGCGGGTGGTCGCGGAGCCACTCGATGTACTGAAAACCTTCGATTCCCGCCTCTCGCTGCGGGCTCCAGAACTCGGTCGTCCACGAGAAGACGCCGAGGTGGTCGTAGAGCCAGTCATTGGCGCCGCCCTTGACCGTCTGCTTGGGGTCGTACTTGAAGTCGTGGAAGATCGAGATCGCGGGGTAGCCCGTGAGCTCGGTCGCCTTCTCGCCCAGGAGCTGGTACGTGCGGAGGTCGGCGGTCGGAAAGTGCTCGTCCGGGTAGCTCGAGTACGGCCGAAGGTGGACGCCGCTGAAGGTGTGGTACGAGATGTGCCCCGTGATGTTCGGCCGGTCGACGATCGCCTGCAGCATCGCGCGGATCTCCGGCTCCGAAGCGGGATACGGCCCCGCACCCAGCTGCTCGGCCTCGACCGCCCACTCCATCGGGAAGTTTCGGTTGAGGTCGAGGCCTTCGAGGGGCGGAACGACCTTGATCGTGACGCCGTCGTAGTTGCGGATCCGGCCCTCCCAGAGCATGCGGTAGAAGACCCCTTCGGCATCGTCCGGCTCGCGCCGGGCCATCATCCGCGGTTCCTCGGGGTGCGGCTTCCACGATCCGTTCGGGTCGCGGACGCGCATCATCAGGATCCGGCCGTCGCCGTCGAGGTCCTCCTCGTGAAGACCGTCGACCGGCTCGACGAGGGGCCACGGGCGCGTACTCGAGCGAATGAACCGCGGCCTCTCGGCGAGAGCGAGCTCCGGCCCGTCGGGGTTCAGCCGAGGGATGACGTAGAACGCCCGGGTGTCGAGCACGCGCGTAACCCGGTCGTCCTCGCCGTAACCGGAGACCAGCCGGTCGATCAGGTGGAGCGCCGCCGTTGCGCCGGTGACCTCGATCGAATGGATGTTGCCCTCGATCAGGAGCGCCGGCTTCTCGAGATCCGGTCCGGACTCGAGGTTCGTCAGCGTGCACAGCCAGATCTCCCGGCCTTCGTGCGAGGAGCCGATCGATTCGACGCGGAAGAGCTCGGGCCGCTCTGCGGCCCACGCTTGCAGGATCTCGGTTAGCTCGTCGTACCGGTAAAACCGGTCAAACCGGACGTCAGGCACCCAACTCAGCGAGCAGCGGCTTGGTGTCGTGCGGATCGAAGCCCAGGCGCCCGGCGATCTCCTCGCTCGTGGGCTGCGTCCCTTCTGCAAAGAGTGCGCGGAGGTGGTCTCCGGTCGCGGCATTGCGCCACCAGTCCTCGCCGACTTCCCGCGTGAGCCACTGCCGGAGCTGGGCGGAGCGAATCCACGCGCGGAGGTAGTCGGCCGAATAGAAGCCCGCGTCCATGTCGGCCAGATAGGCGTCCGGCCGGTACGCGATCCCGGTGGCAGACGTCAGGAGGCGGTGGTACTCGTCCGGGCCCGCGGCCGACCCGTCGCCGAAGCTGCCCCAGAACTCGAGCTCGAAGTGCAGCTTCGCCGTGTAGCGCCGGAAGAGCAGTGCCTCGAGGAAGATCGTCGCCTCTGCGTGCTCTTCGGCCTGCTGCGCGGAAAGGTCGAAATGCTCGGCATGCCAGGCCGGCTCGCGCGAGATCGCCTCAAAGATGTACGAGTAGATCTCCGTCAACGCATGGTCGCGCGAGAGGTTGCGGAACGTGTACGGCAGCGCGGGATCGCAGTTGCCGTAATGGAGAGCATGACCGGCCTCGTGCAGGAAGGCCTGGTAGTCGTGGAGCCCACCCTGGGCGCGGGTGATCAGGTGGACGATCTTTGGCGGGTCGGCCGCGATCACGCAGGCCCGCGGCGACTTCTGCGGCCGGTCGTCTAGGTCGAGCTTGATGTTCGGCTCCTGGTCGAGGTCGAAGCCAAGCTGTCGCAGCGTCTGGAGGCAGACCTCTGTGGCGCGCTCTTTCGTGTACGTCGCCTCGAGCGGGGAGAGCCGCCGCAGCCAGGAGACGTGGTACGACGTCGGCAACTCCGCGCGATCGGTGCCGAGGAGCTTGTCGAACCACCGAGCCGAGAGACGCCCGTACACCTCGTCCGCCCCGCGACTGGCGTCAGTGAGGACACGAGCGAGCTCGCGTAGGGAGATTCCCTTCTCCTCTTCGTTCCGCGCAACGGCGTCCGGGTCGCCGGACAGCTCGGCGTCGAGCTCCTCGCGGGCGCGGAGAAGCTCCATGCGGTCGTCGTTGAAGGCGGCTGATGCATCTCCCTGGAGCTCTCCCAGCTCCTCGCGATCGGCGTAGCTCGGGAGCACGGCGAGCTGCGCCTGGGCGGAGCGCAGCGGAAGTTCCTCGCCCTGGTAGGTGACTCTCGCGGCGAGGATTGCGTTCTCGAACGCATCCTCGCGCTCGCTCAGCTCGATGTCGACGAGGCCGGACTCACACGTCTTGCGCAGGCGATAGACGCGCTCGCGCTCGGTCCCGGCGACGCCCTCCTCCGCCTCCTTGAGCGCATCGAGCTGTTCGCGCGTGAAGAGGTCTCGATAGCGCGCGACGATCTCCGCCCGCTCGGAGATCTCCTTCTCGCCAACCCGAACCGCCCGTCCCTCCTCGGCGCGTTCGAAGAGATAGCGCTGGAGTTCGGCCTCGTACTCGGCAGGCGTGCGGACGGCGGTGACACTCATGGGCGACCGGGGAATCTACCGAAGCTGACGGAGCCTACGATCCCGCCAGCCGGCGAACCGTGCCGGTCAGGTCGTCAATCGCAAAGGGCTTCGGAATGACCGTCGCGCCCTCCGGCAGCCGGCTGCCCGGGCTTCCGGTCAGGAGCGCCACCGACGAGCCGAGCCCGCGTTCCTCCAACGTCGGGACGAGCGAGATTCCGTGCTCGTTGCCGAGGTGTAGATCGAGGAGAACCACATCGACGCCGCCGTTGTCGAGCGCTCGCTCGGCCTCGCCGATCGTCCCGGCCTCGACGACGGCATATCCCTCGAGCTCCAGGTTGACCCGACAGAGGAGCCGCAGAGAAGGATCGTCGTCGACGACAAGCACTGTCGTGGTGCCGCCTACCACCTTCAGAGTGTAGCGGGGGTTCGGGATTCCATCGATTTCCGGGAGCTTTTAGATCGGCCGTACCTGATCGGCTGCCGAGCACGTTTATTCTTTCAAAGTGGGAAGGCGACCTGAGTCCGAACAGAGCGACGCGGTCCGCCAACGGCTCGCCGCGCAGCTGCCGCAGCCCACGCCGGCCTTTCGCCGACGTGCCTGGCTTCAGTTCCAACGTGCGCTGGACCCCCTCGGTCCGCCTAAGCCGCTGCGCCGCGCGCAGCCCTGAGGCGGTCGACACTCTTCTCGCGCCCCAGCAGCTCGATGCTTTCGAACAGGCCCGGTGAGATCTTCGAACCGGTGACCGCGACCCGAATCGGCTGAAACGCCTCTCGCGGCTTGAGCTCGAGCCGCTCCGCGAGCTCGCGCAGCGCGGGCTCGATCGTGTGGGCATCGAAGGGCTCGAGCTCGGACAGCGTCTCCGCCGCCGCTGAGAGGACGCGGCCGTCGAGGAGCGATGGCTCAGGCGAGACGTCTTCGAACAGGAAGCGGACGTAGTCCGGAAACTGCGAAAGAATCTCGATCTTCTCCTGCACGAGCGGCGCGGCACGCCTCACGAGGTCTTCGCCCCACTCGATCCCCTGCTCCTGGAGATAGTCGACGACGCGGTCGGCGTATTCGTCGGGCGTCAGGTTCCGCAGGTGGACGCCGTTCAGCCAGGCGAGCTTCTCGTAGTCGAAGACAGCCGGGCTGGACGAGACGCGGTCGAGGCTGAAGACTCGCAGGAGCTCCTCGCGCGAGAAGACCTCGGTCTTGTCGTCGTAGGCCCAGCCGAGCCGCGCGAGGAAATTGACGAGCGCCTCCGGGATGTATCCCTCCTCGCGGAAGTCCTCGACCGACTGTGCTCCGTGCCGCTTCGAGAGCTTCTTGCCGTCGGTCCCGAGAACGTCCGGGACATGGGCGTAAACGGGAGGCTCGGCGCCGAGCGCGCGGAGGATCTGGATCTGCTTCGGCGTGTTCGAAACGTGGTCGACGCCGCGGATCACATGCGTGATCCCGTCGAGCATGTCCTCGACGGGGTTCGCGAAGTTGTACGTCGGCCGGCCGTCGGAGCGGATGAGGACGACGTCCTCGATCGTCTCGTTCGGGATTTCGATCGGGCCGCGGATGGCGTCGTTCCAGCCGGTCGTTCCCTCGTCGGGCATTCGGAACCGGATCGCGCCTTCGTCCTCGTATGCCTTCCCCTCGTCGACGAGCTGCCGCGCAAGCCGCTGGCAGTCCTCCATCCGGCCGAGCTGGAAGCGAACGTCTCCGTCCCAGTCGATGCCGAGCCAGGACAGCGAGCGCTGGATCTGCTCGGTCGATTCGGCGACCTCCCGGCTCGTGTCGGTGTTCTCGATCCGCAGCAGGCACTCGCCGCCCTGTCCGCGGGCGAAGAGCCAGTTGAAGAGGAAGGTGCGGACGCCGCCGATGTGGAGGAAGCCGGTCGGGCTCGGGGCCATGCGGACGCGAACGGACACTGCCTCACTATCGTAGGGCCGTGCTCTTCGGCGGCCATGTTTCGGGCGGCGTCAAGGCCGCTCCGGAGCGGGCGAAGGAGATCGGCGCCGAGGCGCTCCAGCTCTTCGTTCAGAGCCCGAGAGCGTGGCGATTCCCCGCGCACGACCCGGAGGTGCTCGCGAGCTTCGCCCCCCGCGCACACGAGGCCGGCATCGACGCCGTCCTCGTCCACGCGATCTACCTCTGCAATGTCGCGAGCCCCGACGACGTGATCTACGAGAAGTCCGTGAGCACACTTCGAAGCACAGTCGATGCTGCCTGCGCGATCGAGGCCGACGGGGTCGTCTTCCACCCCGGCTCGCACCTCGGCGCGGGCTTCGACGTTGGCCTCGAGCGCATCGTGCCGGCGGTCGAGCAGGTCCTGGAGCGCTGCTCGGACACCACCTGGCTGTTGCTCGAGAACTCAGCGGGAACGGGTGGGACGATCGGCCGCTCGCTCGAGGAGCTGGCCGCGCTCATGGACGGGCTGGACCGGCACCCGCGGCTCGGCGTCTGCCTCGACTCCTGCCATCTGTGGGCCTCGGGCTACGACGTCACCGATGTGGGCGCGCTCGATGCAGTGCTCGACGAGTTCGACAGCCTGATCGGATTGGATCGCCTTCGCGCGCTCCACGTCAACGACTCGCAGACCGCGTTCGGCTCGAACCGCGACCGCCACGCCAACCTCTGCGAGGGGTTGATCGGCAAGAAGCTGTCGGTCTTCCTCGGCAATCCCCGGCTCCAGGATCTGCCCGCGGTCGTCGAAACCGAGGGGCAGCACGGTAAGGGCGCCGACGCCGAGGAGATGCGAAAGCTGCGGAAGCTCTGGAAGGCCGGGACTAGTGGGGCCGGGACCCGCGCACCTGCGCGAAGACGCGGAAGCTCGGCTCGCCGACCGGGAGCTCGTGGAACTCGGGGTTCACGCAGCCGAGGTCGTCGGTCCGGCTGAGGTAGGTGCTCTCGACCTCGGAGTGGCACATCGGCAGCGGGTTGCGAGTGGCCTTGACAGCACCGAAGCCCGGGGCTCGGGCTTCGGCTTCCTCCAAGAGCTCGAGGTCGATCTCGACGCCAAAGACCTTCTGCATGCAGCCCACGTACGTCCGGCCGACCTCTTCGAAGGCGTAAAGGAACGGGCACGAGCGGGCGACGCAGGCGGCCGGGTAGACGACCTTGTCGCAGTGGATCCCACACCGGCGGCACTCGACCTCGTCCTGCGGCCGGAGCGGGAGCTCGCGGAGCGGACGGGTGATCTCGCGTGACGCCATAGCTGGATTTTGGTGCACGGTTTCCGGCCCGCGCAAGACTTGACAGGGTGCGTCGGACGCGCTAGTGGGCCACTAGGCGGCGAGGCGGTCGGCGACGTTGAGGACATCCATCTGGGTGAATGCCTGGAAGTCCGCCTCGACTCCCTTCGGCCCCTCGTCGGCGCGGAACCAGACCGCCTGGACGGTTTTCATCCCGATCCGCGACGCTCCGAGCACGTCCGCGTCGAGGCGGTCGCCGACGAAGAGCGCGTCACTCGAGTCGACCCCCAGCTCGCTGAGCGCGCGCTCGAAGATCGCCGGATGCGGCTTGCGCTTTCCGACCTCGGACGAGAGGACGATCGTGTCCACCCGCTCGGCGATCCCCTGCCGCTCGAGGATCGGCTGCAGCAGCCATTGCGGGCTGGCGGTATTCGAGACGAGCGCGAGCTTGAGACCCCGAGCACGCAGGACCTCGAGCAACGCGTGCGTCGAGTCCGCCAAGACGTAGTACGACGACCAGACGTCTTGTGCCGCCTGGAGGAAGAGCCGCACGTCGTCGTCCGTTAGCTCGGCGTCGTGCTCGCGGAACGACCCGGCCATGACCGCGGCGATGTCAATCTCGTCCTCGCTCGCGAACGGGAAGAGCTCGGCTTGATGCTCGCGCAGGTAGCGAGTGAACGTCGCGGCGTCGGGGAGCCCGTCGCGGGCGAGCGCGGTGAGGCCGGCTGTATGGCCTTCGAGCGCGATCTCGTCGCTCCATTCGTCGTTCATAAGGGTGCCGCCCCAATCGAAAAGAACCGCCTTGAGCACGGTCGTTAGGGTAGACCCGTGGCCAGGAGGATCCTCTGGGGCTCGGTCGCCCTCGCCCCGGTCACGATCTTCGTTCACTACGCGTTCCACCCCGGGCAGGTCGTCGAATTCGTGCTCGCCGCTCTCGCGCTCGTCCCCCTCGCGTGGCTGATCGGCGAGGCGACCGAACAGGCGGCGCATCACACCGGGCCGGGCATCGGCGGCTTCCTCAATGCGACCTTCGGGAACGCCCCTGAGCTGATCATCGCGTTGTTCGCCGTCAACGAAGCCAAGTTCGAGGTCGTGCGCGGATCGCTGAGCGGTAGCGTCGTCGGGAACCTCCTGCTCGTCCTCGGCTTCTCGCTTGTCTTCGGCGGGCGCGGCGCGATCGACCGCGAGTCGAGCTTCGTCTCGCTCGCCCTGGTCGGCTTTGCCGTCCTCGTCGTGCTCATTCCCTCCGTGCCGGGATGGGACGGCGACCCGGAGCGGGATCTCATCGCCGAGCTGTCCGTGCCGGTATCGATCGCCCTGCTGCTGGTCTACCTCGCCGTCACGTGGCTTTCGCTCCGCCGGCATCGGCGGCTCCACGTCTCCGATCAGGCGTTGGAGATGAGAGCATGGACCTTCGGCACGGCATTGCTCGTACTCGGGCTCGCCACTGTCGTAACCGCCGTGATCGCCGAGATCCTCGTCGGCTCGATCGAGGTCTTCGCCGACAAGGCGCACCTGTCCGAGTTCTTCGTCGCGGCGGTCATCGTCGCGATCGTCGGCAACGCAGCCGAGCACGGCGGCGCGGTGGTCGTCGCCGCGCGGGGCCAGATCAAGCTCGCGGCCGAGATCGCCCTGGCTTCGAGCGCACAGGTCGCGGTCTTCCTGATTCCCGCGGTCGCGCTGCTCTCCTGGCTGATCGACCCCCTGGCGCTGTCGTTCCGACCGGTCGAGCTCGCCGCGCTCGGCGGGGCCGCCGTCTTCACGTTCGCGCTGCTGCTGCCGGGCCAATCCAGCCGGGCGCGGGGCGTTGCGCTGATCGTGGCCTACGTGGCGGTCGCCGCCGCCTTCTTCGCCGCGGGTGAGCGGTAGAGCGCCTTCGGCGCGATCTCGATCGCCCGCTCGATCTCGTCGTCGGTGATCCCGAGATGGGTGACGGCACGAAGCACGGTCGGGTGAATGGTCCCCGAGAACCCGACACCGGCCCGATGAAGGCGCTCGAGCGCCTCCGAGTACGTGAGCCCGAGCGACGCGACGTCGAGGTGCACGAAGTTCGTCTCGACCTCGTCGGGATCGACAGGCAGGCCTGCCTGAGCGAGTCCTTCGGCAAGGCGTTTCGCGCGCGCGTGGTCGTCGGCCAGCCGGTCGATATGGTGCTCGAGCGCATAGACGCCGGCGGCGGCCACGATTCCGGCCTGCCGCATGGCGCCTCCGAACATGTGCTTGAAGCGCCTCGCGCGAACCATGAGTTCTGAGGAGCCGGCGACAAGTGCGCCGAGCGGGCAGCCGAGCCCCTTCGAGAGGCAGATCGTCACCGTGTCCGCGTAGCCTGCGAGGTCGGCAGCGGGGACGCCGAGGGCGACCGCGGCATTGAAGAGCCGCGCGCCGTCCAGATGAAGACGGAGACCGAGCTCCCGGCAGGTCTCGGCGACCGCGCGTACCTCCGCCAACGGCCAGACGCGTCCGCCGGAACTGTTGTGTGTGTTCTCGATCGAGACGATTCGCGTCAGTGGGGTATGCCGGTCGTCCCAGAGGCGTGCCGCCGCGCGGATCTGCTCCGCCGAGAGGCGGCCGCGGTGGCCCGGCAGCGGTCGCGTGAGCAGACCGCTGAGAGCTGCAGGGGCGCCCAGCTCCGCGATCAGGACATGCGCGTGCTCCTCGGCGAGGATCTCGTCCCCCGGCTCGCCGTGCAGGCGAAGGGCGATCTCGTTGGCCATCGTCGCCGTCGGGACGTACACGGCCTCCTCCTGACCGAGCAGCTCCGCAGCTCGCTGCTCGAGGAGGTTGACGGTCGGATCTTCGCGCTTCTGCTCGTCGCCGACCTCCGCCGTTGCGATCGCCTGTCGCATCCCGGGCGTCGGCTGCGTCTGGGTATCGGAGCGAAGATCGATCACCTCTCTGATTGTTGCAACGCCACCGTCTGAGGGATGCCGTGAACGCCGTCGCCGCCGATCATGTGTGCAACCGAAGGAGAAGCTTGATGAACGAAACTGCTGCTTCTCTGTGGCAACTCGTCCGGGAGGACCAGCTCGTCCGCCGGGGCGCATACGTCTGCATCGGAGTCGTCTGGCTCGCAGCGGCATGGGCCGACCTCAAGATCTTGACGCTGGTCCCGATGATCGGCGCCACGGTCTATCTCCTCCATCACCGCCGAGGCGAGGTCGACGACGACACCGACCTGCTTTAACCGCTAGACGCCCTTGGGAGCCTCGGTGGCGGCCGGCGCGGCCGGCTCTGCGGCCAGGTCGGGATGCTCCTCGAAGCGGTAGCGGACGACCGCCCGCCTAGCGGCCTTGACCTCGTCGAGGCGCTGGACCGGTCGACCGTGGGGCGCCTCCTTGAGGCGCTCCGGCTGCTCGGCCGCCTCCCGGGCGATCGCCAGCATCGCGTCGGCGAAGGCGTCGAGCGTCTCCTTCGTCTCCGTCTCGGTCGGCTCGATCATCAGCGCTTCCGGGACGATCAGCGGGAAGTAGATCGTCGGCGGGTGGAAGCCGTAGTCCATCAGGCGCTTGGCCACGTCGAGCGCCGTGATCCCGTGCTCGCGTTTCAATCCGCGCGCGGAGAGCACGAACTCGTGCATGCAGAGGCGGTCGAATGGAAGCTCGTACGCGCCTTTCAACCGCGCCAGCAGGTAGTTGGCGTTTAGGACGGCGTCCTCCGACATGGTCTTGAGCTCGCGACCCCAGGCGAGGATGAACGCATACGAGCGCACGAAGACGCCGAACGGGCCGGTGAACGCGCGTACCTTGCCGATCGACTTCGGCCGGTCATAGTCGAGGCGGAAGCGCTTGCCGTCGCGGGCGACCGCCGGCACGGGAAGGTATGGCTCGAGCTGCCTGCGCACGGCGATCGGCCCGCCCCCCGGGCCGCCACCGCCGTGTGGCTGCGAGAACGTCTTGTGAAGATTGATGTGGACGATGTCGAACCCCATGTCGCCCGGCCTCGAGATCCCGCAGACGGCGTTGAGGTTCGCCCCGTCGTAGTAGAGAAGGCCGCCCACCTCGTGGAACATCCGCGCGATCTCCTCGATGTGCTCGTCGAAGAGGCCGAGTGTCGAGGGGTTGGTGAGCATCAGCCCGGCGGTCTCCTCGTCGACCTTGGTCCGGAGATCGTCGAGATCGATGTTCCCGCGTGGGTCGGTCTCGACCTTGACAAGCTCGTAGCCGGCCATCGTCACGCTCGCCGGGTTCGTGCCGTGGGCCGTGTCGGCGACGACGACCTTGCGCCGCCAGTCGGCCTCGCCGCGGTCGGCAAAGAAGGCACGCATGAGCATGAGCCCGGTGAGCTCGCCTTGCGACCCGGCGGCGGGCTGTAACGAGACGGCATCGAGCGCCGTGATTTCGGCCAGCATCTCCTGAAGGTCGTGCATCAGCTCGAGCGCGCCCTGCGAAGCGTCTTCGTCCTGATGCGGGTGCAGATCGCGGAAGCCCGGGAGGGCTGCAACGCGCTCGTTGACGCGCGGGTTGTACTTCATGGTGCAGGAGCCGAGCGGGTAGAAGCCGGTGTCGATCCCGAAGTTGCGCGTCGTCAGCTCGGTGAAGTGGCGGACGATCTCGTTCTCGGGCAGCTCCGGAAGTCGCGGCGGATCGGCGCGGCGCAGGCCGGCGGGCAGTTCCGGGGCCGGCGCGAGGTTCGCCGGCTGCGGAAGGCGAGCGGCACGACGACCGGCGCGGGACTTCTCGAAGATCAGCTTCACGCGGACAGCACCTCGGCGAGCGCGTCGATGTCGCCGAGGGTGCGGCGCTCCGTGAGCGCTACCAGGAGCGCGTCATCCAATCCCTCGTAGTCGCGGCCGAGCGGATAGCCGGGATGGATCCCTTGTTTGCGCGCCTCCCGCATCACGTCCTGCGCGGGTCGTCCGACCCTGATGGCAAACTCCTTGAACGTTGTCCGGCCAGGAAACACAAGCGGCACCCCAAGCCGGTCCTTCGCGTGTTCGGCGAGGGCCATGCAGGTCTCCCCCAGCTCACGGAGACCCTGAGGTCCCAGCCAGCACAGATTGATCAGGCCGCCCAGCGCCAACAGCGTCTGGTTGGTGGTGATGTTCGAGGTCGCCTTCTCGCGCCGGATGTGCTGCTCCCGCGTCTGCAGCGTGAGGACGTAACCGCGCTCGCCCGCGACGTCGGTCGTCTCGCCGACGATCCGGCCCGGCATCCGTCGTGTGAACTCCTCGCGCGCCGCGAGGAAGCCGTAATGCGGTCCGCCGAAGGAGAGTGGGTTGCCCGCGCCCTGACCTTCACCGATCGCGATCGCGCAGCCGTACGCGCCCGGCGCCTCGAGCACGCCCAGCGAGATCGGGTCGACGTGGGCGACCGCAAGCGCCCCCGCATCGTTCGCGGCGGCGGCGAGGTCCGGTGCCTGTTCCAGGCAGCCGAAGAAGTTCGGTTGCTGGAAGATCACACAGGCCGCACCCTCGGCCGCGGCCCTCAGCTCGTCGGGATCGGTGATCCCGTCGCGATGGAGGACGTCGACCACCTCGAGCCCGAATCCCGGGGCGTAGGTCCTCACGACCTGGCGCACCTGCGGATTCAGCGATTCGGCGAGGACGACCTTGGTCCGGCCCGTGGCGTGCTTGGCGATGTAGCAGGCGTCGGCCGCGACGGTCGTCCCGTCGTATCCGGATGCGTTCGAGACGTCCATGCCCGTGAGCTCGCAGATCACGGTCTGGTACTCGAACAACGCCTGGAGCACGCCCTGACTCAACTCGGGCTGGTAGGGCGTATACGCGGTCAGGAACTCGCCCCGTTGGAGGATCGCGTCGACGATCGCGGGGATGTAATGGTCGTAGACGCCGGCTCCGAGGAACGAGATCTCCTCGCCGGCCGGGGTGTTTCGTGCCGCGAGCGCCTCCAAGCGCTCGACGATCTCCTGCTCGGCGAGCGGATTGCCGAGGTCGAGCGCACGGTCGAAACGCACGCCTCGCGGAACGTCCTGGAAAAGCTCGTCCACTGACGTGACGCCGATCGTCTCGAGCATCTCCTCGCGATCGGCGTCGGTCAGCGAGACGTACGTCACTGCTCGGAGACGAGCTGGCGGTATGACTCGGCGTCGAGGAGGTTGTCGTCCTCGCCGAGATCGGTGAGCCGGATGCGAATCAGCCACCCTGCGCCGTAGGGATCCTCGTTGACCGTCTCCGGCGAGTCGATCACCGCCTGGTTGACCTCGATCACCTCTCCCGAGAGCGGCGCGATGATCTCCGACACGGCCTTGACCGACTCGACCTCGCCGTAGCTCGAGTCCTTCGCCACCGTCGACCCTGCCTCCGGCGGTTCGAAGTGAACGAGTTCGCCGAGCGCGTCCTGCGCGTACCACGTGATTCCCAGGACCGCCTCGTCGCCTTCGATGCGCGCCCAGTCGTGCTCGCGGTGGTAGCGAAGGTCGTCGGGGTAGCTCTCGTCGGCGGCCATCAGCCCTCCTCGCGTTTGTAGATCGGCTTCGTCACGACGCGGGCGCGGCGTTGGCGGCCACGAACGTCGAGCCCGAGCTCCGTGCCCGCCGCGGCGAGCGCGGCCGGCACGTACCCCATCCCGATCCCGCGATCCAGCATCGGCGAATGCGTGCCCGACGTGACCTCGCCGCCCCCCGCGATCGTCATCCCCTGACGCGGGACGGCGGGGTCCTCCATCACGAAGGCGACGAGCATGCTCTCCGGACCCGCGTGCTTGATCCGTCGGAGCTCGTCGGCGCCGGTGAAATCGGTTTCGAGCGCGCAGACCCAGCCGAGACCGGCGGAGATCGCATCGGTGTCGGGACCGATGTCGTTTCCGTGCAGCGGGTAGCAGACCTCGAGCCGGAGCGTGTCCCGGGCGCCGAGCCCGCACGGAACGGCACCGCGTTCGAGAACCCGGTCCCAGAGCTGCTCGGCGTCCTCTTGCGAAACCATCAGCTCGACTCCGCGCTCACCCGTGTAGCCGGTCCGGTTGACCATGCACTCGACGCCGTCGAGCTCCTCCATGGCGAAGGTGAAGGCCGGAGCGTCGTCGAGGCCGAGCCGCTCGATCGATCGCGGTCCCTGCACCGCAAGCAGCGCGTACTCGTCCGAGACATCGCGAACGTCGGATCCCGGAATCTCCCGTTCCTTCAGCCACTGGAAGTCGGGCTCGCGGTTGGAGGCGTTGACGATCAGGAGGTAGCGGCCCGGCTCCAGCCGGTAGACGATCAGGTCGTCGACGATGCCGCCACGCTCGTTGGTCAGCAGCGTGTACTGCGCGCCGCCGGGCTCGAGCTTCTCCAGGTCGTTGGAGAGCAATGACTGCAGGAGCACGTGCGCCTTCGGGCCCTCGACCTCGATCTCCCCCATGTGCGAGACGTCGAAGACGCCGCAGTCGCTCCGCACCGCGCGATGCTCCGGGATCACTCCCTCGTACTGCACCGGCATCTCCCAGCCGGCGAACGGAACCATGCGTGCGTTGAGGGCGCGATGCCGCTCGTAGAGCGGTGTCCGATGCAGCGTCTGCACGACGCCCGGATGCTACAGGGGTGCCTTCGGGCTCAGTCTCGGAGGAAAGACGGCACTTCGAGGACGTCCTTCGGCACCTCGAAGCGTTCCTCCCTTTCCGGCCTCGAGGCAGGCGCCTCCTCCTCGATCGTCGCGCGCCGGCGGCGCCGGTGCGCTCCCGGCCCGAAGCCGGTGGCGATCACCGTCACCCGCACCTCGTCCTTGAGCCCGTCGTCGACGACGGCGCCGAAGATGACGTTCGCGTTCTGATCGGCGGCGCTCGTGACCACCTCGGCAGCCTCGTTCACCTCGAACAGGCCCATGTCCGCCGGCCCGCTGATGTTGAGCAGGATCCCGGTCGCCCCTTCGATCGACGACTCCAGCAAGGGAGATGAGACGGCAGTGTGCGCCGCTTCGGCCGCACGGCTTTCGCCGGAGGCGCTGCCGATTCCCATCAGCGCCGAGCCGGCCTCGGTCATGATCGCCCGGACGTCGGCAAAGTCCAGGTTGACGATCCCGGGCACCGTGATCAGGTCGGTGATCCCTTGGACGCCCTGACGGAGAATGTCGTCCGCCATCCGGAACGCGTCGATGATCGAGGTCCGCTTCTCGACGACCTGGAGCAGGCGGTCGTTCTCGATCACGATCAACGTGTCGACACGGTCGCGTAGCTCCTCGATGCCGAGGTGCGCCTGCTCGGCGCGGCGGCGGCCCTCGAATCCGAACGGCCTCGTCACGACGCCGACCGTAAGTGCGCCCAGGTCCTCCTTGGCGATCTCGGCGACGATCGGAGCGCCGCCCGTACCGGTTCCGCCGCCCTCGCCCGCGGTGACGAAGACCATGTCGGCGCCTTTCAGCACTTCTTTCAGCTCGTCCCGGCTCTCCTGGGCCGCGTTGCGGCCGACCTCCGGATTCGCGCCGGCGCCGAGACCGCGTGTCGATTCGGCGCCGATCTGCACCTTCACGTCGGCATCGACGCCGAGCAGAGCCTGGGCGTCGGTGTTCGCGGCGATGAACTCGACGCCGCTCAAACCGGCGTCGACCATGCGGTTGACGGCGTTCGAGCCGCCTCCGCCGACGCCGAAGACTTTGATTACCGCAAGGTAGTTGCCAGTCTGGTCACGCACTCTCAACGTCCCTCCACCTCAAGCTCGACTGTAGCTCGCGCCTTTGCGGACACGGCAACGCCCCAGCGTACGGCCGCAGACTCCGCCTGTCAACGGCGGAAGCGCCGGTAAGTCTAAGGCTCGACCTGAGAGTTGAGGGTCGAGCCGGCGACTGGGCGCCCGGGGACGGCCACGTCGACATAGGTGGCCGGCGCGCCCGACGAGCGAAGCGCGTCCAGGACGCGGCCGGCGACTTCGAGCTTCAGCCTCAGGTCGGACGCGTTTCCGAGCCGCACCTCGAAGCGGTCCTGGAGAACCATCGTCAGGCCGGTCTCCTCCTCGGCCACGTACCAGACGCGCCGGAGAAAGCTGGGCGCGGAGGTATCCATCTCGGCCAGGGCCCGAACGGCGCGCGCGGGCTTCTCGGCGCGCAGCACGGTGCCGATTTCCGGCTCCACCCCGCGTGCTATCCAGACGACCGGCAGAGGACGGCGCAGACGTCGCTCGAGCTTGCGCAAAACTCGGCCCTCACCCGAGACCAGCCAGTTCTCGTTCGCCCGACGGAGCACGGCAACCGGGCGCTCGACGCTGACGATCACACGCAGCCCGTCGGGGAACGACCGGTCATAGCCGAGGAGATGGACGTGCGGCAGGGCCTCCAGGCGGCGCGCGATCACACCCTCGTCGATCTCGAGCAGGCTCGTACCGGCAAGCGGCGTCAGGGCCCGCTCAACGAGCCGCGCTTGGCCGGACGGCTCCGTTGTCACCTCGATCGACCGGACAGAGAAGACTGCGCTCTCGCGGGCGCCGAGGTAGAGCGCGAGGGCTGCGGCCAGCAGCCCGAAGCCGAAGGCGAGCGAGCGGACCGAGGGCAGCAGCTCCAGGGCCGGAGAGCCTGCCCGTGTGGCCGCGTGGGCAGCCGCGAGCTGTCGTCCCCTGGGCACCGCGCTCAGTTCGCCGCGGCGCTGAGGGCTCCTACACGGGCCGTCCGGCGGCCGGGAGCACGAAGTCGCCGAGGAGCTGGACTTCGTGTTCGAGGGCCACGCCGAACTCCTCCAGAGCGCGCTTCCGAGCTTCGGCCATCAATGCGATCGCGTCGACCGAGCGGGCGCCGTCGGCGTTTTCGATGAAGTTCGCATGCCGCGGGGAGATCTGGGCGCCGCCGATCCGGTACCCCCGGAGCCCACACGCCTCGAGCATCCGGCCGGCGCTCAGGTCGTGGTCCGGATTTTTGAAGACGCTGCCGAACGTCCGCTTGTTGGTCGGCTGCGCGGCCTTCCGCTGAGCTTGCATCGCGGCGACTGTCGCCTTGATCTCCTCCGGCGGCCTCGGCGCCAGCCGAAACTCCGCCCGGGCGACGATCTCGCCCACGTCGAGCGCGGAGCGACGATATTCGAGCCCGAGCTCCTCGGGAGTGCGCCAGTCCGCGCCGGCGGCCGAGACGACAAGGGCGCGCTCGAGAGCGCCGGCGATGTCCCCGCCGTACGCGCCCGCGTTCATCTTCACGCCGCCGCCCACGGTTCCGGGGATCGCACACGCGAACTCGAAGCCACCGAGCGACGCCTCGCGGGCCCGGTGGAGGCAGACGGCGAGGGGCGCGCCTCCACCGGCCACCAGCCGCTGGCCTTCCGCGACCGCTCCGGCCAGCTCGCCCGTCAACCTGAGGACGAGCCCGTCGACACCCTCGTCCGCGACGAGTAGGTTCGAGCCGAGCCCGACAACCGACGCGTGGACCTTGCGCTCGGCCGCCCACCCGAGCGCGGCGGCCAGCTCGTCGAGATTCCCGGGCTTCGAGAACCAGCGGGCCGGCCCACCCGTTCCGAGCGTAGTGAACCGGGAGAGCGGCACGCTCTCTTCGATCATTAGTGCCCCTTCCTGTAATGCCGCCGAGCTTCTGGGTCGCGAGCACCAAGCCAGAGTTCGCACTCTGACGAGCCAAGGTCTGATGACCTTGGTGAGGAGGAGGGTGGGCACTGGCGCCGCGTGATCGCGGGCCAGAAGCCGGCATGTATTGCTGGGAGGGGCACTAAAGTCGCTCCAGCAGCAGCTCCGCAGCCTGGTCGACGTCGCCGGCGCCGATCGTGAGCACGACGTCGCCGCTGCGGGCTCGGCCCGCGAGGAAGCGCGCGCCCTGCTCGACGGTCGGCGTCCATGCGACGAGCAGCCCGGGACGGCGCTCGGCGAGCGCATCGACGACGAGCTTGCCCGTTACCCCCTCGATCGGCTCCTCGCGGGCCGGGTAGACGTCGGTGACGGCGACCATGTCGGCGGCGGCGAGGGCCGCGCCCAACTCGCGCGCGAGGTGCCGCGTCCGCGAGTAGAGATGCGGTTGGAAGAGCGCCAGCACGCGAACGTCGGCGCCTTCGCGAACGGCCGAGAGCGTCGCCTCGATCTCGGCCGGATGGTGCGCGTAGTCGTCGACGACTCGGACGCCGCCGGCCACGCCGCGCTCCTCGAGCCTTCGGCCGGCACCTCGGAACTCGCGCAGGACCGGCCAAGCCTCCTCGTCCGGCACACCCGCGAGCTCGAGCGCCGCGATCGCCACCGCGGCGTTGCGTCGATTGTGCTCGCCGGACAGACGCAGCTCTCCGGCGTACGGCTCGAGCTCGTCGCCGCGCACCACTCGCGGCACTCCCGCGAGCCACCGCTCGAAGAGCTGCTCGACCTCGGCGTGAGACCCGAACTCACTGTGGTGGTCGAGATCGATGTTCGTCACGACCGCGATCTGCGGTCGCAAATGCTCGATCGTACGGTCGGACTCGTCTCCCTCGACCACCAGCCACCCGGACCCGGCACGGGCGTTTCCACCCAGCTGTGGGATCTCGGCGCCGATCAGGAACGATGGGTCGCGGCCGAGCCGGTCGAGGACGAAGGCGATCATGCCCGCCGTCGTCGTCTTCCCATGTGCGCCGGAGACGACGATCGCGTCCTGCAACGAAACGAGCTCGGCGAGAAACTCCGCGCGCGTGAGCCCTTTGGCGCGACCGGCGAACGCCGTCGAGACGACGGTCTCGGCGCCGGTCGGCGGCGCGGGGATCTCCTCGGCGATCGCGACGGGGATCCCGGCCGCCCGAACCTGTTCCAGGTAGGGCGTCTCGAAGCGGTCCCAGCCGGAGACCTCGGCTCCCCAGGCGTGTGCAAGCAGGGCGTAGCCGCTGAGGCCGGCGCCGCCGATCCCGACGAAGAAGAGGCTCCTACCGTCCAGCGGGCGCAAGGGCGATCAGCTCTCGGGCGATCTCGTCGGCGGCGTCGGGTCGGGCAACTCGGCCCATCGCGGCGGCCATCTCCGCCAGACGGGCCGGATCGCCGAGCAGCGAACGGGCAAGGCCGGGAACGAGTCCGAGCTCGGCCTCCGAGATCACGACTGCGCCACCGGCCTGCTCGAAGTAGCGCGCGTTCTTCGTCTGGTGGTCGGCGGTCGCGAACGGGTAAGGGACGAGGATCGCGGGACGCTCGGCGGCCGCCACCTCCCACACCGAGCCTCCTGCTCGGGCGAGCACGAGGTCGGCGGCGGCGAGAGCGACGCCGAACTCCGGAACGAAGGGCAGCAGGCGGTAACCCGGTCGCGAGACGCGTTTGGCGAGCGTCGAGAACTCACGCTCGCCGCTCAAGTGGAGGACGGCGGGGCCCGCCGCCCCGAAGCTCTCGACGACGAGCTCGTTCAAGCTCCGCGCGCCCTGGCTGCCACCGAAGACGAGCAGGACTGGGCCTCGCTCGATGAAGAAGCGCGCCCGCGCGTCCTCTCTCGAAAGTGTCACGCGCGACGACGGCGGGATGGGACGGCCGGTCACCCGGTACTTCGTGCCCGTTCGTCCCGGGATCGGAAAGGAGAGGAAGATTCGGCGCGCGAACGGCGCCGACAAGCGGTTCGCGAGGCCGAGGTGGGCATCGGCCTCGAGCAGGGCGGTAGGGATCCGCTGCCCCGCCGCTGCCAGCACCATCGGCCCGGCCACATACCCGCCACCGCCCAGGACGACGTCGGGCCGTCGCCGCTGCAGGATCCGGCGGCAGGCTCGGACCGCCCCGGCCGCCCGCATCGCCGCCCTTACCTGCGCGATCCCCGGTCGCCGCGGGAGGCCCGAGATCTCGAAGGTGTCGAACTCGAAGCCCGCCTCCGGGACGAGCCTCGCCTCAAACCGCGCGGGGGACCCGGCGAACGTCACGACGGCGTCGCGTGCGCGCAGCGCCTCGGCCACCGCCAGCGACGGGAGCACGTGTCCGGCGGTTCCGCCGGTCGCGATCAGGCACACGGGACCTGCTTGTCGCTCGGCCATCGTCCCCGGCGATGTTAAGGAGGATCCCGACGGCGGCAAGTCCGACGACGAGGCTGGAGCCTCCATAGGAGACGAAGGGCAGGGTGATCCCGGTGAGCGGCGCAGCCCCCATCACCGCGGCCAGGTTGATCAGCGCCTGGCCGCAGACGAGGGTCGTGATGCCCGCCGCAAGCCGTTTCCCGAACGGATCGCGGCAGGCAAGGGCAACACGGAAGCCGGCGTAGGCGAACGCTGCGTACGCCGCGATCAGCGCGGTGGCGCCTACGAGCCCCAGTTCCTCGCCGATGATCGCGAAGATCATGTCCGTGTGCGCCTCGGGGAGGTAGTTCGCCTTCAGGACCGACTGGCCGAGACCTTCGCCGAAGATCCCGCCGGAACCGAGCGCGATCATCGCCTGCACCGGCTGGTAGCCGGCGCCCTGCGCGTCGTCCCACGGATTGACGAAGCTCAGCAGCCTCGCGCGCCGGTAGGGCTCGAACCAGGTGGCGGCGAGAACGAGCGTGACGCAGAGGCCGCCGGCCGTGGCCAGCAGGCGGGCGGGCACGCCGGACACGACGAGGACGCCGCCGATCATGACGACGATCGTGATCGCGGTCCCCAGGTCGGGCTCGGCGAGCAGAAGCGCACAGACGACGCCGGTGACGAGCCCGAGCGGCTTGATCAGCTCCCCGAGCGTCTGCGGTGCCGGCCGCCGCGCGAGGTACGCCGCGGCGAAGACGAGCAGGGCGAGCTTGGCCAGCTCTGAGGGCTGGAAGACGGCCGGCCCGACCTGGAGCCAGCGGCGGGCGCCGTTGACCGTCTCGCCGAGCGCGAGCACCCCGAGCAGGAGCCCGATGCTGGCGAGGACGAGCGGCGGCGAGAGGGGGCGCAGTGCGCGGTAGCCGCTGCGCCTGATCAGCAGCAGGAACCCGACGCCGACGAGCGCGTAGAGGGCCTGCTTGCGGAGGTAGTACGACGAGTCGCCGTTCGCGAGCGCGGCGGAGGCCGAGGTTGCGCTGTAGACCATCACCAGCCCGAAGGCCACCAGCGCGAGCGTGACCAGCAGCAGGATCTGCTGTTCCAGCTGGCCCTTCCTCACCGCAGCCCCTCTACGAGCCGGCGGAACTCGTCGCCGCGCTGCTCGAAGTTCTCGAACTGGTCGTAGCTCGCACACGCCGGGGAGAGCAGGACGATCTCGCCCGGCTTGGCGGCCGCAGCCGCTGCACGAACGGCCGTCGCCAGGTCACCCGAGCGCTCGAACGGGACGTCGACGGCGGCCGCGAGCTGGTCGGCGGCGGCGCCGATCAGGTACGCCCGGGCCCCGTTGGCGCGGAGGTCGGCGGCGAGCTCCGCATAGCTCTCGTTCTTGCCAAGGCCGCCGAGGATCACGTGGAGCGGTTCGTCGTAGGCGGCGATCGCCCGTCGGGCCGCGGCGGCGTTCGTCGCCTTGGAGTCGTTGACGAAACGAACGCCGCGAATCTCCGCGACGTCCTCCAGCCGGTGCGGGACTCCTGGAAAGGTGCGCAGCACTTCTGCGATCTGCTCGTCCGAGACACCGGCCACATGCGCTGCTGCCGTCGCGGCGGCGGCGTTCTCGCGGTTGTGGCGGCCGGGGATGCGAGGTTCTGCGGGGAGCGGCTCGTCGGCCGAGAACTCCAGGCGCCTCGCCTCCCCGACCTCCTCGAAGCCGCGTGGCACGACGGCGGTGTCGTCAGCGCGCTGGTTCTCGAAGACGCGCAGCTTCGCCTCCCGGTACGCCTCGAAGCTTCCGTGACGATCGAGGTGATCCGGCTCGAGGTTCAGGAGCACGGCGATCCGCGGCCGGAACTCGTGGATGTCCTCGAGCTGGAAGCTCGAGAGCTCGCAGACGATCCACTCGCCGGCCGGCACCTCGCCGTCGAGCTCGGTCAGCGCCCGGCCGACGTTCCCGGCGACCGGCGCGCCGAGCATCGCCCCGAGCAGCTCACTCGTCGTCGTCTTGCCATTCGTTCCGGTGACGCCGAGGATCGGGTTGTCGTCGAGCAGCCGGAAGCCGAGTTCGACCTCGCTCCAGACGGGCACGCCTCGCTCGCGCGCAGCGGCGACCAGCGGTGCGTCCGCGGGCACTCCCGGGCTCTTGATCAGGACGTCCATTCCCTCCAGCGAGGCCTCCTCGGATCCAAGGCGAACTTCGACGCCGGCCGCTTCGAGCCTCCCCGCGTCGACGTCCGTGGAGCGGTCGATGCCGGTGACCTGCTCGCCGCGGCGAGCGAGCGCCAGAGCCGCAGCCTGCCCCGAGCGCGCAAGCCCGACAACCGCCTTCACGACGTGAACAGGTCGGGGCGGAAGCCGCGGAGGTACTGGTAGTACAGGGCGAACGCGCCGGCGCAGAGGATCGCCGCCATGATCCAGAAGCGCACCATGATCTTCGTCTCCGACCACGCCTTCATCTCGAAGTGGTGGTGGATCGGGGTCATCAAGAAGATCCGCCGGCCCCAGCGCTTGTACGAGACGACCTGGAGGATCACGGAGAGCGCCTCGATCACGAAGATGCCGCCGATCAGGATCAGAAGCAGCTCGCTGTGGCTCATGATCGCGAAACCGCCGAGCGCACCGCCGATCGCCATCGAGCCCGTGTCGCCCATGAACACCTCGGCGGGAAACGCGTTGTACCAGAGGAACCCGATCGCTCCCCCGATCAGCGAGGCGCCCAGGATCGCCTGGTCGAGCGCAGCGAGGTCCTGCACCGCGGCCACCTGGCTCGAGCGGATGTACGTGAAGACGTTCATCGCGGCGAAGGTCAGCAGCGCAATGATCCCGACGCCGACGGCGAGGCCGTCGATCCCGTCGGTCAGGTTCGCGCCGTTGGCGGCGCCCGCGAGGATCAGGAACAGGAGCACGTAGAAGGTGAACGCGAGCTGGATGCGCCAGTCGACCACGGGAACGTATACGGCGGTGTCGAAGTCCAGATCTTGGACGACGAGGCCCACGCCGACGGTGATCCCGGCGATGAAGAGCAGCTTCCACCGGCCCGAAAGGCCGAGCGAGCGCCGGTGGTGGACCTTGATGTAGTCGTCCGCAAACCCGATCGCGGCACAGGCCATCGTCACGCCGAAGACGGTGAGCCCCTCTGCCGTCCAGTGGCTCAACGCCAGGAATGGCACGGTCATCGAGACGACGATCATCAGGCCGCCGCCTGTGGGCGTTCCCTGCTTGACGGCGTGACCCGCCGGCCCCTCCTCGCGGATCATCTGACCGAACTCGTTCCGCCGCAGGAAGTCGATGAACTTCGGTCCGACGAGGATCGAGATGACCATGGCGAGGAGGCCCGCCGCAAGGACTCGTTCCATTACTCGGTGAGGTTCGCCGCCACGCGCTCGAGGCCTACGGCGCGGGAGCCCTTGACGAGCACCACGTCTCCGGGCTGGAGCAGTTCCCGGACGAGCCTCGCCGCCGCCTCGGCGTCGGCCACCCAGTGCGTCGGGCCGTAGTCCCGTGCGAGCTGGCCGACGCCGACGACCACGTCGAGCCCCGTCGTCAGCGCACCGATCTCGCGGTGGTAGCGCGGTCCCTCCCGACCGAGTTCCGCCATCCCCCCGAGGACGGCAATCCGCCGGCCGCCGTTTCGCCCGGCGAGGTCTCGGAGCGCCGCCGTCATCGAGGCGGGGTTGGCGTTCCAGCAGTCGTTGATCAGCACGCCGCCGCCTGCTAGCGGCAGCTCCTCGCCGCGCAGGCGCGAGAGCTCGATCTGTTGCGCGCCTGCCCCGATCCGGTCGAGCGGCAGGCCGAGCGCCCAGTAGGCGGCGACCGCGGTGAGCGTGTTCTCGACCTGGTGCTGCGCGGCGAATGGGAGCTCCAGCTCGACCGCTTCGCCGCCGACGTCGGCCTCGAACCGACCGTCCCGGAACGAACGCAGCCGCGCGTCCTCGCCGACTCGCACCACTTCGAGGTCGCCGCGCAGGTAGGGCTCGAGCTCGACGGCGTCGGCCGGAACGACGGCCTTGGCGCCACGCGGCAGCGCCTCGAGCAACTCGGCCTTCGCGCGCGCAACGCCCGCGACGGACTCGACGAACTGGAGGTGGACGGGTCCAATCGCGGTGATCACGCCGAGCGTCGGACGCGCGACGGCGCACAGCGCCGCAATCTGGCCGAAACCGCGCATCGCCAGCTCTGCGATCAGGAGCTCCGTGTCGGGTTCCAGCCGGCAGAGCGTGAGTGGTACGCCGAGCTCCGCGTTGTAGCTCGCCTCGGCCGCGATCGTCCGCCGGTGCGGCCGGCACAGCGCGGCGAGGATGTCCTTCGTCGAGGTCTTCCCCGTCGAACCCGTGAGGCCCACGACCTCGGCGTCGCTCCGGTCTCTGACGGCTCGGCCGAGTGCGGCCATGGCCGCGAAGTTGTCGTCCGGGACGAGCGTCGCCGCGCCGCTCGTGCGAGCCTCTTGCAGATAGGCGACGCCGCCGCGGACGGCGACGAAGAGGTCACCGGGCCCGACGCGACGAGAGTCGATCTCGATTCCGGTCACCTGCTCGACATGGGACTCAAGGCGACCGAGCGCTCGGATCTCGTCGACGGGCAGAGGAATCACGCAAGTGCCCTCAGCCGCCGCAGTTCCTCGCGCGCGACTTCACGGTCGTCGAAAGGAATCTTCCGGTCGGCGAACTCCTGACCTTGCTCGGCGCCCTTGCCGGCGATGACGACGACGTCACCCTCCTTCGCCTCGCCGACGGCCCGTGCGATCGCCGCCCGCCGGTCGGGTTCGACCTCGGCGCTGCCGACGACACCCGCGACGATCGCGTCGATGATCGCGAGGGGGTCCTCGCTGCGTGGGTTGTCTGAGGTGACGATGACGAGTTCGGCAAGCTCGCTCGCCACCCGCCCCATCAGCGGGCGCTTGCCCCGGTCGCGATCGCCGCCGGCGCCGAAGACACAAATCAAACGGCCGCTCGTCAGCCGGCGCGCGGTGCGCAGTACCGCCTCGAGCGCGCCCGGCTTGTGCGCGTAGTCGACGAGGACCGTGAACGGCTGGCCCTCGTCGACCGCTTCGAAACGTCCAGGCACGCCGCTCAAGGCCGCGACGCCTTCGACGACCGCCTCGTCCGGCACTCCCAGCAATCGGGAGACGGCGGCCGCGGCAAGCACGTTTTCGGCGTTGAAGCCCCCGACGAGGTGCGAGCGCTCGAGCGCGGGGTGTGTGTTGAGCTCCGCGTCCGCGGTGACGCCGTACGTGAGGACGGGCGCGCGCTCCAGCCGTCGCAGCTCGGCCGCAAGCCTGCGCCCCCAGTCGTCGCCGACGTTGACGGCCGCCGCGGGCGCCGGCTCGTGCTCGGTGAACAGGCGTCGCTTCGCTTCGAAGTAACGGTCCATCGATTCGTGGAAGTCGAGGTGGTCCTGCGAGAGGTTCGTGAAGGCGAGCGCCCTGAAGCGGACTCGCTCGAGCCGGCCGAGCTCGGAGCCGTGCGAGGTCGCCTCCAGCGCGCAGCTCCGATCGCCGGCGTCGAGCATCGCGCGGAAGGTGCGCTGCAGGTCGATCGCCTCGGGCGTCGTCCGTACCGCCGGCCGTGCTTCCCCGCCGACCCGCGACTCGATCGTTCCGATCAGGCCGGGCTCCATCCCGGCCGCCTCGAAGATCGACCACAGGAGGAACGACGTCGTCGTCTTGCCGGTCGTGCCCGTGATGCCGGCAAGCAGGAGCTCCTCGGTCGGCCGCTCGAAGAACTCGTCCGCCGCGATCGCCATCGCCGCACGCGTGGACGGGACGACAAGTTGCGGGACGGCGGCCTCCACCGGGCGCTCGACGACCAGCGCGGCGGCACCACGCTCCACCGCCTCAGGCGCGAAGTCGTGCCCGTCCGCCCGGGCCCCCGGCACGCAGAAGAACAGCGCACCGGGGACGACCGCCCGCGTGTCGTACGCGAGGTCGGTGACGTCGGTAGGAGCGCCTCCGCGGACCTCCAGGGGCGCGAGCGCGGTGACCAGCCGCTCGAGATCCATTGGCTAGGGGACGTTAGCGGGGTGGCAGGGCGTCCGGCGGGATCTCGAGGTACTGGAGCGCGAAATGGGCGATCTGCTGGAAGGCCGGAGCCGCGACGATGCCGCCCCAGATCGCACCGCGGGGCTCGTCCACGGTCACGAGCACGACGAGCTTCGGCGCGCTGGCGGGGACGACGCCGACGAACGACGCCACGTAGAGGCTCTGGGAGTAGCCGCCGCGGGGATCGGGCTTCGCCGCCGTTCCGGTCTTGCCGGCCACCTCGTAGCCCTCGACCTCCGCTTCCGTGCCCGTCCCCTCGATAACGACATCGCGGAGCATCGACATCAGCTGGTCGGAGACACTTTTCGACATCACGCGCCGCCGCTTGACCGGCCGGCCAGTGACGAGATGTGGACGAAGCCAGACGCCGCCGTTTGCCACCGTGGCGTAGGCGGCGGCCATCTGCACCGGCGTCACCGCGATCCCGTGGCCGATCGGAAGCGTCCCGATCGTCGACCCCGACCAGTAGAAGGGCAGGATCCCGGAGGTCTCGCCCGGAAACTCGACCCCGGTCTTCTTGCCGAAGCCGAAGCGTTCGATCCAGGCCTCGAGGCGGTTTCGCCCCAGCAGTTCGGCGAGCGTGATCGTGCCGACGTTGGAGGAACGCGAGAGGATCTCCGCGACCGTCATCCGCTCGGTTCGGGTGCGGTGGGCCTCGTGGATCACGCGATCGGCGACGTGGATGTTCGGCGACAGGGTGAACGGGGTGGACGGCGCGACGAGTCCCTCGGAGAGCGCCGCCGCGACCGTCACGACCTTCAGCGTCGAGCCGGGCTCGTACGTATCGGTGACGGCTCGGTTGCGCGTCGTGTCCTCGGCGGTCTCCGGGAATCGATTGGCATCGAAGCCCGGCTCCGACGCCATCGCCAGCACCTCGCCGGTATTCGGATCGAGGACGACGGCGCTCGCCGCCTTCGCTCCCCACTGCCGGACCGTGCGCTGTAGGACCGACTGGGCGTTCGCCTGCAGCGTGTTGTCGAGCGTCAGCCGCACGTTGCGACCCTCGACGGGCGGCACCGCGGAGAGGACGTCGAGCGTCCGGCCGAACGGATCGCGGACGATCGTCTGTTGTCCTTTGCGTCCCCTGAGCGTCTTATCGTGTGCGAGCTCGAGGCCTGAGAGGCCGCGATTGTCGAGGCCCGCGAAGCCGAGCACGTGTGCGGCGACCGAGCCCTGCGGATAGGCGCGTCGCTCCTCCGGATAGAAGCCGAGCCCAGTCAGGTCGAGTGCCTTCAGCGCCTCCGCCCGTTTCGGGTCGGTCTTGCGGGCGACGTAGACGAAGCCGCGAGAGCGGTCCGCGAGCTTGACGTACAGCCGGTCGGGGTCGAGATGGAGCGCCCGGCCGGCTGCGATCGCCGTCGCGCGTGGATCGGCGACGTGGCGCGGGTTGGCGTAGACCGTGATCGCCTGCTTCCCGATCGCGAGCTCGACGCCGTTCCGGTCGAGGATCGACCCGCGCGCCGCCGGAACCTCGATCGTCGCGTGATGCTGTCCCCTCGCCATCCGGTCGAGCGGCTGGGCCTGCACAGCCTGGAGCCAGACGGCGCGGCCGAACATTCCGAGGAAGGCGAGGACGAAGAAGACGAGCAGCAGCCGGATGCGCCGATTCGAAAGGCGCGCGGTCACCGCTCGGAGAGATCGAGGTAGGTCATCGTCGAGGGATCAGCGGGTGCCAGACCCAGCTTGCGGCGGGCGAGGCTGCTCGTGCGCGGCGACGAGGCGCCGGCCGCGAGCTTCGAGGACAACTCGGCATTCTCGGCCCTCAGCTGCGCGCGCTCCTGAGCCAGGGCGTCGAACCGGAGGTTGAGGCGAAGCACGGTCACGTTCAGTGCGACCACTCCGGCAAGCAGCAGTCCCATGAGGACGATCCAGACGGCACCGCCGGCGACCCGGCGTCCGGAAGCGGCCTTCCGGCGTGGCCGCGTGCGAGGCTTAGTGCGCGCCCGCTGGGGCGCTCGTGCAACTGCGACGGCCATCAGGTCTTGAGTGCGGCCCTCAGTCGAGCGGATCCTGCGCGCGGGTTCTGCGCAACCTCGTCCGCAGTCGGGCGGATCGCCTTCTTCGTCAGCACGCGCAGTGACGGCTCGCGCCCGCAGACGCACACCGGGAAGTCGGGCGGGCACGTGCAACCGTGCTCCTCGCGCCGGAAGAAGCGCTTGACGATCCGGTCTTCGAGCGAGTGGAAGCTGATCACTGCTACGCGGCCGCCGGGGCGCAGCGTCTCGAGCGCTGCGGGCAGAGCCGCCTCCAGAGCGTGGAGCTCGTCGTTGACGGCGATGCGAAGCGCCTGGAAGACGCGGCGCGCCGGATGGCCCTCACCGAACCGGGCCGGAGCAGGGATCGCAGCCTTGATCGTCTCGACGAGCTCGCCCGTCCGTTCGAACGGCTGCTCCTTCCGGCGGCGGACGATCGCCCTCGCGATCTGCTTGGCGTAGCGCTCTTCTCCGTAGCCGCGGAAGATGTCCGTCAGCTCTCGCTCGCCCGCCTCGTTGACGAGGTCGCGGGCCGAGTGCTCTGCCGAGGGATCCATGCGCATGTCCAGTGGCGCGTCGGAGGCGTACGAGAACCCTCGTTCGGGCCGGTCGAGCTGCATGCTCGAGACGCCGAGGTCGAACAGAATCGCGTCGGCGCGGACCCCGTTGTCGGCCAGGCGCTCGAAGACGTCGGAGAAGTCGCCGCGCAGGAACCGGGTCGAGACGCCGCCGCGCCTCCGGAACGACTCGAAATAGGGGCGCACGCTCGGGTCCCGGTCGACCGCGATGTACTTGCCATCCCCGTGGAGATCCGAAGCGATGAGCTCCGCATGACCGCCCGCACCGAACGTGGCGTCGATCACGGTCTCGCTTGGCTGCACGTGAAGCAGCCGCCGTACTTCTTCGGCGAGGACGGGGACGTGATCAGTCGCGTTTGGCCGCAAGACGCTCGGCAACATGTTCTGCACTCCCTTCCACCTCGTTGAGTTCCCGCCGCCAGGCCTCTCGATCCCAGATCTCGAGGTGGTCGGAGACACCGGCGACTACGACGTCGCGCGAGAGACCGGCGTACTTGAGGAGAGCGCTCGGGATCATGATCCGCCCCTGTTTGTCGAGCTCTGCTTCGCTGGCGCCCGAGAAGAAGTGACGCTGGAGCTTGCGGCTGTCGGGCTGGAGGGGATCAAGCGCGGCGACCCGAGCCTGGAAGCGTTCGCGCCAGTCGCCGGCCGGATATGCATAGAGACACCCGTCCATGCCTCTCGTGACGACGATACCGGCGGCCAATTCCTCGCGGAACTTCGCCGGCAGCGTGAGCCGGTTCTTGTCGTCGATGGTGTGTTCGTATTCGCCGAGGAGCATGATCGGGCCATTACTGGTCTCCCACTTTCCCCCACCTTAAACCACTATTCCCCACTCCGCAACCCCTCGAGCCCAATTCGCCTATCGCGATCGCGCTTATTCAGATCGGCGGCCGCGGCTGATCCCTGCGCCGGGCCGGGTCATCGCTGCTGCGGCGTTTTCCGCCGCGAGGTCGAGCGCGTCCGCGGTTGACTTGCCCACTCCGAGCGCAAACGCCAAGGCCGCGGCGAAGGTGTCACCCGCGCCGTACGTGTCCGCGAGCGGACCGGGCAGCGGGGCGGCAGCCCACCTGCCCTTCAGATCGCCCTCGACGAAGTGGCCGCCGTTCCCGCTCTCCGTTGTAACGACGCGGCGCGGCGGCGGATCGAGATCGCCGGGGCGGTAGCGCTCGGACTCGTCAGTGCTGCTCTGGGTGAGCGCGTCGAGCTCGACCGCGGCCTCTCTGAGCGTCGGTAGCTCGCGAGCCGTCGCGACCAGCGCCCGGGCACGTCGCGCCTCGCGCAGCGCCGCGGGATCGCCGCCGCAGAAGTACACGCCTGCGATCTCGTCGAGCTCCGCCCAGGGGAGCGGATCGTCCGCGTGCGGGACAAGCTTGCGGCCGATGACGGTAATCGTCCGCTCGCCGTCGTCGTCGACGTACGTGAAGCCGCGCCGCTGCGGCTCGTCGCGATAGACGCATTCGACTCGCAGGCCATGCTCCCGAAGATCCCGTTCGGCCCGGTGCCCGACCTCGTCGTCCCCGAAAACCGTGAAGAACGTGACGTCGCCGGCCAATCGCAGGAGCGCGGCCGCAGCGACGGCCCCGCCGCCCGCCGGCTCGCTCCACGTCTCGCGGGTCTGGATGATCTCGCCCGGCCGCGGCACGTGGTCCACGCGGGCGAACTCGACCACCTCGACGTGGCCCACGACAGCGCATCTCACATCGCCCGCAGCGCGCACGTTGAAGAGCATGATGGAGGCCGTGACCATTCCGCCGTTCGAGCGGTTCTACGAAGAGCATCGCAACGCCGTCTTCAGGCATCTCGTGCGCCTCGTCGGGCGCCAGCGAGCAGAGGATGCGTTCCAGGAGACGTTTCTGCGCGCGCTCCGCGGCTATTCACAGCTCAGGCACGGACGCCACCTGAAGGCATGGGTCTTCACGATCGCCACGCGGGTCGCCGTCGACGACGCTCGCAAGCGGCGGCCCGAGGTATCGATCGCGGAAGAGCTCGTCCACGACGGTGTGCGGCCGGCATACGCCCAGCTCGAACACCTCGCCGACGAGCTCCCGGAGAAGGAGCGCGCCGCCGTTGTACTCCGCTACGGCTACGACCTGCCGTACGAGCAGATCGCCGACGCACTGAACTCGAGCGAGGAGGCTGCCCGCCAGGCGGCCTCGTCTGGAGTGCGACGGCTGAGAAGGAGGCTCACATGACCACCGTCCCCACCACGCTTGACCGGAAGTTCCGCGACGCAGCCGCCGCGGCTGGCCTGCTCGACGTCTCGTACGACATCGCCGACACGCCTGTCGGGCCGCTGCTCGTCGCCGTCACCCACCGGGGTCTCTGCCGCATCTCGTTCGACCCCGAGCCCGAGCGCGAGACCCAACAGCTCGCGCGGACCTTCGGAGCGCGCATCCTTCGCGCCCCGAAGCCCGTCGACCCTGTGAGGCGCGAGCTCGACGAGTACTTCGAAGGCCGCCGCCGTGACTTCGACCTGCCGGTCGATCTCCGCGGTCGCTCCGAATTCTCGCGACTCGTCCTCGAGCAGCTTGCCCGGGTTCCCTACGGCGAGGTCACGACGTACGGCTCGCTCGCCGCCCGGACCGGCCGGCCGCGCGCGGCGCGCGCCGTCGGGACGATCATGAACCGCAACCCGATCCCGATCGTCCTCCCCTGCCATCGAGTGGTCGGGTCCACGGGCAGCCTCGTCGGCTACGGCGGTGGGCTCGAGCGCAAGCGCCAGCTCCTCGACCTCGAGCACGCCCCTGTCTAGAGCTCGTCGACGAGCGAATACCCGACGCCCCAGACGTTCCGGACGAAGTCGCCGCCCGCGGCTGCGAGCTTCCGCCGCAGCCGCGAGGCGTGCGAGTCGAGCGTGCGTGTCCGGCCCAAGGACCTGAAGCCCCAGACCTCGCGCAAGAGCTGTTCCTTCGTAAAGACCCGCGTGGGCTCGCCGGCCAGCTTCACCAGCAGCTCGAATTCCTTCGCGGCGAGCATGACGGAGGCGCCGCGCACCGTGACCCGCCGCGCCGCCCGATCGATCAGCAGGTCGCCGACCTCGATGCGCTCGCGCGCAGGCGGCGAAGCCCGCCGCAAGACGGCGCGGATCCGGGCCAGCAGCTCCTCGTAGTGGAACGGTCTGCCGACGTAGTCGTCGCACCCTCCGTCGAAGGCGCGAACGCGGTCAACCGGGTCCGAGTCCGCCCGCCCCAGCACGATGATCGGAACGTTCGCCGCGCGCCGGCAGAGGTCGGCCGCGAGCGAGTCCGCGGCGAGTACCAGATCGGGCCGCGTCAGCTCGAGCAGCTCGAAGGCCTCGCTGTCCAGCGCCTCGACGACGTCGAAGCCGTCTTGCCGGAGATGTCGCTCCAGAAACCCCCTCGTCACGGGCTCCGGCTCGGCGAGGAGCAGCGCGTTCGACATGGCGGCGAAGCTACCAACGCCGTCCGCGACCGGCCAGATGTCCTTTCTAACGGATTCGCGCCAGCGAATCCGCACCGGCCGTGTCCCCGGCGACTAGAGACTCACGGGCACGCGCCGGTCATTCGCGTCGAGGACGAAGTGCGCCGACGCGATCGCGCGATAGGGGCGCAAGCGGGCCGGAGACTGCACATCGTCCACGGTCCAGCGATGGCCGCCATGTTGCAACGACCGCAGGGAGAAGACATCCATGGCGAGCTCGCGCTCGCTTCCGGTCAGCTCCTCTGCAGAGGCCGACATGTAGACGGCCCGACCCGTGCTGATCGGGACCTGCGAGTCGAAGATGACGATGCTGATCTCCGGCCGTTGAGCCACGTTGCGTGAGTGCTGCGTCTCGGGCTTCGAGACCCAGAAGAACTGATCGAATCCCGAGTGCGCAAAGTAGACGGGCGCTACCCACGGTCGGCCTTCCTCATCGGCCGTTCCGAGCACCAGGTAGAGATTCGCGTCGATGATCGCGCGCCCAAGGGCTGCGGGATCCTCGTGCATGGGCCGAGACTACGCGACGAGCTCGAGCTCGGCGTCCACGTAGGCGCCGATCAGCGCCTCGACGACATCCGGGTCGAACTGCGCACCTGCACAGCGCCGTAGCTCAGCGATCGCCTCCTCAGACGCCATCGCGCGGCGGTAGGGCCGCTCTTCCGTCATCGCGAAGAAGGCGTCGCAGGCGGAGATGATCCGGGAGAGCAGGGGGATCTCGTTGCCGCCGAGTCCGTCCGGATAGCCCAGCCCGTCCATCCGCTCGTGCGTCGAGCGGACGAGGCGGCCGATCCGCGCGAGCGAAGGAGCAGCGGAGAGGATGCGCTCGCCGACGAGCGTGTGGCGATGGATGAAATGCCACTCCTCTTCGTTGAGCGCGTCGTGCTTCGAGAGGATCGTGTCCGGGATCGCGAGCTTCCCGACGTCGTGGAGCTCTGCAGCCAGGCCGAGATCGTGGAGCTCGGGGCCGGGTAGCTCGAGCCGCCGCCCGACCGCCCGTGCCAGCCGCGCGACGCTGTTGAGGTGGCCGCGAAGCTCCGCGTCCCGCTCGTTGAGCACGCTGAGGAGGACGTCCTTGGACTGGCGGACGGCGGAAGCCCGGCGTGAATCCTTGTTGCTGTACAGACGCGTGTCGGCGATCCGCAGCGCCTCGGACAGTTTCGACGTCTCGTCAGGAAGCATGATCGCCCCGCAAGCCGACGTGATCCGGAAGCCCTCTCCCTCTTCCTCGAGTGCCTTCGTGGTCATTTCGACGACGGCTGCGCGGTCCGCCGAATCGACCGTCGCCAGCACACAGAACTCGTCGCCGCCCATCCGGTAGGCGCGGCCGAACCGCTCCGACGCAGTTGCAAGCTTCCACGCCATCCGCCGCAGCAGCGCATCGCCTGCGGGGTGGCCGAACGCGTCGTTGTACGCCTTGAAGCCGTCGAGGTCGAAGAGGATCAGAAGCGTCGGCGCCTGGGCGTCCAGCCGTTCCTCCAGGTCGCCCAGCAGCTTGCGCCGGTTGGCGAGACCCGTGAGCGCGTCGGTCTCGGCCTCGGTCCGGCTCCGCCGGAGCAGCCTCGCGTTCTCCCGGAAGGTCAGCGCCATCCGACCGATCACTGCGGCAATTGCGAGTGTCGAGAAGATCAGAGCGGTCTCGTTGAGCCGCTCGAAGTGGTCGTACACGAGCAAGGCCAAGCCGACAAGGCCGAACCCGACGGGCACGACGAGCACGCGAAAGCCTTCGAGCCGGCGATGCACGATTGCGCGGCGCGGCTGCCAGGCGCCGAACGCGAAGAGCAGCAGGCCGAGGGGCCAGCCGGCGTCGAGGATCGTGCCCTGGACATACGTTTCCTTGGCGGTCTGGTACAGGTAGACGCTGTCGGTCACGGCGAACACGGCGCAGCCGGCGAGGGCGCACGCCCATACTCGATCGATCTTCCAACCGGTGAGACCAAGCGTCGCGAGCACGATCACGAGGAGCCCGAGATCACCGAGCGGGTAGGCGAGATTCGTCGCCACCGTCAGGCTCGCCCCGCCGGTGGTGTCCACAATCGTCCCGAAGAGAAGCGCGGACCCAACAGCGGCGACGGCGAGTCCCGCGATCGTTCCGTCGAGCCAGAAGCTCCGGTTCTCCTCCAGGGTCCGGCCGCGAAGGAGTAGGCCGAGGCCCAGGTAGACGAGCGGATAGAGGCCGATGTAGCCCGCGTCGGCGAGGGAGGGATAGGGAACCGTCTCGTCGGCTGCGAGGAAGAACGAGAAGTAGAAGTCACCTGCGGCGAAGAACGCCATCCCGAGACCCACCGCGAGCCAGGCTTCCCAGTTCTCGCGCCGCACGAGTGGGCGAGCGAGGCAGAAGAGCGCCGCCGCGATCTCGAGCGCGGTGTAGAGCGGGACGTCGATCGCCGCGCCCAGGCCGTCTTTATTGAGGCCAAAACCGGCGATGCCGGCGTACACGGCCAGAGAAAGGCCGAGCAGGATCCCGACGAGCCGGGGGCTGAACGGATTGACGAATTGCCGCATAAGACAGCGGTTTACTGCCACAGTCGACCGCTCTCCAAGTATCAGCCCAAATGCGCCGTCACCGTCTCCCCCATTTGAGGGAGACTAGGCCGGCCGCGCCGGCAAAGCCGCACGGCCTCTGTTGATCGGCGCCGCCAAGTCGGCGCCTTAGCTACAGACGACCCGACCGAATCACTCCCCAGAGCAGCCAGAGCCCGAGGACTCCTGAGAGCACGAAACCGACTACCGAGAGGACGTGGAGGTCGAGGATCTGCGGCCCGCCTTCGGCGAAGATCCCGAGCATGCTCGAGCCGATCAGGCCCGAGGCGACGACAAGCGCGATCACGAGCCGGTTGAAGGCGACGTCGAGCTTGCCCATGAACTCGTCCAGGCCCTTGTGCACGAAACCCACCTCGATCTGGCCGTCCCGCACTTCTTCGAGGATGTCGTGCACCTGGTACGGCAGATCCCTGGCGATGCGAGCCAGGTTGACCGACTCGCGACGGGCGCGCGAGGCGACTCGGGCAGGCGTGTAGCGGCCGAGCATCAGGCTGCGGGCATACGGCTTCGCGACTTCGAAGACGTTGAAGTCGGGCGAGAGCTCGATCCCGACGGAGCCGAGAGTCGCGATCGCCTTGTCGAGCAGCACGAACCGGGTGGGAAGGCGCAGGTTCATGCGGTAGATGACGGCGAAGACCTCTCGGATCACCTGCTGCGGGTCGATCTCAGCCAGGCTGGCGCCGTAGTAGCGGTAGAAGAGCTCGCGGAGCTCCGCCGTGAACTCCTCCTCGCGCTCCTTGGGATACCGGACGCCGAGCTCGCCCAGACGCTTCGGCAGCGCCTCGACGTTCTCGTTCGCGACATCGATGAAGAGCCCGGTCGCCTTGGAGACGTCCTCTTCCGTGAGGCGGCCGGCCTGTCCGAAGTCGACGAGGCCGATCCGGTCGGGCGTGAAGACGAGGACGTTGGCGGGATGCGGATCGCCGTGGAAGAACCCGTGCCGGAAGATCATCGTCATCCAGGCCTCGGCCAGCACCTCGGCGAGCCGACGCCGCTGGTCCTGCGTCCAGCCGAGCAGCTCCAGGTCGGCGAGCTGGGTGCCGTCCAGGTACTCGAGGGCGAGGACACGGGGGCGCGTGTAGCTCCAGTAGACGCGGGGGATGCGGACATGCGGATGACCCGCGAAGTTCTTCCGGAAGGTCTCGGCGTTGCGGCCCTCGAGGCGGTAGTCGAGCTCCTGCCGGATCGAGCGCGCGAACTCGTCGACGAGCGCCTCGGCGTCGATGAAGTCCAGCGCACGTACTCGTTCCCGAGCCAGGCGCGCGGCCTGGTACATCAGGTTCAGGTCGGCCTCGATCTGGCGCTGCGCGCCCGGCCGCTGCACCTTGACGGCGACGTCGCGGCCGTTCGGCAGCGTCGCGCGGTGCACCTGGCCGATCGACGCGGCCGCCAACGGCACCGGGTCGAAGTCGCGGAAGAGCCGCTCGAGAGGCTGCCCGAGCTCGGACCGGACGACCTCCTCCGCCTGCTCGTACGGGAACGGCGAGACGTCATCTTGGAGGCCGCGCAGCTCGCCGATGATGTCCGGCGGGAGCACGTCCGGGCGCATCGAGAGCAGCTGGCCGAACTTGACGAAGGTCGGCCCCAGCTCGTCCAGCAACTCACGCAGATGCCTGCCTCGATCGGAGGGAAGCTCGTCGACCGCAAGCCGCCCGTTGCCGGGCAGGAGGTCGCTCAGCCTGTTGCGGTGGAAGAAATAGCCGAAGCCGTGCCGGACAGCGACCTGAGCGATCTCGGACATGCGTCCCAGGCTCCGGGGAGGCGCTTGAGCCATGGCTCAGTGTTGCACGGGCGGTACGGAATCCCTTGCGGGCGGTTCCTCCAAGAGCTTCAGCCGGTGCTCGAGCTGGGCGAGCCGGAGCTCGAGCTCGACGAGGTCGTCCTTGCTCACAAGTCCGAGCTCGCGGAAGACGGTGTCCAGCGTGGCCCCGGCTCGCTCGCCGAGCCTCGTCGCATCGCCGCGCCAGCGCGCCGAAAGATCCTCGATCAGGGCCCTTGCGTCGTCGCGGCGGGCGAGTCCGCGCTCCGAAAGCTCTTCGGCGATCGCGTCGGCGCGCTCAGCCGTGAGCGCCACGGCGCCGACCGCGGAGAACGCGATGCGCTCGAGCAGCTCGCGGACACCGGCGTCGTTATCGCGCTCTGCCATGCGGCCGCGCCCGCCGGCGCTGGCGCCGGCGCTCGCGCTTCGAGTCGCCTCCCGGGGATGGGGTCGCCGGAGCAGGCGCCGCCGCGGCTGGTACGGGGCCTTCGCCGTCGCCCTCGACTCCGGCGCCGACCGGAACGAGCTTCTCGCCCGGCTCGAGACCCTCCTCTTCGATGCGTGCCCGAGCAACCCGCCCCTTGTACTCCGGCGCGTGCTCGAGCAGCACGGCGAGGAACGGTGCCGCGATGAAGATCGTCGAGAAGGCGCTGATGCCGATTCCGATCAGGATCGCAAAGGCGAAGTCCTTCAGTACCGCGCCGCCGAACAGGAACAGGGCGCCGACGGGCAAGAGCGTGATGATCGTCGTCGCCAGCGATCGCCGG
>DASQTZ010000008.1:0-6295 GCA_035641605.1 Gaiellaceae bacterium | reverse complement strand
CTGGGCCTCGAGCGCCTGGACGAGCCGTTTTGCGGTCGCGCCCGTCGCGTCCGAGATCACGTGGAGCTCAACGGTTGCCATCGGCAGGAGCGTAGCGTCGGCCCGAAACGAACATGGCCCGGTGCCTGGCACCGGGCCATGTCTTTCGGGGAGAGAACCTGAGTTACTGCGCGGTCTCGGGCCTCGTGCCGAGCTCGACCGTGACGTCGCGCTCCTGCGAGCCGCGGCGAACCTTCAGCTCGAGCTCGTCGCCGGGCTTCCTTGCGTCGATCTCGTTGCGAAGCTCGTCACCGGTCTCGATCGACTCGCCGTCGACCTCGATCACGACGTCGCCGGTGCGCAGGCCGCCGCGGGACGCCGGACTGTCGGGGACGACGCTCTCGAGCCTGGCTGCGCCGTCGTCCGCCAGGCTGACGCCGAGGTAGGCGTGCTCGACCTTGCCGTCGGCGATCAGCTCGGCCGCAACGCGCTTCGCTGTGTCGCCGGGCACGGCGTAGCCGACGCCGTCGCTGCCGCCGGAGTCACTCCGGATCTGCGCGGCGATGCCGACGACCCTTCCCTGCATGTCCAGCACGGGGCCGCCGGAGTTTCCGTGGTTCAGTGCAGCGTCCGTCTGGACGGCGTTCTCAATGGTGAAACCGTTGGGCGACCGAATCTCGCGACCGACCGCGCTGATCACGCCGGTGGTGAGGGTGCCCTCGAGACCGAACGGGCTGCCCAGCACGACGACCGGATTCCCGACCTCGAGCGCGCCGGTCGGCGCGAACTGGAGCACCGTCAGATCCGACTCCGGACGATCGACGTCCAGCACGGCGACATCCGTGGACGGATCGGTGCCGACGATCTCGGCGTCGACCTCGGTGCCGTCGGAGAACTCGACCTGCACCGACTGCGCGTTGTCAACGACGTGCTGGTTCGTGACGATGTGTCCCTCTTCGTCGATGACGAAGCCGGAGCCCGTCGCCTCGCCGGGAGTCTGGCCCTCGAACGGCGAGTCAGAACTGCCGCCGGTGCGTGCATGCACCTCGACGACCGCGTCCTTGTAGCGCTTGTACAGCGCTGCGGTGGACGACGTCGTCTGAGAAACGGCCAGATTGGCCGACGCGGGCTGTGCCGCCGGCTCGGAGTCGGTCTCGAGCGCAACCGCTGCGCCCACCGCGCCCCCGGCGCCGGCTCCTAGGAGGAGCGCCGCGGCGATCGCTGTCAGTTGCTTGCTCATCAAGAATCGTTCCTTTCGGTGGTTGTGATGGCTGCATGGAACCTGTGCCGCCTAAGAGCCGCCTGAAAACCACGTTGCTCTCTCGTTAAGAGCCGTTAAGGCGTCTCTAGCGGGGGATCTGAGCCAGATCCCCGAGCGCCCCCAGAGTGTCCCGAACGTCGAGGAGGAGCCGGAGACGGTTCTCGCGCACCTTCGGATCCTCGGCCATCACCAGGACGTCCTCGAAGAACGTGTGGAGCACGGGGCCGAGCCGAGCGCCTGCCTCGACGGCGGCCTCGAAGTCGCTCGTCTCGAGCGCGTCGGCGATCCGCGGCTCGACGGCGGCGAGCGCGTCCGCAACCTCCTTCTCAGCGGGCTCTGTCAGCAGCGCCGGGTCGAGCTTCACCGCGGACTTTTCCTTTTCGCCGAGCCGGCCGGCGCGGACGTAGGCCGTGTGGATCGGCTCGAGCCGCTCGTCGGGCAGCGCCGCGAGCGCCTGGGCCAGGCGGGCGACCGAGCCGAGGTCCGGGACGCTGGCGGCGCGGGCGGCACGCACGAACTCGACCGGGACATCGCGGAGCAGGCCCTCGAACCGCTCCTCCACGAACTCGCCCACCTCGCCCGGAAGGAGCTCGCGCGGAATCGTGAGGCCGCCCTCGGTTGCCAGCCGGTCGAGGCCGATCGCGGCCCTGCGGAGACCGAACGGGTCTCGCGAGCCTGTCGGCTTGTGTCCGAGCGAGAACGAGACGGTGAGCGTGTCGATCTTGTCCGCTGCGGCGAGCACGCGGCCCGGCTCGGTGTCCGGCAGCGGCCCGCCCGCGGAATCGGGGAGGTACTGCTCGGCAACGGCCGCGCTGACTGCGTCCGGGTAGCCGGCGAGCCGCGCGTACTCCGCGCCGATCTCCCCCTCGAGATCCGGGAACTCGCGCACGAGCTCCGCAGCCTGATCCGCTTTCGCGAGGCGCGCGGCCTCGAGCGACGCATCGCCTCCGCCCAGCCGGTCGACGAGCGCGACGAGCCGCTGCGTCTTGTCGGCGAAGGTGCCGGCCTCGGCGAAGTACACGATCGACCCGAGCCTGCCGGCGAGCTCGTCGATGCCCGCGTTCACGTCCCGTTCGAACGTGAAGCTCGCGTCGTCCAGCCGTCCCTCCAGGACGTTCTCGTTTCCCCGCCGCACGACGTCCGGGTCTCCCCCGTTCGCGACGAACGCGAAGCGGTTTTCCCCGAGCGGGAAGTAGCGCTGGTGCGACTGCATCGCCGTTTCGATCACGGCGACGGGAAGTGAGAGGAACCGCTCGTCGAAGCTGCCCTCGAGGACCAGCGGCTGCTCGACGAGGTGGATCACCTCGCGGAGCTTGCGCAACGGGTCACGCCACTCTCCGAGCGCGTCGAGCCCCTCGCTGACCAGCCGCTGTCGCTCGACAGGATCGGGCTCCACGCCGACCGAGCGAAGCGTCTCGACGTACGCCTCGGCGCTCGGCACCTCCACCTTCCCATGCGTAAACCGATGTCCTTGTGTGGTCGTCCCGTGGCCCTCGATAGCGTCGGCGTCGAGCCGCACGCAGGTCCACCGCACCGGCCGCGGGAACCGCAGGCCGGAGTCGTCCCAGCGCATCGTCTTGCCGAAGCGGAGACCGCTGACGATCGCGTCCAACTGTCCGGGCAGAGCCTCGCTCAGGGGCTCTCCCTGAGACACGACCCCGAGGAACCCGTCCCGTTGCTCCAGGTCGTCGACGGACACGCCGTGGCGCTTCGCGAAGCCCTCGGCTGCCTTTTCACGCAGCGAGACCGGAGGCCCCTTGATCCACTGCTCCCCCGTCTGCTCCTCGACGCTTACGAGGATCGCCAGGCGACGGGGGCCGACGAGCACCTGGTCCGGGGCAGCGCCGAGGTGGCGCTCGCTCAGGACTGGGAGCTGCGCCGCCGCCTCGTAGACCGACGCGGCGGGAAGCTCCTCGCAGCCGATCTCAAGCAGCAGCAGCTTCGCCAACGTACTCCTGGGCGACCTGCCGCGCGAGGTCGCGCACCCGGCCGATGTACGAGGCGCGCTCCGTCACGGAGATCGCGCCGCGCGCGTCCAGCAGGTTGAAGGTGTGCGAGGCCTTGAGCACCTGGTCGTAGGCCGGGAGCGGCAGCTCGCGCGCGAGGAGCCGCTCGCACTCGGCCTCGTGGTCGGCAAAGTGGCGCATCAGCAACTCGACGGAGGCCTCCTCGAAGTTGTACGCCGAGAACTGGCGCTCGTTCTCGCGGTAAACCTCGCCCCAGGTCATCCCCGGCGCCCACTCCAGGTCGAAGGCGCTCCGCTTGTCCTGGAGGAACATGGCGAGGCGCTCCAGGCCGTAGGTGATCTCGCCGGAGACGACCTCGACGTCCATCCCGCCGAGCTGCTGGAAGTACGTGAACTGCGTCACCTCCATGCCGTCTACCCAGACTTCCCAGCCAAGGCCCCAGGCGCCGAGCGTCGGGCCCTCCCAGTCGTCTTCGACCAGGCGCACGTCGTGCCGCTTCGGGTCGATCCCGACCGCCTCAAGCGAGCCGAAGTACTGGTCGAGGATGTCCTCCGGTGCCGGCTTGAGGATCACCTGGAGCTGGTAGTAGTGCTGGAACCGGTACGGGTTCTCGCCGTACCTCCCGTCGCTCGGGCGGAGGCACGGCTCGACGTAGACGGTGCGCCACGGCTCGGGCCCCAGGCAGCGGAGGAACGTGGCCGGATTGAACGTGCCCGCGCCGAGCTCGGTGTGGTACGGCTGCATGACCACGCAGTCGCGCGCGGCCCAGTAGGCCTGGAGCTCGCGGATCATGTCCTGGAAGGTCAGCGGCACGGGTCGGGCAATCCTACTTTCGGGGTGTGATTGCGCCTCACCCTGGGAAGAACCTGCATATGGCAGAAACTCGCGAGGTCCGCGTCCAGGAGGTCAAGGCGTTCAAGACGAGCTCCGGCAACACGCGATTCGTGCTCGTCGACGATGCGGGAAACGAGTACACGACCTTCAGGGAAGGCATCGCCCGCAAGGCGGTCGAGGCCGAGGGCCGCCGCGCCCGCATCAAGTTCCACGAGCAGGAACGAAACGGCTTCACCAACGTCTACCTCGACGCCGTCGAGGTGCTCGAGGAGGCCAAGGCCGAGCCCGCGCCCGAGACCGGCCGGGAGGTCGAGGAGGCCGCCTGGGACGCGGCGATCGAGGCAGCCCCCCTTCTCGTCGGCGGCGACCGGAAGCGCAAGGTTCCGGCCGATCAGCTCTTCGAGACGCTGAAGCCCTTCAAGGATCGCGTGGCCGACGACATCAAGAGCGGCGAGGACGCTCCTTGACCGTCAAGGGCTGACCTGCACGGGCTCGCGCGCTGACTCACGCCCACGGCGGGGAGTGATCAGCAGCGCCACGGCCGCGCCGGTCAACGCCGCTGCGGCGCTGATCCAGAACGCGGTCGTGAACGCCGACTCCTGCGGGATGCCGAGCGGCTCGATCGTCTCCGCCGTCAAGATCGCCGCGCCGACCTGCCCGCCGATGACGCCCCCAATCGTCCGCATGACCGTGTTCATCCCGGTCGCCACGCCCGTTTCGGTCGGGCGGACGGCGGTCACGATGATGTTCGCCATCGCCGCGAACGTCATCGGGATGCCCAGGCCGAAGACGAGCATCGCCGCAACGACCTGCCACGGCTCGTCGTGCCACTCCGCGAGCATCGTTAGACCAATCGTCGCGAGCATCATCCCGATGCTGAGCGGCCACTTCGACCCCCAGCGGCGCCCCATTACCCCTGCGAGAGGGCCCATCAGGAAACCGGCGAGGGCGGCCGGCACGAGGTACAGGCCCGTCGTCGTCGCACTTGCGCCGAAGCCGTAGCCGGCCACCTCTTCGGAGATCTGGACGAAGTTCGGCACGAGGACGAAGGACCCGAACATCGCGAACCCCGCGATCAGGCCGGTCAGGTTGGCGAAGAAGACGGGCCGGCGCGCAAGCATGCGCATGTCCACCATGGGGTCGGGCACCCGGGTCTCGGCGTAGCCCCAGGCGACGAGCGCGACAGCCGCAACGGTGAAGAGGACGACCACGCGGGTGGATCCCCAGCCCCAGCTCTCTCCCTCGGTCAGCGCGACCAGGAGTGCGACGAGCCCCACCGACAGGAGCGTCGCGCCGATGAAGTCCACTCGGGACGGCGACTTGATCGGCGACTCGGGGACGTAGAGGTGGACGAGCACCGCCGCGATCCCCACTGCGACGGCGCCAACGACGAACAGCCAGTGCCACGAGAGGGAGTCCATGATTACGCCCGAGAGCACCAGTCCGAGGCCTCCGCCGACCGCGAACACGGCTGAGACGGCGCCGACGGCGACGCCGACCTTCTCTTCGGGGAACTCGTCCTTGATGATCGCGAAGCTGAGCGGGAAGACTGCGGCGCCCGCACCCTGGAGGATCCGGCATCCGATGAGCACGGCGATGTTCGGCGCGAAGATCGCCGCCACGCTGCCGGTGAAGAAGATCAGGAGGCTGATCAGGAGGAGCCGCTCCTTTCCGTACTGGTCTCCGAGCCGCCCGAGCAGCGGCGTCGCCACGGAGGCCGAGAGCAGGAATCCGGTGAGCAGCCAGGTCGCCCACGCTGTCGTCGTGTCGAACTCGCGCTGAAGCTCGGGCAGAGCCGGCACCACCATCGTCTGCTGGAGCGCGATCGAGATCCCGGCGAAGATCAGGATCGCGAGGGTAAAGTTGTAGTTCTGCCGCTCGGCGGCGGGCTGCGTCACGGAGCTCGCCTAGGGCGCTCCATGACCCGCTCGGACGGCGGCCCGAAGCCGAACCTCGCATAGAGCTGGTGAGCGTCCGCCGTATGGAGCAGCCAGCGTGAGTCGGCGTAAGGCCCGTTCTCGATCATCTCGCGGACGAGTTCTACCCCCAGGCCCCTCCCTCGATACTCCGGGAGCACGTACACGTCGGCGAGGTAGACGAAATGCGAGTCGCCGATCGCCCGCGCGAACCCGATCTGCCGCTCGCCGTCGTAGAGCCCGACGACGCGGATTGCCTGGCGGACGAACTCCTCCATCACGTCCCGCGGCCGGCCGGGCGCCCAGTACGAGTGGTTGGAGATGAAGTCGTGGACAGC
>DASQTZ010000007.1:0-8869 GCA_035641605.1 Gaiellaceae bacterium | reverse complement strand
GGCGAGGCGTTGACCGTTCCGACCATCACCTTGTTTCCGAGCACGAAGCTTTGGTTGATCTTGTCCGAGTTGATCTCGGCCTTGCGATCGCCCCCGGTGATGCTCGAGAGGACGAGTACGCCGTTCTTGCCGAGCACCTCGGCCGCCTCCCAGACGATCGGGCTGAAGCCGGTAGCGTCCAGGATCAGGTCGAACTGCCCGCGCTCGGCGCTGACCTCCTCGAGCGTCCGTTCCTCGGAACTGACGTAGACGCCGCCGAGCTCCTCGACGAGGTCGGCGTTCAAGTACGGCTTCCTCGGCAGCGAGAAGACCGTGAGCTCGAGCCCGCGAAGGCGCGCGGCGAGCGCCATCAAGAGGCCGATCGTGCCCGAGCCGAGGATTGCGGCCCGCCGCGGCTCCCAGACCTTCAGCCGGCGCTGGATCTCATAGGCGTGGTTGATGCCCTTCTCGGCGACGGTCAGCGGCTCGAGCAGGACGCCGACGTCGCTCAGGGTCTGGGGCAGCGGGAAGACGAAGCGCGAATCCTCGACGTAGTACTCCGTCAGGTAGCCGTGTAGGAGATTGATCCCGCGCTCGTAGTAGACGGCGTCTGTGGTGAAGTCCTGCAAGCCGATCTTCCCGTAGATCGAGGAGCCTGGCCGCCGCACGCTCGCGACGACGTACGTTCCCGGCCGGATCGTGTCGGGGACATTCGGGCCGACTTCCTCGACGATCCCGAAGTTCTCGTGCCCGATGACGAGGTAATCGTCGCCTTCGGGCGCGGCACCGTACTCGGCGGCGTTGATCTCCTTGTCCGTTCCGTCGACGCCGACGCGGAGCACCTTGACGAGCACGCCCCGGCCGTCGGTGACGTCGTCGACGCTCGGCTTCTCGACGTCGCGCAGATGGATGGAGTTGGGGGTTCCCGGTGTGACTGCGATGGCCTTCATGCCCGTTCTGTCCAGCTACAGGGCCGTCCGTTACGCTCGCTTCATGTCGACCATGGAGCTGCGCGAGCTCGACGCGCTTCGTTCCGGGGATGAAGAAGCGTTCATGGCGCTCGTCCGCCGGCACCAGGCGGCGATGATCCGGGTGGCGCAGATCTACGTCTCGCGCCGGGACGTCGCCGAGGAGGTCGTGCAGGAAGCGTGGCTGGGCGCGTTTCGGGGCCTCGACCGGTTCGAGGGGCGCTCGTCCTTCAAGACCTGGCTGTTCCGCATCGTGACCAACCTGGCCAAGACGCGGGCGGTCCGCGAGGGCCGCACGATCCCGTTCTCCGCGCTCAGGACGCCGGAGTCGGTTCCCGAGCCGGCCGTCGAACCCGAGCGTTTTCGATCCTGGGACGATCCGCGCTGGCCCGGGCATTGGGCCTCGAAGCCGACGGAGTGGCCGGAACACCGACTGCTGGAGAGCGAGTCGCTCGCACGGATCGACGAAGCAATCGCGGCTTTGCCCGACAGCCAGCGCGCCGTGATCACCTTGCGTGACGTCGAGGGCTGGAGCGCGGAAGAAGTCTGTAACGCACTCGAGCTTTCGGAGACCAATCAACGAGTACTGCTTCATCGAGCACGTTCGAAGGTTCGCGGCGCCCTGGAAAGGTATTTCGATGAGTGAATCGACCGTAGAAGCACTCAGCTGCCAAGAACTTGTCGAGCTCGTGACCGCCTATCTCGAGGGAGCCCTGTCGGCCGAGGAGCACGCTCGCTTCGAGCAGCATCTATCGGGCTGCGGCCCCTGTCAGGTCTACGTCGAACAGATGCGGACGACGATTCGTCTTGCCGGCCGGCTCACAGCGGATGCGATTCCGCCGGAGGCGGAGCAGGAGCTCATCGAGACGTTTCGCTCCTGGAAGCGCCGCTGAGCAGCACCAGCGCGGCGGACGGAAACAGCAGCACCGAGGCGAGGCCTGCGGCAATCAGGGCGGCGCCGGTCGCGGCGCTGAGCAGTCCGAGCTCCATCCCGATCTGCCCGGCGACGACGAACGAGCCGAGCGACGTCGCCTGGAGCAGCCCCGCCGCGACACTCTCGCGCAGACCGATCAGTCGACGGTAGAGCAGCGCCGGAACGCCGCGCACGAGGAGGAGCGCGGCGAGGAAGATCGGCACCTTCGCCAGGGACGATCCACCGGCGAGCAGGGCGTCGAGATCGAACTTGACGCCGCTGGTCACGAAGAAGAACGGCACGAAGATGCCGAAGCTGGCTCCCTCGAGCTTCTGCCGGAACTGCGGATGGGTCATTGCTCGGTCGCGGTCGACAAGATTGATGACGGCGCCGGCCGCGAACGCGCCGAGAATCGCCTCGAGCCCGAAGCCCTCGGCGAACGCTACAAACAGGGCGAGCAGCACGAAGACGCCGCGGACGCGGATCTGGGCCGTGGTGTCCTGCAGGCGGACCAGCGTCTCCCCGAGCCGCATCCAGTGCTCGATTCCGATCAGAGTGAGCGCCAGGACAACCACGAAAAGGCCGAACGCGCCCACGAGGATGAGCTGTGCGCCGAGGTCGCTCGATTCACCGGAGAAGAAGAGCGAGAGCAGGACGATCGAGGCGAGATCCGCGATCGACGCGCCGGTGATGACGAGCAGGCCGACGGGCGAGCTCGAGCGCCCGCTGTCCTTCAGCACCGGGACGACGATCCCGAGTGAGGTCGCGGCCAGCATGATCGCGACGAGAAGCGGCGAGCGGACGAGGCCGCCGACGTCGAGCATCAAGCCGGCCCCGAGCGCGAGAGCGAGGGAGAGCGCGAAGGCGGTGCTCGTGAGGCCGAGCAGCCGGCCACGCAGCCGATCGAAGTCGATCTCGAGGCCGGCGACGAGCAGCAGGAAGGCGAGCCCGAGCAGCGAGAGCACCTCCAGCGCGGCGTCCGGCTCGACCCAGCCGAGCACGGACGGGCCGACGACGATTCCGCCCACCAGCTCGAGCACGACGGCCGGGATCCGAACCGCCGGCGCAAGCCCCAGCAGGAGCGGAGCCGAGAAGGCGACGGCCGCAACCACGAAGATGCCGGTGAACGACACGTCCTCCATGCGTGGTCCTGTCTGCCGCGGCCCGCGCCTCGTTACGGTTCTTCCGATGCCGATCGAGCAGCACTTCGGCGAGAGTCCGCCGCTCTCGGTCGGCGTCGAGGAGGAGGTGATGCTCCTCGACGGCGAGACGATGGCGCCCGTCCCCGCGGTGAGGCAGCTCCTCGCGGACGTTGAAGGCACGGAGCTTCCCGGGCGGCTGAAGACCGAGCTGCACGCGTCGATCGTCGAGCTGAACACCGATATCTGCAGCTCGGTCGAGGAAGCGGTCGAGGCGCTCGCCGGGCTGCGCGCCACCGCCGCTGACCTGCTCGAGCGCCGGGGTCTCCGGCTCGCGGCCGCGGGCTCGCATCCGTTCGCCGAGCCGGAGGAGCTGGAGGTCGTCGACGAGAAGCGCTACCAGCAGTTCGTGGGCTACGCCGGGATCACCGCGAGGCGGCAGGGAGTGAGCGGGCTCCACGTCCACATCGGGATGCCGGGCCCGGACGAGTGTATGGCGACGCTCGAGACGATCCTGCCGTGGATGCCCCTTGTCTTGGCGCTGTCGGTGAACTCGCCCTATCTGGCCGGGAAGGCGACCGGCCTGGCCTCCAACCGAGCGGAGGTCCTCGCGCAGCTCCCGCGCAGCGGCGCGCCGCCGGTGTTCGGCTCGTACGCAGAGTGGGAGAGCTGGGTGGAGCGGTTCATCGCGACCGGGCTTGCCGCCGACTACACGCAGTTCTGGTGGGACGTCCGGCCGCACCCGCGCTTCGGGACGCTGGAGATCCGCATGCCCGACCAGCCGACGGCGCTTGCGATCACGGCGGCGTTCATCGCGCTGCTCCGGGACCTTTGCGGGTGGGCGCTCGAACACCCCGCATCCGAGCCGGCCGAGCGCGGCATCTATCAGCAGAACCGCTGGGCCGCGGCCCGCTTCGGGCCCGAGGCGAAGTTGATCCACGACGTACGGAGCGTCTCCGTGCAGGAACTCGTCGGCGAGTTGCCCGTCAACGCGGCCGGTCTCGACTCGGACGCGCCGGAAGCGGCGCGGCAGCTCGCAGCAGGCGATCTTCGCGCGGTGTGCGCAGATATCGTGGCGCGCACATGGCCGTCGTAAACGAGACGTTCGACGTCACCGGAATCCGCTGCGAGCGCTGCGTCAACCGGCTCGCGGCGGCGCTGCGCGGCCAAGAGGGCCTCGAGTTCGCGTCGGCAAATTTGATGGGTCAGGTGACCCTGCACTGGGACGACGAGCAGACCTCTCGTGAGCGGCTGGTTGCCGCTCTCGACGGCGCCGGCTTCCGGCGGCGCGAGCAGCCCTCGGAATAGTTCGGCCTAGCAGGTCGTTTCCCGTTCCGTAAGGCTGCTACGGTCGAGCCCCATGAGCGAGACCTCGCCCGAGAGCTCCCCGCGGCAGCTGGCAACCGATGCACGTGACCGCGTTCGCTTCGAAGAGGAGGCTCTTCAGCTGTCCGATCAGGTCTACCAGGTGGCGAGACGACTGGCCGGCTCACGGGAGGAGGCCGAGGATCTCGTGCAAGAGACCTATGCGCGGGCGTTCCGAGCGTGGCGCTCGTTCGAGCCCGGCACGAACCTCCGCGCCTGGCTCTTCCGGATCCTCACAAACCTGAACATCGACCGCGGGCGCCGGATCCAGCGCTCGCCGGACATGCAGCCGCTGGAGGAGAACGACTACTTCCTCTACAACAAGCTCGAGGAGTCGACCGCCGACCAGAACGTCGACGAGCGGCGCGTCGTCGAGCGCCTCTCTCAGAATGACGCCGTGTTGGCCCTAGCGGATCTCCCGCACGACTTCCGCGACGTGGTGCTGCTGGTCGACTTGGCGGACTTCACCTACAGCGACGCAGCCCAAATTCTCGACATCCCAATCGGCACCGTCATGTCACGTCTGCATCGTGGTCGGCGTATCCTGAAACGGTCGCTGGCGGAGTCGGCGGCGGAGGATGGCGGAGGATGAGCGGCTTCGCATTCGATCCGTGCGAGAAGTGCGAGCAGATGATGCAGCCCTACCTCGACCGTGTTCTGACCGAGGAGGAGCGGATCGAGGCCGAGCTGCACCTCAAGGGCTGCTCCTACTGCCGGAAGCGCTATCGCTTCGAAGCGGAGTTCCGGCAGTTCGTGCGCCTGGCAGCGGCTGAGCCGATGACGCCGGAGCTGAAGGCAAAGCTCCGGGCGCTCAGAACGCCCCTCTAACTCGATTACGCCGCGAAGACGCTGATCCGGCGAGCCGGCGGCCGCACGGTCTTCTTCGCCGAAACTCCATACAGTTCTCGCCACGAGCTATCGACGACCGTCGCGTGGGAAGGCGCCTGGGCCCGAGCCGGAAGCCGCGGTCCCGCTGTTGGGCCGCGCCTTGTCAGTCAAGCGAAGCTCGAGCTCGGGGGCGCTACGCGGACGCTGTGGCTAGGAGAGGCCGCCTTTGGTCTCCGGTGTCGTTTCGAGGAACCGGATCAGCTCGCGGACGGTGTGGTGGCGGTGCCGAGGATGACGCAGCGGAAGCGCGTCGTGCACTTGGTACTGGTTGCGGCGCCCGTCGCGAGTCTTCGTTACGTAGCCCGCCCGCTCAAGATCGTTGACGATCTGAGCCGCCGTTCGCTCGGTGATCCCGACGGTTTCGGCGATGTCTCTGAGCCGCGCATTCGGATCGGCGGCGATGCATTCGAGCACGTGGGCGTGGTTGGTAACGAATCGCCAGAGGTGATCGCGCTTTCTGGAACTTGACTTCATGTATCAAAATACTATATTCGTGTCTCCGGTCTTGGAGATCACGTTTTCGAGGGATTTAAGGGGTGAAGGCCAGTGAGCTCGTGGAATTCTGATGCCTCCGCCGGTCGGCGGAGCGCGAAGCACGCGAACGAAACGAACGGTTCGGGCGAACACTCACGCCAGCGCTTCGACGTGATTGTGATCGGCGCCGGCCAGGCCGGTCTGGCGATCGGCTACTTCCTCGCACGTGCGGGCCGGCGATTCGTGATCCTCGACGGTGCCGATTCGATCGGTTCCGCTTGGCGAAGCCGCTGGGACTCGCTGACGCTGTTCACGTCCCGTCGATACGACAGCCTGCCGGGGCTCGCGTTCCCCGGCGATCCGGACGGCCACCCAACGCGCGATGAAGTGATCGCCTACCTGGAGGAGTACGCGGCGACCTTCGAGCTGCCGATCGAGCCCAAGAGCGCGGTGCGCTCGCTCACCGCGAAGGACGCCAGGTTTGTGGTCGAGCTCGACGGTCGGCAGATCGAGGCGGACCAGGTCGTCGTCGCCACCGGCCCGTTCCAGGTGCCGCTCATACCGGCGCTGGCCGCAGAACTCAGGTCCGAGGTATTCCAGACGCACAGCACCGGTTACCGCAGGCCAAGCGACCTCCCAGACGGGAGGGTCGTCGTCGTCGGCGGCGGTAACACGGGCTTCCAGATCGCGAAGGAACTCTCGCGGACGCACGAGGTGCATCTCGCCATCGGCGCGCAGCAGACACCGTTGCCTCAGAAGATGCTCGGCCGCGACCTCTTCTGGTGGCTGACGAAGCTCGGCCTGCTCAAGAAGACGGTCGACTCACGGCTCGGACGCCGGCTGAGCCACCGGGACATGCTCATCGGCTCCAGCCCGCGCGAGCTCAGGCGCCGCTATGGCGTGGACCTGAAGCCGCGCGCCGTCGGGGCCTCGGGGCGCGCGCTCAGCTTCGAAGACGGGAGCGAGCTCAATGTCGACGCCGTTATCTGGGCCACCGGATTCCGGCCCGACCACGCCTGGATCGAACTACCAGTGCAGGGGCCAGACGGCCGTCTCCGCCACCGTCGCGGCGTGACCGACGTGCCCGGTCTCTACTTCCTCGGCCTCTCGTGGCAGCACACGCGAGGCTCGGCGCTCCTGGGCTGGGTCGGGGAGGACGCCGAGTTCATCGCCGCTGAGATCACTGCCTTCGCCGAAGCTCAGATGAGTGTCGAAGGTGAGGCCATCGAGGGCGGGGCCGTCAACGCGCCGTCGGCGACGCCCGTAACAGAAGGAGCCTGACCGATGCAGAAGCACAGTCACGACACCGTCGCCGAGATCAGCGAGCAGTTTCCGACGGAGACCACCGACCTCGCCGAGGCGCACGGCCCCGAAGTCGTCGAGCTATCCAACGGCGACGAGTTCGAGCTGCGGATCGCACCCGTTGCCAAGGCACTCGGCGACGCGACCGTGCGCATGCTCACGTACAACGGGTCGATTCCCGGTCCGACTCTGCGCGTCCGCGAAGGGTCAGAGCTCCTCGTCAACGTCCGCAACGACGGCGACCTGGAGGCGACTGTCCACTGGCACGGGCTGCGCCTCGAGAACGCCTACGACGGCACGCACGAGACGCAGGCGCCGATCCCCGTCGGGGGAACGTTCTCCTACCGCGTCCGGTTCCCTGACCCCGGCGTCTACTGGTACCACCCGCACATCCGCGAGGACTACGGCCAGGAGATGGGTCTGTACGGGAACATCCTGGTCATCCCGGCCGATCCGGACTACTGGGCTCCGGTCCACCGCGAGGTCCTGCTGACCCTCGATGACGTCCTGATCGAGGACGGAAGGATCGCCCCATTCAGTCGCTCCGAGCCGACGTACGCGGCGATGGGGCGCTTCGGCAACGTGCTGCTCATCGGCGGCGAGACCGACCTTTCGCTGACCGCTCAGCGTGGCGAGGTCGTTCGCTTCTACCTAACCAACACCGCGAATACCCGGGTCTTCAACGTCGCGTTGCCCGGTGCGCGGATCAAGCGTGTAGGCGGCGACAGCGGCCGATGCGAGCGCGAGGAGTTCGTCGAGTCGGTCGTGCTCGCCCCGTCCGAGCGCGTCGTGTTCGACGTGCTGTTCGAGCAGCCGGGGCAATTGACGCTCGAGCACCGAACCCCGGACCGAACCTACTCGCTGGCGACGATCGACGTCAATGAGGAGCCGGCCGCGCCCTCACTCGCCGAGCAGTTTGATGTGCGGCGCGAGAATTCGGAGTGGCTTGCGGAGCGCGAGCGACTTGCGCCGAAGCTCGACGCGCCGCCGGACAAGACGCTCGCGCTCGTGGCCGAGATGGATATGGGCATCCCTGAGGGGCCGGTCGTCTACGCCTGCCCGATGCACCCCGAGGTCGTCAGCAACGAGCCCGACCGCTGCCCGAAGTGTGGGATGAAACTGCTGCCCACGGCCGCAGTGAGCAGCTACGTCTGCCCGATGCATCCGGACGTAGTGAGCGAAAAGCCCGATCACTGTCCGAAGTGCGGCATGAAGTTGCTACCGGCGGAGCTTGTCGCGGAAGCTGGAGCGCACGGCTCGCACCACGGCCACGAGCAGGAGGACGCGCACAAGTCAGCTCACGGCGACGCGGCATCGCTGCACGGCCATGGGCAGAGCGGGCATGGGCAACACGCACAGGGGCCCGACGCCGCGCACGAGCACGCGCAGCACGGACGAGAGCACCACTCGCAGCACGGTCAAGAGCAGGATCGGGAGGCCCGCGGAATCGAGTGGGAGGACGACATGGTCGACGTGAACCGGGTCACGACTCCGGCGAACACACGCTGGAACTTCATCGACCGCGCGACTGGGGCCATCAACCACGCCATCGACTGGCAATTCCGCGTCGGCGATCAGGTCAAGTTGCGGCTGGTCAACGAGATGGATTCCGACCACCCGATGCACCACCCATTCCACATCCACGGCGCGGGCCGCTTCGTCGTGTTGGCGCGCGACGGCGTGCCCGAAGAGAACCTAGTCTGGAAGGACACCGTGCTGGTGCGGACCGGTGAGACCGTCGACATCCTGCTCGACGTCACGAATCCCGGACGTTGGATGGCGCACTGCCACATCGCCGAGCACCACGAGAGCGGGATGATGTTCAGCTTCGACGTCGCTCC
>DASQTZ010000006.1:0-10744 GCA_035641605.1 Gaiellaceae bacterium | reverse complement strand
GCGTCGTCGAGCACCTTCGTCGCACCGACGGAGATGTCGAAGCTGGAGCCGTCGCCGCCGATGATCTGCTTGATCACCGTCAGGCGCGGTTTGCGCTTGTTCGTGATCGTGCAGGTCTTGTCGTCGCCGGCGGCGAGCGTGCCGGCGCAGTCGCCGCTCGTGCTCGTCTCCCAGACGGCCGGGTCGACGGCGTCACCGTTCGCCATCGTCTCTGCGACCGCGTAGCTGGTGTCGACGGCATAGGTGTTCGTGACCTGGCCGCCGGCCCCGCCGACGTCGTCGAGCACGGTCGAGCCGTTGACCTTCAGGTCGAAGGCAGCGCCGTTTCCACCCGCGATCACCTTGACCACGGTCAGCTTCGGCTTGCGCTTGTTCGTGATCGTGCAGGTCTTCGCGTCGCCGTAGGCGAGCGTGACGCTGCCGCTTTGGTCGCAGTCGCCACTGTAGACGACCGTCCAGTCGGAGCCGATCGCGCCGCCGTCACCGAAGGTCTCGCTGACGGTGTAGCTGCCGGGCGCATACGTGCGCTCATCGCTGGCGCCGTCGCCGGCGTCGTCGAGAACTTTCGTCGTGTCGACGGAGATGTCGAAGCTGGACCCGTCGCCGCCTTCGATCTGCTTGACGACCTCGAGCTTGGGCAGCTTCGAGTTTGTGATTATGCAGGTCTTCGACTCGTCGTCCTGGACGCTCACCTGGCCGCCGGCGTCACAGTCGCCGCCGAAGCTCACGATCCAGTCGGAGGGATCAACAGCCGTGGAGCCGTCGCCGAGCGTCTCGGTGACCGAGTGCGTGCCGGCCGAGACCGTGAACGCCCCCGAGCTCGTCCCCGCAGGCGCAGTGCTCGTCGCGTCGTCGATCTTCGTGGCCCCGTCAACCTTCACGTCGAAGGCGTCTGTCGTGCCGTTCCCTCCGACGATCTTCTTGACCACGGTCAGCTGTGGCTTCTTCGTGTTCGTGAACGCGCAGGTCACTGTCGCGCCCGGTGCGATGTCGACCGCGCCGTTCGCGCCGTAGCTCACGTCGTTCGAGCCCTGGTCCTCGCAGGCCACCGACGGCGCATTCCAGACGGCCGCGTCGCCGGGCGTTTCGGTCACCTGGTACGAACCGGACTTGATCTGGCCGCTGTCGTGCGGCGAGTCAGCATCGGCGAGCTGGAAGGAGTCGGCGTAGCCGCCCGGACCGCTCACGCTGAACGGGAAGCTCGTTTGATCGCCGCTCGGGGTGACCTTGTCGACTATCAGCTTCGAGCAAACGTTGAACGAGCCGCCTGCGAAGTCCTCGAGCACGCCCGTGTCGGGATGCGAGCTGCCGGTCTGAGCGAGGAACCGGTTGACGCACGGGAGCTTCTTGCCGAGGCCGCTGTAGATCGAGCTGAGATTGATGCCGCCCTCGACGAAGCCGCCCTCGAGGATGTCTCCGTCGGCGCTCGAGCCCTGGTTGTCGCTATAGGGCCAGGTCGAGTCGATCGTCTCGCTGTTCGTCTGGGCGCAGATGCTGTCGTCAGCGCTGCAGAACGACCCCGAGCTCTTCGCGGCGAGCAGCTCGAGACCGCCGTCGCGCCACTCGTAGATGCTCACGGCGGAGTCGCCGCCGCCGCCGGTGAACTCGGCGAAGACGAAGAGGTCGCCGTCGACGTGCTGGCCGGAGAAGTTATTCGTCGCCGGGTCGGCATCGGGGCAGCCGCTGCCGCCCTCGAGCGCGCCGCCGCTTTGGAGGAACCAGAAACCGACGTTCGTCGTGCCTCCGGTCGGGTCGTAGCGATCGGCGCCGAAGTAGAGGAAGAGCTCGCTGTTCTTGATGTAGGCGGACGCGAACGCGTGCTCGATGTCGCTCTTCGTCGAGACGCTGCCGCAGGACCACTTCCAGTCGGAGATGTCGTTGTTGTTCTGCGAGCCGCCGCCGAAATAGATCGTGTCGTTGACGCCGTTGAAGCCGTCCGAGATGAACGCGGTCGAGATCGGAGGAGTGTCTCCAGGTGCCACGGGGCCCTGGAAGGCCGACCAGTCCTGTCCACCCGCGAGCGGGCTTTCGGCAATGTTGCCGTCCAGCTCGAAGAGGCCTTCGGTGTGGACCGCTCTCGCTGCCATCGGCGTGAGCGCGATGCCCGCGACCATCGCGGTCGCGATGAGCAGAAATGTGACCAGTCGGCGCTTGCGCGCCTGCGCGTTCTTACCCACGATCTTCGTCCCCCCTTGTCGGAGGCGCGCCGCGCGATGCGGCGTGCCGCTTGATGCGTCATTCCGACCGTAGGCACGGGCGACTGAGCCTTAACGCTCCGAAGGTGGGGAAGAGCTGGACCAAGGTCCAGAGTGGGCATCCGGGGTCACGTGCCACGCCGCTCGCAGCTGTGCCGCACGCGGTGCGTCTGCTCATGACGGGCGAGCCGTACGGGGAGGCACCAGTGTTCAACGCGCCGTTCGTGGATTAGACCGGGCTCGTCCCTTGCGGGAGCGGTGAGCTCCGCTTCCACCCGCGCACACTGCGCGTACGGGCGGAGGAGCCTTCGCTACCCGGTGGCGGTTGCGAGGACGTCGCCGCTTGCTAGGACGACACCGTCCTCGCAGCGTGCTTCGACGAGCCCGCTCTGGAACTGCTGGCGGTAGAGCCGGGCGTAAAGGCCGTCCGCGGCAACGAGCTGTTGGTGGGTCCCTCGCTCGACGATCCGGCCGCGCTCGAGCACGAAGATCGCGTCGGCTGAGAGGATCGTCGAGAGCCTGTGCGCGATCGCGATGGTCGTGCGACTCTGCATCAGCGGCTCCAGCGCGTGCTGGACGAGCCGCTCGCTGGTTGTGTCCAGCGCCGACGTGGCCTCGTCCAGGATCAGCACCCGAGGGTCCTTCAGCAGCACCCGCGCGATCGCGAGCCGCTGCTTCTCACCGCCCGACATCCGATAGCCGCGTTCGCCGACAACCGTGTCATAGGCGTCCGAGAGTTCCATGATCCGGTCGTGGATTGCCGCCGCGCGCGCGGCGGCGTGCAGCTCGGCGTCGGACGCCTCCGGCTTCGCGTAGAGCAAGTTGTCCCGGACGGTCGCGTGGAAGAGGTAAGTCTCCTGCGTAACCATTCCGATCGCCTCGGCGAGAGAGGAGAGCTCCAGATCGCGGACGTCGTGGCCGTCCAGCTCGACGGTGCCGCGTTTCACGTCGTACAGCCTCGGGATCAGATAGGAGATCGTCGTCTTGCCCGCGCCGCTGGGGCCCACGAGCGCGGCGAGCTGGCCCGGCTCGACCTCGAGCGAGACATCCTCGAGCGTCCAGGGCCTGTCGCCGTCCGTGTCGAGATCCTCCTCGTAGTTGAACCAGACATTCCGAAGGGCTACCTCCCCCCGGACCCGGTCGAGCGGCAGCGCTTTGGCGCCGGGGGCGTCGACGATCTCGTTTGGGAGGTCGAGGTACTGGAAGATCCGCTCGAAGAGGGCAAGCGAGGACTGCACTTCGACCGACGTCTGGAGCATGCTCCCGATCGGGAAGAGCAGCCGGGTCTGCAGGGTCGTGAAGGCGACGATCGTGCCGGCGCTCAGATCCGACGAACCGGCGACGAGGTAGATCAGTGCCGGCGTGATCGCGAAGAACGACTGCACGAGTGCGAAGAAGCCGCGGCCCACCATCTGCTGCCGTACCTGCAGCCCGGCAAGCCGTCGGTTCTCGGCGCGGTAGCGCTCGACCGCGTCGCGGCGACGGTCGAATACCTTGGCGAGCAGGATCCCGGAGACCGACAGTGTCTCTTGGGTCAGCGTCGACAACTCGGCGAGCGACTCCTGCGTCTCGCCGGAGATCCGGCGCCGCACGCGGCCGACGCGCCACGTCAGGTAGACGAATATCGGCACGACGGCCAGGGAGAGGAGCGTCAGCTGCCACGAGAGCACGACCATTGCGACGACCGTACTGAGCACGATGACGACGTTTGAGAGCACGGACGAGGCCGTGTTCGTGACCACGTTCTGGACGCCGCCGACGTCGTTTTGCAGCCGCGACTGCAGCTCGCCGGTGCGTGCGCCGGTGAAGAAGCGCAGCGACATCGACTGCAGGTGCTCGTACAGGCGGTTGCGCAGGTCCTGCATCACGCGTTGTCCGACGACGGTGGTCAGGTAGGTCTGCGCGACCGAGATCACCGCGGCGACGATCGGGATCGCGACCATCGCGCCGACAAGGACGTAGAGGAGCTGCAGGTCACGGTCACCGCTCGCCGGGAACAGCGCTTGATCGAACACGACCTTCGTCAGCAGGGACGGCGCGACACCCAGCCCGGCCGTGACGAGGATCATCGCCAGCACGACGGCGACCTGCCACCGGTACGCCCGGAACAGCCGCGCTATGCGCGGGATCAGGCGTCGTCCCTGCACTAACCCGTCTCGGCGAAGCGTGCGAGTGCGTTGACGAGCGATCGCAGCTGGCGCCCGCGCTCAGTCAGGCGGTACTCGACGAGCGGCGGACGGGCGTCGATCACCGTCCGCTCGAGCACGCCCGCCTCCTCGAGGTCGGTCAGCCGCTGAGCCAGCGTCGCCGGCGGGATCTTGCCGAGCGCCTGCAGGAACTCATTGAAGCGGACGGCGCCCTCGTGCGAGACATAGAGGATCGAAACCGTCCAGCGCCGCTCGAGGAGGTCCGCCGCCCGGCGGACCTCCTCGGGAAGGGGCGCGCAGCTACGACAGCGCATGCGCCGCGTGCGGCTCCAGCGACAGCTCGAGCACTTCGCCCAGGCTCATCACCGGGTGGAAGCTCATCTCGTTGCGGACGTCCTCGGGGACGTCGTCGAGGTCGGCGCGGTTCCGCTCCGGGATGATCACGTCGGTCAGGCCGGCAGCGTGCGCCGCGAGCGCCTTCTGCTTCAGCCCGCCGATCGGGAGCACTCGACCCTGCAACGTGACCTCGCCGGTCATGCCGACTGTGTGCTTCACCGGCCGGCCCGTGAGCAGGGAGGCGAGCGCGGTCGTCATCGTGATCCCGGCGCTGGGGCCGTCCTTCGGGATCGCACCGGCGGGGACGTGCACGTGAAAGCTGGCGTCTTCGAAGTCGTGCTCGTCGAGGCCGAGGTCCTCCGCGTGCGAGCGCACGTACGAGAGGGCGATCCGCGCAGACTCCTTCATCACGTCGCCAAGCTGGCCGGTCAGGACCAGCCCGTCGTCCTTGCCCGGCATCTTGGTTGCCTCGACGAACAGCACGTCGCCGCCGGTCCCGGTGACCGCCAGGCCGGTGGCGACTCCGGGCACCGCCGTGCGCTCAGCCGACTCCTGGAAGAAGCGCTGTCGCCCGAGCGCGTCGCGGACAGCCGGCTCGCCGATCGAGATCGGTGGCTCGGCGGTGCCGGACGCCACGGTTGTAGCGGTTTTCCGCAGCATCTTGCCGAGCTCGCGCTCGAGCTGGCGGACGCCGGCCTCGCGTGTGTACTGGCTGACGATCAGCTCGAGCGTGATGTCGTCGATCGACACCTCGTCCTCGCGTAGGCCTGCCCGCTCGAGTTGGCGCGGCCACAGATAGCCGCGGGCGATCGCGACCTTCTCGTCGACCGTGTAACCGTCGAAGCGGATCACCTCCATGCGGTCGAGCAGGGGGCCCGGGATCGTCTCCGCCATGTTCGCCGTGGCGATGAAGACGACCTCCGAGAGATCGAGCTCGACGTCGAGATAGTGGTCGCGGAACGAATGGTTCTGGGCCGGGTCGAGCACCTCGAGCAGCGCGGCAGACGGATCGCCGCGCCAGTCGGCGCCGACCTTGTCGACCTCGTCCAACAGGATCACCGGGTTCATCGTCCCGGCGTCTCGCAGCGCGCGCACGAGCCGGCCCGGCAGCGCGCCGATGTAGGTGCGACGGTGGCCGCGGATCTCGGCTTCGTCCCGTACACCGCCGAGCGACATGCGCACGAACTCGCGATTGAGCGCTCGGGCGATCGACTCGCCGACCGAGGTCTTGCCGGTCCCGGGCGGCCCGATCAGCGTCAGGATCGCACCGGAGCGGTTGTCCTCGGCGATACCCCGCTCCTGCCGCAGCTTGCGCACGGCCAGGTACTCGACGATCCGCTCCTTGACGTCATCGAGACCGGCGTGGTCGCTGTCCAGGACCTCACGCGCGTGAACCGGGTCGAGCCGCTCGTCGGAGCGCGTCTCCCAGGGCACGGCGAGCAGCCAGTCCAGGTAGGTGCGGATCATCGAGGACTCTCCGCTCTGGTCGCCCATTCGCTCCAGCCGGCCGACCTCACGCTCGGCCTGCTCACGAACCTCGTCCGGCAGATCTGTCTCGGCGATCTTGAGGCGATAGTCCTCCGAGACTGTGGCGTCGTCCTCGCCCAGCTCCTTGCGGATCGACTCCAGCTGACGGCGCAGGATGTACTCGCGCTGCTGGCGCTGGGCGCCGTCCTCGACGTCCTCACGGATGCGCTGACGGATCTGCAGCTCGGCCAGGCGCTCGCGCTGAAGCCGGAGGGCGAGCTCGAGCCGCTCGACCACGTCAACGGCCTCGAGCAGCTCGATCCGCTGCTCGAAAGTGGTCTCCGGCGCGTACGCCGCAGTGTCTGCGAGCGTCCCGACCTCGTGAATCGAGCGCACGAACGCCGAGATCCGCCCGTCGTCACCGCGCAGCTCGAGGATCTCCTCGACCACGGCGCGGTACTCGCGCTCGAGCTCACGGGTCTTCACGCCCGGCGGCTCTACGTCGGGCTGCTCCTGCACCTCGACCCGGAGCCTTCCTTGGGCGTCGGTGTGCGCGGCGCCGGCGGTTCCACGGTGCAAGCCGACGAGGTTGACGGCTCCGACGCCGCCAGGCAGGCGCACATGCTCGGCGACCTCTGCGACCGTGCCGACCTTTACGTACTCGCCCTCGTGGCGCGGCACGAGCAGCACGCGCTCCTCATCGCCCACGTCGGCCGAGATCGTGACGTTCATGTTCGGGAAGACGACGATGTCGTCAAGCGGGACAAGCAGCAGCGTGCTCAACCTTCATCACCTTTCTGTCGTAGCTACACGAGCAATAGTAGCTTCAAGAGATGAAGTGACCTACGGGCACTGGTCTCACTGCTCGAGACGGCGGCCGCCGATGTTGTAGGGCACGTTCACGGTCTCGTCGGCGCGGGGGTTGGGGCGCCAGCCACCCGAGAACGTGCCGTCTTCGCGCCAGGAGCCCGTGAAGGTTGCGTCCAGCGGCCCGTACGCCACCGGGATGGTCACAGTCTCGAACGAACACCGGCGAAGCGACGAGAGTCATCGCTGCCGCGCGCGGAGGTCGCGGGTTCCGCGGCAAGCTCGTCCGGCAGACCGAAGCGCCGGAATATCGCTGGGGTTCGAAATGCCGTGACAGCGGCGATCTGTCCGCCCCGCAAGGTGAGCACGTCGAGCGCGATGGGGAGAAAGAGGTTCCGTTTCGGGTCGAGCCCGTATGCACCTAGCGCCAGCTGTCCGTTCGCGCGGGTCGGGACGTAGCGCAGGCGCGGCGGCGGCCCGCCTGGCATGAGCCACGAGTCGGCGATGTCCTCACGGCCGAGATACCACTCTTCGTATGGGGGCATGGCGAACGTGGCGTCTTCGGCCAGCATCGCGACGATCCCCTCGACGTCGCCGCCCTCGAACGCGTCGATGAATCGCTGCACGATCTCGCGGACGCGCCTGTCCCCGAGCGAGAGCATCGTTGCCTGCTGGCTCTCTTGCGGCAGCCGCTCGTCGAGCGCCTTGCGGGCGCGCTGCAGCGCGCTGTTCACGGAGGCGACGGTCGTCTCGAGCGACTCGGCAACTTCTTTCGCCGAGAACCCCAAGACTTCACGGAGGATGAGCACGGCGCGCTGTCGCGCCGGCAGGTGCTGGACCGCGGCGATGAATGCGAGCTCCACCGCTTCACGCTGCTCGTAGCGCGCCGCCGGTCCGGCATATCCGTCCTCGAGACCCAGCATCTCGTCGGGGTAGGGCTCCACCCACAGCGACTCGGCCACCGGCTCCGCGAGCTGATGCCCTTCGGCGCCGACCCGCGGGCCGTAGTCGATCGGGAGAACGCGTTTGGGCCGGCGCGAAACCGCGTCGAGGCAGGCGTTGGTCGCGATCCGATACAGCCAGTTGCGAAGCCGGCCCCGGCCGCGGAATCCGCACAGGCCGCGCCAGGCGCGAACGAGAGCATCTTGCAGCGCGTCCTCTGCAACGTGGACGGAGCCGAGCATGCGGTAGCAGTGTGCGTGGAGCGGTGCGCGGTAGGGCTCGACGAGGCGGCGGAAGGCATCCTCGTCGCCGTTGCAGGCCGCGTTCAGCAGCTGGTCCTCAGTGATGCTCGAATTCGGCGAGATCATCCTCTATGGATTCGGACCGGCGGTGCGAGGCGAACTCATCGCCGCGCAGCGATTACTTTGCCAGGGCGACGCCGGTCCATAGGACAGGGCAATGAAGCGCGGCGCTCCGAACCCGCTCGTCCACCTCGAGCTTCGCACAGGCAACCTCCCGCGCGCCTGTTCGTTCTACACGCGCCTGTTCGGCTGGCGCGCGGAGACCCTGCACACGGCCTCGGGTAGGTACCTGACGCTTCGGGTCGGCGATCGGATCGAGGGGGGCGTCGTCGAGCACGATACGGAGCGCCCGTTCTGGCTGCCGTACGTGGAGGTCCCCGACGTCGCCGAGGCCGCGGAACGGGCGCGCCTGCTCGGGGCCTCGGTGCTGCTTCCACCTCGTGAGGGCCCAGCGGGCTGGCGTAGCGTCCTCGCGGCGCCTGCGGGTGCCACATTCGCCCTCTGGCAGCCGAAGGGATGAAGCGCTCTCCAGAACGGCGTCGGCTTCTTCGATCGTGCGCTGGTCGCGAAATAACGAGCCCCGACGAGGCAGGTCCGGAGAGAACTGCTTGACATCAGACACCTTTGTCTGATTTAATAACTCAGACATAGATGTCTAAGTTAGATCGGAGACTCCCATGCGCCGCTCCCGTCCCCACCGTCCCCGTCAGCCATCGAGCGCCTCCCGTGGAGGGTTGCTCGGGGTGCTGCTGGTTGCCCAGTTGATGGTGATCCTCGACATCTCCGCGGTGAACGTCGCCCTTCCCGACATGGCGAAGGACTTGAGCATCAGCGGCGGCGACATCGGCTGGACGATCACGAGCTACTCCCTAATCTTCGGCAGCCTGCTCCTGCTCGGGGGACGCGCCGCCGACCTGTTCGGCCGCCGGCGCCTGTTCCTGGCCGGTCTGACCGTATTCACGGTGGCGTCGTTCGCCTCGGCCTTGGCCGAGAGCGCAACCATGCTGTTCGCGGCGCGTGCCGGTCAGGGCCTGGGTGCGGCGATGCTCTCGCCCGCGGCACTGTCGATCATCACAACCGCGTTCCAGGGCAAGGAGCGCGCGAAGGCGCTCGGGGCGTGGGGAGCGGTCGGAGGAGCCGGCGCCGCGATTGGTGTCCTCCTGGGTGGCGTCCTGACCGAAGTAGCCGACTGGCGGGCGATCTTCTACATCAACATCCCGGTCGGCCTGGCGCTGGCCGTGGCCGCGACGAAGGTCGTGCCTGCTGACCCGGCGAGGCCGAGGTGGCGCGGTCTCGACCTGCGCGGCGCGGGGCTCGCGACGTTCAGCCTGGCGGCGGTCATGTACGCGATCTCGCAGGCGGGCAGCGCGGGTTGGGTGTCGGCGCAGACGCTCGGCCTCGGCCTGGCAGGACTCGCCGGGCTGGCGGGGTTCGCCGCCGTGGAACGCGGGACGAAGCGGCCGCTGCTTCGCGTCCAGCGGCTCGCCGACCGCGCCGTCGGAGGCGGCTTCATCCTCATGCTGCTCGCGTCGGCCGTCCTGTTCGGGATGTTCCTGCTCTCGTCGCTGTACCTGCAGAACGTGCTCGGCACCGGTCCGCTCGAGACAGGGCTCGCGTTCCTGCCCGTCGCCATCGCGGCCGGGCTGGGTGCGCACGTGGGCAGCCAGCTCGTGAGCCGCCTGGGCGTTCGTGTCCCGATGGCCGGCGGGTTCGCCGCCACTGCCGTCGGCATGCTGCTGCTCGCCGGCGTCGATCGCGACAGCAGTTACGTGGGCAGCGTGTTGCCCGGGATGCTGATCGCCGGCCTCGGCCTCGGTGTCGTCTTGGTCGGTGTCGCCGTCTCCGTCCTCGCCGGCGCGCGCGACGAAGAGAGCGGGATGCTCTCAGGTCTCAACACGACCGGGCACGAGGTCGGCGGCTCGTTCGGTGTTGCGGTTCTCGTCTCGATCGCCACCGCAGCAACGGGAAGCGGGTCGAGTCCGATCGCCGCGAGCGGGATCGCGGACGCCTTTCTCGCCGCGGGGGTTCTGGCTGGTGTCGGCAGCATGATCGCGCTGGTCGTTTTGCCCTCGGCGAGCAGCTTCCTGCCAAAGTTGCGGCTCGCGCCGGCTTCGATGCCGATCCACTAGGAATGACGCCAAGTCACTCAACCCGCAACGCCTCCCCCCGGAGCGCTCGGCGTCGGCGTGCAGACGCAGAGCGCAGCGTGGCTCGAATCCTGGATGCCGCGGTGGACACGTTGGCGAGCGATCCCGAGACCAGCATGGCCGAGATCGCTCGCCGCGCCGGTGTCGTGCGCGCGACGATCTACGTCCACTTCCCGACGCGGGAGTCGTTGCTCGAGGCCGTCACCAGACGCGCGATCGCCGAAGTCACACAGGCGATGGCGGCCGCCGAGCCCGACCGTGGCGACGCCGCCGAGGCGCTGCAACGCGTGCTCACGGCGGCGTGGCAGGAACTCGGCCGCTTTCACGCGCTCGTCGCGATCAACACCCGGCGACCACAAGCGGAGCTTCGCCGGCTCCACCGGCCCGTGCTCGCGCTGCTC
>DASQTZ010000005.1:0-8527 GCA_035641605.1 Gaiellaceae bacterium | reverse complement strand
CGGCTTGTAACCGGAACCACGACCCGGCGGACAAGCGGAGTGGCGGTGCCCGTCCTGAGCGGGTTCCACGTCCGTCCCGCCGGCTGTAAAGCCAACAAACCAGAGGGGGAAACCCGATATGCCAGTCGTCTCGATGCGAGACCTGCTGGAGGCCGGCGTCCACTTCGGCCATCAGACCCGACGTTGGAATCCGAAGATGCGCCGCTTCATCTTCACCGAGCGCGGCGGGATCTACATCATCGACCTCCAGCAGACCGCCGAGCTGCTCGACCGTGCCTACGACTTCGCGCGCGACCTGGCGAGCCGAGGGGGAACGATGCTGTTCGTGGGTACCAAGAAGCAGGCCATGGATGCGATCGCCGAAGAGGCCGAACGCGTCGGGATGCCGTACGTGAACCACCGCTGGCTGGGCGGGCTGCTCACGAACTGGCGGACGATGTCCGCTCGAATCGAGCGTATGCACGAACTGCGCCGCCTCAAGGAGGAGGGCCAGCTCGAGCTGCTTCCCGCCAAGGAGCGCCTGACGATGCTCAGCGAACTGGAGAAGCTCGAGGCGAATCTCGGCGGCGTCGCGGACCTGAAGCGCCAGCCGGACGCCCTCTTCGTCGTCGATCTACGCAAGGAGCAGATCGCGGTGCGCGAGGCGCGCCGTCTTGGCTTGCCCATCATCGGTCTCGTCGACACGAACTGCGATCCGGACGAGGCGGACTACGTGATCCCCGGAAACGACGATGCGATTCGCTCGTGCAGCCTCGTCATCCGCGCGATCGCCGGGGCGATCGACGCCGGCAAGGCCCAGGTGCGCCCGGAAGAGTTCGAGGCCGCTGCGACCACGAACGGCCAGCCCGAAGAGACGCCGGAGCCCGAGCCCGAGCCCGAGCCGGAACCCGCGGCGGACGAGACGCCGGTCGAGCACGAGCCGATGGGACAGGCGGAGAGCGCGGCCGAGACCGAGGCCGTGGAGGAGCGCACCGATGGCTGAGATCCCGGCAACCCTCGTCAAGCAGCTCCGCGACGAGACCGGCGCGGGAATGATGGACTCCAAGCGGGCGCTGCAGGAAACGGAAGGCGATGTCGACGCCGCGAAGAAGCTCCTGCGCGAGCGCGGAATGGCGCAGGCAGGCAAGCGCGCGGGCCGCGAGACAACGGAGGGCATTGTTCTGGCGCGGATCGACGAGAAGGTGGGCACGCTCGTCGCCGTCGGCTGCGAGACCGAGCCCGTTTCGAAGAACGAAGAGTTCCTCGCCCTTGCCCAAAAGGTACTCGAGAAGGTCGAGCGGGACGGCCCGGGCGCCGTCGAGCAGCTCGAGGATGAGCGGCAGGCGCTCGTCGGCAAGATCGGCGAGAACGTCGCCGTTCGGGGTGCTACGCGCTTCGAGAAGGAGAGCGATGACGAGACGCTCGCCGCCTATGTCCATCCCCCGGCGAACAAGATCGGCGTCCTCGTCAGAGCGAAGGGGCCGGCCGAGGTCGCTCGGCTACTTGCGATGCACATCGCCTTCGCCGCGCCGCTGTATGGACACCGCGGCGAGATCTCCGAGGAGGACCTGGCGACCGAGACCGAGATCTTCGAGAAGCTCCCCGAGGTGCAGTCCCGTCCCGAGGAGCATCGCGAGAAGATCGTCGAGGGGATGCTTTCGAAGCGCTTCTTCGGCCAGGCCGTGCTGCCCGACCAGGAGTGGATCCACGACACCGGCAAGACGGTTGCCAAGGCGCTCGAGGAGCATGAGCTCGAAGTCCTCGAGTACGAGCGCTACGCCCTTGCGGGCTGAACCGGCCGGCAGGCCTGCCTTCCGGCGGATCCTGCTGAAGCTGTCCGGCGAAGCGCTCATGGGCGACATGGAGTACGGCCTCGACCTGCACGAAGTCGAGCGCATCGCGGCCGAGATCGCCGACCTCCATGAGCAGGGGATCGAGATCGCGATCGTCGTCGGCGCGGGGAACATCTACCGCGGGATGGCCGCGGCCGCGGAAGGGATGGACCGGGCGACCGCGGACTACGCCGGGATGCTCGCCACGGTGCTGAACGCCCTCGCGCTGCAGGACGTCCTCGAGCGCGGCGGGCTCCACACGCGCGTTCTGTCGGCGATCCAGGTGTCCGAAGTGGCCGAGCCCTACATCCGCCGGCGCGCGATTCGCCATCTCGAGAAGGGACGGGTCGTGATCTTTGCGGCGGGCACGGGCAACCCGTTCTTCACGACCGATACCGCCGCCGCCCTGCGCGCGCTCGAGATCGGTGCCGAGGCGATCCTGATGGCCAAGCACGCCGTGGAGGGTGTACACGACGGAGATCCTCGCCACGACCCGGACGCCGAACTGCTACCGGAGTTGACTCATCTCCAGGCGATCGAGCGTGGATTGCGCGTGATGGACACGACGGCGCTCTCGCTCTGCATGGACAATGGGCTCCCGATCTACGTCTTCGCGCTCGCCGAGGGCAACATCAGGCGGGTTGCGCTCGGGGAGCGCGTCGGCACGATCATCTCGACCCCCGGAGGGACCACATGATCGACGAGTTGATCCAGGACGCCACCCGTCGGATGGACAAGTCCGTCGAGTCCACCCACGGCGAGCTCAACTCGATCCGCACGGGCAGGGCGTCGGCTGCTCTCCTCGATCGCGTGCAGGTCGACTACTACGGCCAGAAGACACCGTTGAAGCAGCTGGCGACGATCAACGTCCCTGAGCCGAGGATGCTCACCGTCCAGCCTTTCGATCCCAATGCGATGAGAGACATCGAGCGGGCGATCCAGGAATCGGATCTCGGCCTCAACCCGTCGAACGACGGGAAGATCATCCGCCTGCCGATTCCGCAGCTGACCGAGGAACGGCGGCAGGAGCTCGTCAAGGTGGCGCGGCAGATCGCGGAGGAGGGGCGCGTCGCGGTGCGCAACGTCCGGCGCGACGTCATCCACCATCTCAAAGAGGAGCAGAACGTCAGCTCCGACGAGGAGCACCGCGCCGAGGAGCGAGTCCAGAAGCTCACGGACGACCACGTCCACAAGATCGACGACCTCCTGAAGCGCAAAGAAGCCGAGATCACCGAGGTCTAGGCGCGTGGGCGTGCGCGGGCTGCTGGCCCGCATTCTCGGCCGCCGCGAACCGCCGCTCGAGCTCGGCGAGGGGCCGGACTCGGTAGCGATCATCATGGACGGCAACAGCCGCTGGGCAGCGGCGAAAGGACTCCCGGTCGAGGCCGGTCACCGCGAGGGTACGCGGGCGCTCAGACGGACGGTCGAGGCGGCCATCGACCTCAACATCCGATCGCTCGTCGTCTACGCCTTCTCGACCGAGAACTGGCTGCGCCCACCGGCGGAGGTCGACTCCTTGATGGAGATCTTCGGGGAGACGATCAGGCGCGAGCTCCCCGATCTCGCCGAGCAGGGTGTCAGAACGCGATTCATCGGCCGGCGCGATCGGGTGTCGGAGGACTTGCGGAGCCAGATGGAGGAGCTCGAGGCGCAGACGGCGGCGCGTGACCGGCTCGAACTCTGGATCGCGTTCGATTACGGAGGTCGGACGGAGTTGGCGGCCGCGGCCAGGCGGCTCGTCGAAGCCGGCCTGTCGGCGGAGGAGATCGACGAGGACGTGCTCGGGGCACACCTGTATGCGCCGGAGCTGCCGGAACCGGATCTGCTCATCCGCACCTCCGGGGAACTGCGGATCTCGAACTTCCTCCTCTGGCAGCTCGCGTACGCAGAGCTCGTCTTCACCGAGCAGTTGTGGCCCGACTTCGGCGCCGACGACCTCCGGGCGGCCGTGCAAGCCTACGCGGGGCGCAAGCGGCGGTTCGGCGCGCGGTGAGCCCTTTCGTCTCCAGGGTCGTCGTCGCCGCGCTGCTGCTACCCGTCGTCCTGTTCGTAATCTGGGCCGGGGACTGGTGGCTGGTCGGACTCGCCGGGGTGGCCGCTGTGCTCGCGCTGCACGAGTTCTACGGGATGACACGGACGCTCCGCCCGGTCGTCCTCGCCGGTTACGCGGGCACCTTGGCCGTACTTGTCGGCGCCGCGTGGGGGCCGGAATGGACGCTTGCGGGCTTCTTGAGCACGTTCGGGTTCGCGTTCGTGTTCAAGGGGATCGCCGGCGTGCGACCCACCTTGATCTCGACCGCCTGCACTGTGCTGGGACCGGCTTGGATCGGGCTCGGATTGGCGCACATGGTGCTGGTCCGGGAGATTCCCGAGCACGGAGCGCTCGCGGCGTTCACCGTACTGCTCGCGGTGTTCGCCTCGGACACGGCGGCGTACGTCGCGGGACGCCTCTTCGGCCGGCACAAGCTGGCGCCGCGGACGTCACCCGGCAAGACATGGGAAGGACTCGTCGCCGGCACGATCGCCGCTGTCCTCGTCCCATTCTTCGCGCTGTACGAGGAGGGCTTCCTCGACGTGCCGCAGTCGCTCGCACTCGGCGCCGCCATCGCGGTCGCGGCGCCGGTCGGCGACCTGTTCGAGTCCGCGCTCAAGCGCGATGCCGGCCTCAAGGACACGGGGCGGCTCCTCCTCGGCCACGGCGGCATGCTCGACCGGCTCGACGCCGTGCTCTTCGCGGCAGTGGTCTCCTTCTACCTCCTGCTCGCCTTCGGAGCCGCGTAACTCGTCCATAGACTTTCCTCGATGAAACGCGTCGCCGTGCTCGGGGCCACGGGCTCGATCGGACGCCAGGCCCTGGAGGTGATCGAGGCCAATCCCGGGCTCGAGTTGGTCGCGGCCTCGTCTGGATCGCAGCCGATCGAGGGCATCGCCTCGCTGACGCAAGTCGGCGGCGATCCGGTCGAACTGCTGGAGCAGGCAAACCCGGACGTCGTTTTGAACGCGATTGTCGGCTTCGCCGGCGTGACGGCGACGCTCTGGACGCTAGAGCACGGAATCGACCTCGCCCTCGCCAACAAGGAGAGCCTCGTCGCCGCAGGCGACCTTGCTCTAGCGGCCCGAGAGCGGGGTGGAGGCCGCTTGCTGCCCGTCGACAGTGAGCACTCCGCCGTCTTCCAATGCCTCGAAGGCCGGAAAGCGGAGACCGTCCACTCGATCGTGCTGACCGCCTCGGGAGGCCCTTTCCGCGGCCGCAACCGGTCCGCTCTCGAAGACGTAACACCTGACGATGCGCTCGCGCATCCAACCTGGCAGATGGGTCCGAAGATCACGGTCGACTCCGCGACGCTCGCCAACAAAGGACTCGAGGTGCTCGAGGCGCACTTCCTCTTCGTGCTTCCGTATGACCGGATCGAGGTCGTGATCCAACCGACCTCGATCGTGCATGCCCTGGTCAGGCTCCGGGACGGCGCAGCCCTAGCGCACCTGGGCTACCCCGACATGCGCGTGCCGATCTCGTACGCGCTCACCTATCCCGACCGGGCCTCAGTGGACCTCGCGCCGCTCGATCTCGCCTCCGGCCTGACGCTGGAGTTCGAGCCCGTCGACACCGATGCTTTTCCCCTCCTCGGGCTCGCGCGGAAGGCGGGCGAGCTGGGCGGCACCTATCCCTGCGCCTTCAACGCCGCCAACGAGATCGCAGTCGCCGCGTTCCTCGAGGGGCGGCTGCCGTTCCTCGGCATCGCCGACGTCGTCGAAGAGACGCTGGAGCAGAGCACCGGCGCCCCCGCCAGTGACGTCGAAGAGCTGATCGAAGCCGACGCCGAGGCTAGGACGATCGCCGAGCGGGGTATGGCGCTGGCGTGAACTCGCTGATCGCGATCCTGGGTCTCGCCTTCCTCGTGCTCGTTCACGAGGCCGGCCACTTCTATACGGCGCGGCTCGTGGGTATGCGCCCGAGGAAGTTCTACATCGGCTTCCCGCCCGCCATGGCCAAGGTGCGCCGCAACGACATCGAGTACGGGATCGGGGCGATCCCGCTCGGCGGTTACGTGAAGATTCCCGGAATGCACCGGCCGGCGCCGTCCGACGTGGACGCGCACTTCGGCCGGGCAGTCGAGGAGGTGCCGCAGCTCCACGCGCCGAGCGAGCGGCTCAAGCGCCTCCTCGACGAGGGCGATTTCGAGCTCGCGGTTGGCGCATTGATCGCGCTGGAGCGTGCCGCGGAGGAGGCTGAGCTCTCCGAGCCGGCGCGCAAGGGCGTGAAGCGTGGCCTCACAGAGCTCGGCGATGGTCTCGGGCGAGACGCCTACTGGCGTCAGGGGGCGTGGAAGAAGGTCTTCGTGATCGGCGCCGGCCCTGGAACGAACCTTCTCTTCGCGGTCCTCATGTTCACGCTCCTGCTTGCCACCGGCCCAGGGCGTGGGACGACGACCGTGGCCGAAGTTGAGACTGGCCGCCCTGCGGAGCAGGCTGGCCTCCGGCCGGGCGACCGGGTCGTCGCGATCAACGGCGAACGGGTCGGGTACGTCGGCATGCTCGAGCAGATCAACGACTCGAACGGGAAGCGGATTCGGATCACCGTCCAACGGAACGGCCGCCGCGTCAACCTGCCGCCGGTCCGGCCGTTCAAAGACACGGACGATCGCTACCGAGTCGGGATTCGTCCGGATTTCGAACCGCTCCCGATCCACATGGCGGCCTGGGAGTCGTTGCGGCTCACGGGCCTGGTCACGAAGGAGATCGGGAGCGTCCTCGCCCGCCTGGTCCGGGGTTCCGGGCGTGAGGAGATCTCGAGCCCGATCGGCATCGTCCGCGGATCTTCGAGCGCGCTCGACCGCGGGTTCGAGACCTTCTTCTGGGTCCTGGGCCTCATCAGCCTCTCCCTGGCGCTGCTCAATCTCTTGCCGCTGCTGCCTCTCGACGGCGGCCACATCGCTTTCTCGGTAATCGAGGGTGTACGGGGCAGGTCTGTGGGTCGGGAGGTCTACGAGCGCGTCTCGGTTGTCGGGATCGCGCTCGTTTTGACCCTCTTCTTCATCGGCCTTTCCAACGACATCGGCGGCCGGACCGGCGGCTAAGGCGCCGCTTGCGGTGCCGTTGTCAGGATGGCGGGCTTTGCCCGGCATCCGTCTGAAATGACCGGTCGACACGTTTGTCGCAGGCGAAACCGCTGCTGAGTCGCGGCTAGACTCGACTGCGTGAGCAGCGAGCGCAGCGTCAAGGTAGGCAACGTCCAGATCGGCGGTGGGGCACCCGTCGTCGTTCAGTCGATGACGCTCACGCCGACTCGGGACGTCTCCGCCACCACGGCTCAGATCGCGGCGCTGGCGTCCGCCGGCTGCGAGGTCGTGCGCTGCGCCGTGCCGAAGATCGAAGATGCCGAGGCGCTGAAGCAGATCGTCCGCCTCTCGCCGCTGCCGGTGATCGCCGACATCCACTTCAACGCCAGCCTCGCACTTCGCGCAATCGACGCCGGCGTGCAGGCGGTCCGGATCAACCCGGGCAACATCGGCGGTCCGGAGAAGGTGGCGCAGGTCGTCGAAGCTGCGAAGCGCGCCGGGATTCCGATGCGGATCGGCGCCAACTCCGGGTCGCTCCCCAAGCACCTCTACTCACTCGCTCAGCGCGACCAGGCGGAGGCGCTCGTCGGGGCGGCGATCGAGGAGGTCGAGCTGCTCGAGAGCCTGGACTTCCACGACTTCAAAATCTCGGTCAAGGCGACGCACGTCCCCACGATGATGCGCGCCTACCGAATGCTCGCCGCGCGCGTCCCGTACCCGCTCCACCTGGGCGTAACCGAGGCGGGAACGCCGTTCACGGGCTCGATCAAGAGCGCGATCGGGATCGGGTCGCTGCTCGCCGACGGCATCGGCGACACGATCCGGGTGTCGCTCACAGCCGATCCGGTCAAGGAAGTCGAGACGGCGTGGGAGATCCTGAAGGCGCTCGGCCTCCGAGAACGCGGGCCGGTGATGATCGCGTGCCCGTCGTGCGGCCGCGACAACGTCGGCGTCGAGAACCTGGCCATCGTCGTCGAGCAACGGCTCCGTGAGTACACGCAGCCGTTCGAGGTTGCGGTGATGGGTTGTGCCGTGAACGGGCCGGGCGAGGCCGGCGACGCCGACTTCGGAATCGCCGGTGGACGTGACGTCGGCTTCATCTACGCCCACGGCCGAGTGCTGAAGAAGGCGTCCTCGGACATCCTGATCGACGAGCTCTTCCGCGAGATCGACCGCTGGATCGCGGAGGGCATGCCGCGCCCGAAACGTCTGAAGATGGCGAAGCCGGCGGCGCTGGCGATGGCCGAAGCCTCGCTGGTCCCGCTCGACTAAGTGCCCGCCCGCGCCTCTCAGCTCTTCGTGCCGACGCTGCGCGAAGACCCAGCCGACGCCGACGCCGCGAGCCACCGGCTGCTTGTCCGCGGCGGGTTTATCCGCCAGGTCAGCGCCGGCATCTGGACGTTGCTGCCGCTCGGCTGGCGCGTGTATCGGAAGGTCGAGCAGATCGTCCGGGAGGAGATGGATGCAATCGGCGCCCAAGAGCTCCTGATGCCGGTCTTGACGCCCGCGGAGCTCTGGCAGGCAACCGGGCGCTACGGGATCCCCGAGCTCTTCAAGCTCACGGATCGGAACAACCGGCTCTTCGTGCTGCCGATGACACACGAGGAGACGATCACCTTCCACGCGCGCGAGATCCGGTCCTACCGCGATCTCCCG
>DASQTZ010000004.1:0-2956 GCA_035641605.1 Gaiellaceae bacterium | reverse complement strand
CGAGGCTCTCCTTCAGCCAGGTGAGCTGCTCGCGGCCGAGCATCGTCTTCGGCCGGTCGGCGCTGTCCGAGGCGATGTTGGCGTCGCGGTATTGCCGCGTGTCGAGCACGAACAGCTCGAGGTGCTTCCCCCATCGCAGCGAGCGGTACAGCCGCTTGGGCGTATTCGGGGCAATGGCGATCGGCGTGTAGTCGAGGAATGCCTCGAGCCCGATGGGGAGCAAATGGACGCCGGGTGTGTACGGCGGGGTGTCGCGCATGTCGTGCAGAGGGCCGGCGTCGTTGACGATCTCGTGGTCGTCCCAGACGCCGACGTAGCCAGTGCTCTGGAGCAGCCGCTGCAGCCCCGCGTCGCCCCGGTTGTAGCGCCAGTGCGCCCAATAGGTCGGGAGGTCGGCCGAGGGGCCGGGGCCCTCTAGCTGTGCGTTGCCGTAGCGGCCGATTGCGTTACATGTGTCGCCGGCATAGATCATGTCGCCGAGACCGACGAAGACGTCCGGGCGCAGGTCGCGGATCGTCTCCATGATCGGGAAGCCCTCGCGGGTGTCCCGGCAGACGTTCTGGCCGGCGACGTCGCCGCCGAACGCAAGCCGGACGGAATCGGCGTCGTCGGCGGCGGGCGCCGTTCGGAACGTGCCGCGCTCGGAGCCGACCCGGTACCGGTACGCCGTGTCCGGCTTCAGGCCCGTCAGGACGACCTGGCCGGTGTAGTCGTCGGCTGCGTGGGTGTGGATCCGCGCGCCGCCGTGGTGCTTGCCGCCGGAGAGCTGGACCTTCAGCGTGCCTTCGCGGTCGCCACGCGCCCAGACGACGGCCGAATGCGCCGTCACGTCGCCCACCACGACGCCGTGCGTGACACCCGGCGAGTCGTGGCTCGCGACGGTTGCGGCGGCGCCGGCGGCGAGGAGCGCGAAGACAGCCGCAGCGAGAACCAGGTACGCAATCCTGGACATGCCTCATCCCCCTTCGTTCGCGTGTAGGCCCGTCCTAGCGCACCATGGCGAAGCAGACAAGTGGAAGGAGTCAGATGACCGAGGACCTAGGCGACCGCGCAAGGAGCGTTATCGATGCGAACAGGTACATGGCGCTCGGGACCGTCGACAAGGCCGGCCGGCCGTGGGTCTCGCCGGTTTGGTTCGCGACCGAGGACTACCGGAACTTCCACTGGGTCTCCTCGCCCGATGCGAAGCACTCGCTGAACCTCGCAGCCCACCCGGAGGTCGCGATCGCGATCTACGACTCGTCGGTTCCGGTCGGAGGAGCGCAAGCCGCGTACATGAAGGGCGAGGCTGGCGAGCTCACCGGCGACGACCTCATACGGGGCCTGGAGGTCTTCGACCGTGTGTCCCGAGAGGACATCGGCCGCGGCTTCGGGCTCGAGGATGTGCAGGGATCCGCGCTTTTCCGGCTCTATCGCGCAACGGTCTCGGAGCACTGGGTGCTGGTAGCCGGCCGGGATCCGGAGCGCGGCTCGGGCGTGGACCGGAGCGAGCCCGTCACGCTCTAGGCGCTCGATACGCTGGCGCGGTGGACGCGGACGCCGTCGAGCTCCGGGTGCTGGGGTGCCTGATCGAGAAGCAGCGGACGACGCCGGACGCCTATCCCCTCTCGCTGAACGCGCTTCGGCTCGCCTGCAACCAGTCGACGAACCGCGATCCGGTCGTCGAGTACGACGAGCCGACGATCCGCGAGGCGCTCCAGCGGCTTTCCGGCCGCGGCTGGGTGCGCCTTGCGAGCGGCGCCGGGAGCCGGGCAGTGAAGTACCGGCATCTGTTCGACGAGGCGCTTGGCCTCTCGGATGGTGAGATCTCGCTGCTCGCCGTCCTGATGCTCCGTGGCCCGCAGACGCCCGGCGAGCTGAAGCAGCGCACGGACCGACTCCACCAGTTTCAGTCGCCAGCCGACGCCGAGGCTGTCCTCGACGGGCTTATCCAGCGCGAGCTCGTCGCCCGGCTACCGCGCCAACCCGGCCAGAAAGAGCAGCGCTACGTACAGTTGCTCGGCGTGGAGGACGAGGAGGTCACGCCGGTGTCGTCCAATGATTCGCTGGAGGCGCGCGTGGCCTGGCTGGAAGCAGAGGTTCGCGAGCTCCGTGAGGCGCTGCATGGGCGCTGACCTCGCAGAGCTCGCCCGCAGCGTGATCGACGAGACGAAGTACATGGCGCTCGGAACTGCGGACGAGACAGGCCATCCGTGGGTCTCGCCCGTGTGGTTCGCGTGCGTGGACTACCGGAGCTTCCACTGGGTCTCGACGCATGACACACGACACTCGCGCAACATCGCGGCACGTCCGGAGGTCGCACTCGCGATCTACGACCCGTCGGTTGCGATCGGAGCCGCCGCAGCCGTCTACATCAGCGCCAACGCCCAGGAGCTGACCGGTGGAGAGCTCGAGCACGGCATCGAGATCTTCGACCGGCTCTCACGGACGAACGACGGCCCTGGTTGGCAGCTGAGCGACGTCCAGGCGCCCTCGCCGCACCGGCTCTACCGCGCGACCGCCGAGGAGCATTTCGTCCTCATCCGCGGCCGTGATCCCGAGACGAAATCGGGCGTCGACCGCCGTGAGCGAGTAACGCTCTAGGCGAAGCGCTCGACGAAGCGCAGCACCTCGGTCATCCGCGACTCGCCCGGTGCAGCCGGACAGCGCGCGAGACGCCCTTGAGCTCGACGTCGCCGACGAGCTCGAACTCGACGCCGTCCACCTCGGCACCGCTCCGCGCCTCCTCGCTGACGAGCACCTCGTGCGGCTTCGCATAGTCGGCGATCCGCGCCGCGACGTTTACCGTCCGCCCGAAGAAGTCGCCCTCCTGCTGGACGATCGCGCCTGCGTTGATCCCGATCCGCGCCGGCACCTGCACCGACTGCTCCGTTTGCTCCAGCAGATGGAGGCCGCCGAGGACCGCGCCGCCGGAGTCCGGGAAGTGGAACATGACGCCGTCGCCGAGCCACTTCAC
>DASQTZ010000003.1:0-8890 GCA_035641605.1 Gaiellaceae bacterium | reverse complement strand
TGGCGGAGCGGGCGCATCGCGTTGAAGAGGTGTGTGACCGTCCGGACACCCTGGTCGAAGGCGGCGTTCGCCTCGTCCGCCGTGGCGTCCGTGTGCCCGCACGAGACCGTGACGCCGCGCCGGAGCAGAAGGTCGATGAGTCCATCGGCTCCTTCGAGCTCCGGTGCGAGCGTCATCAGTCGGATCCGGCCCGATTCGAGCAACCGCTCGAGCAGGGTCGGATCGGGATCCCGGCGCGCAAGGGGAGGGTGCGTGCCGAGACGTCCGGGGGCAAGGAACGGCCCCTCGAGGTGAATCCCGAGGATCCGTGGCCCCTCGCCGTCGAAGGGGACTTCGCCGACGGCAGCCAGGAGCTGCTCTTCCGGCGTCGTGATGAAGGTGGGGAGGTAGGCCGTGACGCCGGTCTCGAGGAGCGCCTCTCCTGCGCGCCGGTAGCCCTTGGCGTCGGAGTCGAGAAAGTCGACACCGCCGAAGCCGTTCACCTGGAGGTCGACGAAGCCGGGTGCGGCAACCCCTCGGCCGTTGCGGCTCGCAAGGCCGAGGCGCGCGATCCGCCCGTCGGCGATCTCGACGTCGCCCGCGACAAGCGTGCCCTCGAAGAGCGCGGCTTCGACGCCAAGCCTCATCCGAGCGCCAGCCTCACGTTTCCGTTGGCCTCCCTCAGCCTGGCGCGAGCCGTCTCAGCGTCGATCCCTGCGAGCAGGGAGACGATCGCGACCTTGGCCTCGCCGCCTGCGGCGTCGAGGGCCTCATCGACCTCGTCGGGAGATGCGCCGGTAGCAGTTCGCACGATCCGGTGGACGCGCGCACGGAGCTTCTCGTTCGCGGCGACCACGTCCACCATCAGGTTCCCGAACGTCTTCCCGAGCCGGAGCATCGCGATCGTCGAGATCGCGTTCAGCACGAGCTTCTGCGCGGTTCCCGCCTTGAGACGGGTCGACCCGGCGATGAACTCGGGGCCGACGACCACGGCGATCGTGTGGTCGGCGCGCTCGGCGAGCTCCGACTCCGGAACGCAGACGAGGGCGACAGTGACCGCTCCGGCGTCGGCTGCTGCCTCGAGCGCGCCGAGGACGTACGGCGTCCGGCCGCTGGCGCTGATCGCGACGACGGCATCGCCGGCCGAGATCTGCGCAGCGCCCACTGCCGCCGTGCCGGCGTCGCGGTCGTCCTCTGCTTCGTCGTTCTCAGCCGTCAGCGCGACGACCTGGCCCGGTGCGGCGGAGAAGGTCCTCACGCACTCCCGCGCATCGAGGGCGGCCAAGCCGCCGGAGGTACCTGCGCCGGCGTAGACGAGGCGTCCACCTGAAGCCATCCGCTCGACGACCGCGTCGATTGCCCGAGCGATCGCTGCGGCGCTCGCGCGCACGGACTCGGGCACGACGGCGTCGGCGCCGGTCATCAGCTCGACGAGCTCGGTTGTCGACCGACGCTCGTAGTCCACGTCCGGCGCGCCGCCCGCCTCGGTGACCAGTCCGTCGAGGCTCTCCGGAGAGTGAGTGCCGGCGTCGCTCAAGTCCGCTGAGTGTACGCGCTCGGGAGCGTGGTGGTCAATACCAGTCTTCTCATCGGCCCGGCGTGGTGGTATTGTCGGCCCCCAGGTGGCCGGGATCGTTCTCGAGCGCGTGACGAAGACCTTTCCCAACGGCTTCGCCGCGGTCCGTGACCTGAGCCTGCCGATCGAGGACGGCGAGTTCATGGTGCTCGTCGGGGCTTCGGGCTGCGGAAAGACCACGCTGCTTCGGCTGGTCGCCGGGCTCGAAGAGGCGACTGCGGGTCGCATCACGATCGGCGACAAGGATGTCACCGATAAGCCGCCGCGCCAGCGCGACGTGGCGATGGTCTTCCAGAGCTACGCGCTCTATCCGCACATGAGCGTTCGACAAAACCTCGGCTACGGCCTGAAGGTGCGGCGCCTTCCGAAGGCCGAGGCCAGACGCCGAGTCGAAGAGGTTGCCGAGCTGCTCGGGCTCACGGAGCTACTCGACCGAAGGCCCGCCCAGCTCTCCGGCGGACAACGACAGCGGGTGGCGATGGGCCGAGCGATCGTCCGAGAGCCAAAGGCATTCCTGATGGACGAGCCGCTCTCCAACCTCGACGCGAAGCTGCGGGTCGGCATGCGCGCGTCACTGTCCGAGCTCCATGCCCGACTTGGCGTGACGACCGTCTACGTCACCCACGACCAGGTTGAGGCAATGACGCTCGGCCAGCGCGTCGCGGTGATGCGGGACGGGCGCATCCTGCAGGTCGACCGGCCGCAAAAGTTGTATGAGGCGCCCCAGGATCTGTTTGTCGCCGCGTTCATCGGCTCGCCGGCGATGAACCTCGTCGAAGCTCGGATCGACGGGAACGACGTGAGCTTTGGCCAGTTCCGCGTGCCGCTCGACCCCGGACGTCGGCCGTCCGGCCAGCGGAAGGACGTCGTCCTCGGGATCCGGCCGGAGAGCTTCGAGGATGCCGCCTTCGCTCCGCCCGGGCTGCCCACGATCGACGTCCCGGTCGCCGTGCTCGAGGAGCTCGGCGCCGACTCCCACACCTTCTTCCGCGTCGATGCGCCGCGGATCACCGCGGAGATGCTCGAGGCTCAGGACGAGGCAACGTTGCTGGCTGAGCCGACTGCGCTCTTCAGCGCCAGGGTCGATCCGAAGACCCGGGCACGCGTCGGCGAGTCGTTAGAGCTCGCGGTTGATCCGTCGGCGTTCCACTTCTTCGACCGCGATTCGGGCAAGGCGCTGATCGCAGACGCTGCTACCGAGAGAATGGACTTGACCACTACTGCGGCGGCTCGAGGATGACGAAGCAAAGCGATACGCGAGAGCGTGTACTCGACCTGATCGAGCGCCTTCGCATCGGCGAAGCGATCCCGTCAGAACGGCAGCTCGTCGCCGAGCTGGGCGTCTCGCGGCTCACGGTTCGGGCCGCGCTCGACGACCTCGTTCGCGAAGGGTTCCTCGAGCGCCGCCACGGCGCCGGCACGTTCGTCAGCGAGCCGAAGATCGCGCAGGAGCTGACGATGACCTCCTTCACCGAGGACATGCAACGGCGGGGAATGGTGCCTTCGAGCAAGACTCTCGAGCTGAAGACGGTCGCTGCCGGAGCGCGTCTGGGGCGGCTTCTGCACGTCTCGCCGTCCGAGCGGATCGTCGTGGTCAACCGGCTCCGTTACGCGGATCGGGAGACAATGGCGATCGAGACGCTCCATGTCTCCGAGTCGCTCGTCCCGGGCCTCACGGCCAAGGATCTGGAGCAGCGATCCTTCTACGAGCTCCTCGAGGAACGCTTCGGCATCGTCGTGGTCGGCGGCAACCAGGCAATCGAGCCGACTGTGACGAACGAGGAGGAGTCCGCGGCGCTTGGCGTCCCGCTCCACTCGCCGGCATTCCTGTTCGAGCGGACGACCAGATCGGCGGACGGGACGATCGTCGAGTACGTCCGGTCGATCTACCGTGGCGACCGCTACCGGCTCGTCAGCGACCTCACGCGGCCGCAGGAAACACGGCGCGCGACCGTAGCCGTCGTTGGGCGTTAACCAGGTCTTGACATGATTGGTGGTTTGTGCCAGTCTCCACGCCGTGGCCAACTGGTCTGAACCAATTGGCGGCTTCATGAAGGCCCCGAGCGGCCACGCGGAGGCGTCGTCTCGCGACGCCGACCAGAAGAGGCCGTGCCGGCTTTGCCGGCGCGGCCGTCTCGGGGAGCGGGACCACGGCCGCCGCAACGCACTGGGGGTATCTCAATGAAAAGACGTTCGATCGGAGCCCTCGCGCTCGCTGCGGCGCTGCTGATCTCTGCCGTGGCAGCATCCGTGGGCTCTTCGAAGCCCGACCGCCAGTCCGCGACCAAGGTAGTGATCTGGTTGCAGAACGACGCGGAGAACGGCTGGAAGGACATGGTCACCTCCACCAACGATGCTTTCAAGGCCAAGCACAGCGGCGTCGAAGTCGACGTCCAATATCAGGGTTGGGGTGACCACCTGACGAAGTTCGACGCGGCGCTGGCCGGCGGAACGGCTCCCGACGTGATCGAGCTCGGAAACACCGAGACCACCCGCTACATGGCGGCTCGGCTGCTGCAGGACCTGACCACGAAGGCCGGGAGCTTCCCGAACTCCAAGACCTGGCTCAAGGCGCTGAAGGACTCCTGCACCTACAAGGGCCGGCTCTATTGCGTGCCTTACTACGCCGGCGCGCGGGCGGTCATCTATCGCAAGGACCAGTACAAGGCGGCGGGCGTCAAGTCGATCCCGAAGAGCCTGGCCCAGTTCCAGGCCGCCGGCATGAAGCTGATGGCCAAGTACGGGAAGCAGCGCAATTACTCGGCGCTCTACTTCCCGGGCCAGTACTGGTACGCGGGCCTGTCGTTCGTCTACGACTACGGCGGGAAGATCGCCGAGTTCAAGAACGGCAAGTGGAAGGGAACGCTCGACTCGCCGCAGGCGCTTCAGGGCCTGAACAAGGTGAAGTCGATCGTGAGGGCGCTCTCACGCGCAAACAAGACGACCGACGAGGCGAATCCGCAGCAGGCGCTCGTCTTCTCGAAGGGCCGCGTCGGGTCGTTCATCGGCAACGGCTGGGAATGGCCGTATGCACTCGACAAGAAGCTCGGCAACCCCTCACTGGCGAAGAAGATCGGCGCGTACCCGATGCCGAGTCATATCGCCGGCAAGTACATGCCGACGTTCCTCGGCGGCTCTGACCTTGCCGTCCCGGTGACGAGCAAGAACAAGGCCCTCGCCTACGACTGGATGAGGATCTTCACGAGCAATTCCTCGATGCGCACACTGGCAACAGTCGGAAAGCAGATCCCGAACACGACGACCCTGGCCTCGATCAACGCCAAGAACCCACAGCTGGCCGCGTTCGCAAACGCGTCGAAGTACAGCTGGTTCGTGCCCACGGCGCCGAACTGGGTCAAGGTCGAGAATGCACGGGTGCTCAAGAACCTGTTCCAGGCGATCATCACCGGGCGGAAGAGCGTCGCGAAGGCTGCGAAGGACGCAAGCGGCCAGATCACCAAGATCCTCAACGCACCAGTGACGTGAGCCAAGGGCCGGGAGGCGAAGCCGGCTTCCCGGCCATCACGGCCGCCGCCGCCGAGTCAGAAGAGATTCGGCGGCGGCGCCGTTCTTTCGGCGAGGGCGTCTTTCGGGCGCTTTCGCCGTATCTGCTTCTTGCCCCGGCGGCGCTCGTAATCGTGGCCGTCCTGGGGTACCCGCTCTATCTACTGACGCGTCTCTCCCTCGAGCAGTTCGGCCTCGCCGAGCTGGTCACCAAGAAGGGGACGTGGATCGGCGCCGACAACTACACGCGGATCTTCCGCGACCACCAGTTCTGGACCGTCCTCCTGCGCACGTTCGTCTTCACGGTCGTGAATGTGGGCCTGACGATGATCTTCGGGACGCTGATCGCGCTCCTGCTTGCGCGCCTCGGGCGTTTCATGCGCCTGCTGGTGACGACGGGTCTCGTGCTCGTCTGGGCGACGCCGGTGGTCGTCGCCGTGAACATCTTCCGCTGGATGGTCGACTACGAGTTCGGCGTCCTCAACTGGACCCTGACGAAGCTCCACATCGGCGACTTCCTGAACAAGGACTGGTTTACGGACCCGACGACGGGCTTCGCCGTCATCACGGCGATCGTGGTCTGGGGTGCGATCCCATTCGTGGCGATCACCCTCTACGCCGGGCTCTCGCAGGTGCCCGCCGAGCTGGTCGAGGCCGCCGAGATCGACGGGGCGAGACGCTGGCGGGTCTTCAAGGACATCATCTTCCCGCTGCTGCTGCCGATCTTCGTGATTCTTACGAGCCTCTCGATCATCTGGGACTTCCAGGTCTTCAACCAGGTCTGGCTCGCGCGCGGCAGCGAGCCGGAGGAGGACTACTGGCTGATGGGGGTCTACTCGTTCGTGGAGGCGTTCAAGCTCGGCGAGTACGGCTTCGGAGCGGCGATCGCCGTCGTGATGGTGTGCGTGATGTTCCTCGCCACCTTCGTCTACCTCCGGCAGATGATCCGGATGGGAGAAACGAGATGAGTCGACGGCTGGCCAGCCGGATCGGGATCAATGTGCTCGGGCTGGTCGTGTTCGCCGTCATGGTCTTCCCCGTCTATTGGATGGTCTCCACCTCGTTCAAGAAGGGCCAGAACATCCTCAGCGACACCCCGCAGTTCTTCCCGAGCCCCGCGACGTTGTCGAATTTCGAGGACGCGATCCAGCGCGCCTACTTCTGGGACGTCGTCAAGAACAGCCTGATCATCGTCACCGCCGTCGTAGCCTTCTCGCTCGTCGTCGGTTTCCTCGCGGCGCTCGCCCTGGCGAAGTTCCGCTTCTACGGGCGCGGCGCGTTCATCGTCCTGATCCTCGGCGTGCAGATGGTGCCGCTGAACGCGCTGATCATCCCGCTCTACATCCAGCTCAGCCGCGCCGGCCTCACGAATGAGCTCAGCGGGGTGATCATCACCTACCTCACCTTCGTGCTGCCGTTCACCGTCTGGACGCTGCGGGGGTTCATGCTCGGGATCCCGAGGGAGCTCGAGGAGGCGGCGATGGTCGACGGGAGCACGCGCTTCGGGGCCTTCGTCCGCATCCTGCTCCCGCTCGTCGCGCCCGGCCTCGTGGCGACCTCGATCTTCGCCTTCGTCGTCGCCTGGAACGAGTTCCTGATCGCATATGTCTTCCTCAACGATCCGGAGAAACAGACGCTGACCGTCTGGCTGGCGGGGTTCACTACGCAGCGTGGCACCGACTGGGGACCGCTGATGGCCGGGGCGACGCTGACGGCGCTGCCCGTAGTCGCCTTCTTCCTGCTCATCCACCGGAAGATCGCCTTCGGTCTCACGGCCGGCGCCGTCCGAGGGTGAGCGCGGAGCTCGAGCGCCTTGCCGCCGGCTGCCTGCTGGCCGGCTTCGAAGGGCCGACCGTTCCCGACTGGCTGCGCCGCTGGCTGGATGCAGGCCTCGGCGGCGTCGTCCTGTTTGCGTGGAACGTCGAGAGCCGGGAGCAGGTCGCGGAGCTGACGGCAGCGCTGCGAAGCGAGCGGGAGCTTGTCGTGGCGATCGACGAAGAGGGCGGCGACGTGACGCGGCTCGAGGCGGCTTCCGGCAGCTCGTATCCGGGGAACTGGGCGCTCGGCGTCGTCGACGAGGCTGCCCTCACCATGAGCGTGGCGCAGGCGATCGGTGCCGACCTCGCCGCGGTCGGCGTCAACGTCGACCTGGCGCCGGTCGCCGACGTCAACTCGAATCCCCTCAACCCCATCGTCGGGGTCCGGTCGTTCGGCTCGGACTCGCGGCTGGTCGCCCGCCACGTCGGAGCCTTCGTCACCGGCCTCCAGCGCACCGGGGTCGCGGCGTGCGTGAAGCACTTTCCCGGCCACGGGGACACCCAGGAGGACTCGCACTTCGAGCTGCCGACGGTCGACCGGGACGAGGAGACGATGGCGGCGATGCTCTTGCCGTTCCGCTCGGCGATCGACTCGAAGGCCCGGGCCGTGATGACTGCGCACATCCGCGTCGAGGGCCTCGACGACGTGCCCGCGACGGTGAGCCGCGCCGTCATCGGCGACCTTCTGCGCGGTGACCTCGGCTTCACCGGAGTCGTGATGACCGATGCGCTCGAGATGCGCGCGGTGAGCGCGACCGTGGGATCCGAAGAGGGGGCCGTGCGCGCACTCGAGGCGGGCGCCGACGCTCTCTGCCTCGGCCACGATCTCCGGCCGGAGCCGGTCCACGCCGCCATCGTCGAAGCAGTTCGCACGGGTCGGCTGGAGAACGGACGCGTAGCGGAAGCCGCCGCACGAGTCGCGGATCTCGGCCGTTCCACCTTCGAGCGATTCGACCAGTCTCCGGACGTCGGTCTCGAGGTAGCGCGCCGGGCGCTGGTTGCGGACGGCACGGTGGCGCTCAGACGGCCGCCGCTCGTGGTGGAGCTGTCACCGGAGGCATCGATCGCGGCGGGGAGCTCGAACCACGGGCTCGCCGACGTGCTCCAGTCGGCCACGGCGCTCCGGCTGCACGACGCTCCGCTCGATCCCCGCACCCTCGTCGAGGAGCACTTCGATCGCCAGCTCGTCGTCGTCGTTCGGGACGCGCACCGACACACCTGGGAGCGCGTCGCCGTCCAGGCTCTGCTCGAGGCGGCACCGGACGGGGTGGTGGTCGAGGTCGGCGTTCCCGTTTGGCGGCCCGACGGGGTCGGCTACATCGGGACGCACGGGCAGGGCCGCGTGAACCTCGAAGCGGCCGCCGAGCGTCTTCAGCCGTAGGGCGTTTCTCCTTTTGACAAGTGGGGGGCTAGGGCGCGAGGACGTCGTCCTCGAGGTAGGCGAGGACGTCCTCGAGGTCCTGCCCGGTCACGAGGCCGGGGGGCATCACGCCGCTGCCGTTCTCGATCGTCGAGTGAGCCTGGTCGATCGAGACGTCACTGCCGGCGAGTCTAGGGCCGTCGCCGCTTCCCAACTGCGGCCGGCGTGTTCGCGATCGTCCAAGTGCTCACCGGCGCGCGCATCTTCGGGAACTGACCAGGATCGTCCCGGTCCCGCCGCCGCGGGTGAAATCGCATCCACCGCTGGTCGGGCAGCTGGCGATCCTCTTCACGTTGCCCGTCGCCTTCCATTGCATCTTCATCCTCGGGTTCCAGACCGACGACGCCCGGGTCTTCGCGCACTCGCTGCTAGGCACCTCATCTACGCCGTCTTCGCGTGAAGGTGTTCTACGTCCGCGATCGCGACCACCCGCGCTGGACGCTGCCGCTGGTCGGCGGGACGCTCTTCACGGTGCTCGCGCTGCTCTGGAGCACGTCGAGCCTCTGGTACTTCACACAGGTCGAATTCGGGTTCTAGTCGCCGCTCGGCGGGTTACCGGTGTGATCAGGATCGCGACTCCGACGGCGACGAGCG
>DASQTZ010000002.1:0-9472 GCA_035641605.1 Gaiellaceae bacterium | reverse complement strand
TCCGGCTTCGGCTTCCCAAAGTCGCATGCGGCGGCCTTCGGGTTGCTCGGCTACCAGTCGCAGTGGCTGCGCTGCCACTATCCGGCCGAGTTCCTGGCCGCGCTCCTGAACGCGCAGCCGATGGGCTTCTACCCGCCCGCGACGCTCGTGCGCGACGCGCAGCGAAAAGGAGTGGAGGTGCGCCCGCCGGACGTGAACCGCTCGCGCGCGAAGTGCGTTGTCCAGGGCGGCAAGGTGCGGATCGGGATCGAGTACGTGGCCTCGATCGGGGAGGACGATGCGAAGGCGCTGGTCGAAGAGCGCGAGCGCAATGGGCCCTTCCGGTCGGTGCGGGAGCTCGCACAGCGGGCGCCGCTGCGGCACGAGGGGCTGGAGGCGCTGATCTCGAGCGGGGCGTGTGCGGAGTTCGGCACCGAGGCGAGGCCGCTGCTTTGGGAGGCTGGGCTGGCGCCTCGCTCGGCGTCTGTTCCCGGGTCGGGAGGAGAGGAGCGGCAGCTGGCCCTTGCGCTGGATCCCACCGTCGAGACGCCGGAGCTTCCGGAGCCAACCGAGTGGGAGCGGATGCTGACCGACTACGAGACGACGGGCCTCACCGTCGGCATCCACCCGCTGGAGCTCCTCCGGCCTCATCTCGACTCGCCTGTCCTTTCGAGCCACGATCTGCGCCTGGCACCGGACCGGTCCGAAGTGGCCGTTGCGGGGATGGCGATCGCCCGTCAGCGGCCGGCGACGGCGAACGGCGTCGTCTTCATGTTGCTCGAGGACGAGTTCGGGCAGATGAACCTGATCGTCCCGCCGGGCGTATACGACCGCCACCGCGCGATCGTCCGCGGCGAGCCGCTGATCCTGGCGCGGGGCCAGTTCGAGCGGCACGAGCGAAACCAGAACGTGCTCGTGCGGGAGCTGGAGACGCTCGGCCCCCTCGCGCGCCAGGTCGCCGGCGTGCCGGAGCTCGGTTCAGCGCTTCCGCCCGCTCACCACTTCGGGCACCGCTAGAGGAGCCCGAGGAAGTCGAGCCCGCGATACCCAGCGTCGGTGTCGGTCAACCGGCCGTCGCGAAGGTGCTCGCGGAACTCCCCGAGTGACATGAGCACCGGTTCTACGAACTCGAGCTGCGCCGGCTCGGCCACCTGCTCGCAGTCGGTCGCCACGAAGACGTGCTTGGTGTTCGTCGCGTAGCCGTCCTTGAGCATGGCGCCCGCTGCGGCGAGCCGACCGCGATAGCCGGTCTCCTCGAGCAGCTCGGCCTGGGCGGCCTCGAGCGGCTCTCGACCGGGCTCGACCACTCCTCCCGGAAGCTCGAGAAGGACGTCCTCCGGCCCCGGGCGGAACTGACGGACGAGCACGACGTCGTTCGCAGCCGTCAGCGTCAACACGACGACGCTGTCAAATAGCTCGATGACTTCGAAGTCGGCGATCTCGCCGTCTGGCAGCTCGAAGGCTCGGCTCGTGATCTGGCGGAAGCGGTCGTAGACGACGCGCTCGTCGATTTTCCGCCATGGCTTCACGGCTCAGGTTTGCACGTTGCGAGCGTCAGAATCCCGGTGTGACAATTAGACGCGTTGTTCCGGACTTCCGCTCGGACGAGCCGGCCGCGAGTCGCGAGTTTTACGAGACGCTCGGCTTCGAGCTCGGGATGGATATGGACTGGATCGCAACGTTCGTCTCGCCGGCGAACCCCACCGCTCAGGTGACGCTGACCAGGGAAGACCCCTCCGGCCTGCACCCCGACGCGACCGTCGAGGTCGAGGACGTCGACGCAGTTCATGCAAACGTCGTCAAAGGCGGCTACGAAGTGGTCTACGGGCCGGCCGACGAGCCATGGGGCGTGCGGCGCTTCTTCGTCCGTGATCCGAACGGCGTCCTCGTCAACGTCATGCAGCACCAAACCGAATGAGAACCGGCCGCCGAAATCTAGGCAAACCCGAATAAGTCGCGTTCACGTGCGAATAGGGTCTTCGGCGCGAGCGGAAACCTGATGCGGATCAGCTACGACGCGTAGTCGCCGCCCTTGACCAGATCGCGAAGGGGCCTGCTTCCGGCGGGTTTCTTCGTTTAGCACCTATGACGTTTGAGGAGTCCGGCTCAACGGTAGAAGCGATATGTGGGTGATTCGCCGGGCAAGTCGCCACGACAGGACAACCCGTTTCGAGATTTACACCGTAAATCTCAGGCGCTGCTTCGGTACTCCAGGCTCCATCGTCTGGAGCCGCCCGAGCCCCAAGAGTCGGACTCCGAGTCGGTAGCCGGGGGCATTTCGCGCGGAACGCCGCCGCCCAAAAACTCCTAGTTGGGGGGCAAGAGCTGAAGCTCAGCTATCTCGTCAAGGGCTTTCCCGGGCATCCGCTTCACCCTCCTCTCACCGACGCGACGGTCGGGATCTATACCGGTGCGACCGCGTTCGGCGTCCTGTCGGCCCTCGGACTCAGCGAGGGCAACCTTGCCACCGCGTGGTGGCTGGCGCTCGTGACCGGCCTGGTCGTGACTGTGCCGACCGCACTCACGGGCCTCCTCGACTGGCTCGACATCACCTGGGGCACGCCCCTGTGGCGCACCGCCACGCTGCATCTGAGCTCGATGGTCACCGCGACGGTGTTCTTCCTGCTCGCAGCGCTTGTCGGCCACGGCGATTACGTAGACCGGGAGGTCGGCGGTGCGGGACTCATCTTGACGCTGATCGGCTTCGGGTTCCTCACGCTCGGCGGCTGGCTCGGCGGCGCCGTGGTCTTCACCCACGGCATGCGCGTGCTCAATCTGGTCGAAGAGCCGACGCGCCGCGCCGTCACCCCCGGCCATCCCGAGAAGGAGATGGCCGAGGAGTAAACCCGTGGTCGTCGTCATCACCGGCGCCTCGGCCGGAGTCGGGCGCGCGACAGCGCGCGCGTTCGCACAGCGGGGAGCCAAGGTCGGCCTGCTCGCCCGCGGGGGGGAGGGACTCGACCGGGCACGTGAGGAAGCCGGCACGTCGATCGCGATCCCGACCGACGTCGCAAATGCCGACGAAGTCGAACGGGCGGCAGCTGTCGTCGAAGACGAGCTCGGCCCGATCGACGTCTGGGTGAACAACGCAGTGGCGACGGTGTTCTCGCCGCTTGTGCACGTCGAACCGGACGAGTTCCGGCGCGCGACCGAGGTCACGTATCTCGGCACGGTCTACGGCACGATGGCCGCGCTCCGGCGGATGCGTCCGCGGAACCGGGGCACAATCGTCCAAGTCGGCTCCGCGCTGGCCTACCGCAGCATCCCGCTCCAAGCGGCGTACTGTGGCGCCAAGGCCGCGATGAGGGGGTTTCCGATTCAGTTCGCTGTGAGCTCATACACGACCGAAGCGGGATCCACATCACGATGGTGCAGCTCCCGGCGCTGAACACGCCGCAGTTCGAGGTTGGACGAACGAAGCTGCCGCGGCATCCCAAGCCCGTACCGCCGATCTACCAACCCGAGGTGGCCGCCGAGGCGATCGTGTGGGCGGCGTCGGAGCGGCGACGGGAGGTGTTCGTCGGCGGGTCCACGGTTGTGGCTGTCGCCAGCAACAAGGTGGCGCCATGGCTCGGGGATCTCTATCTGGCGCGAACAGGCTTCGACGCCCAGCAGACGGACGAGCCTGTCGAGCCGGGCCGACGCGACAACCTCTTCGAACCGCCGCCCACCGACCACGGTGCGCACGGGATCTTCGATGCGGAGGCAAAGGCGCGCAGCGTTCAGTTCTGGGCGACGAAGCACAGGGACTCTCTGATCTCGGCAGCAGCGCTCGCTGCCATTGCGCTCGGCCGCCGGAGATAGCGCATGCGCGAGAACGGTTTTGCGCCCATCGCCGACTACGCCCTCATCGGCGACGGACGGACCTCCGCGCTCGTCGCCCGTGACGGCTCGATCGACTGGCTCTGCCTACCCGACGCCGACTCGCCGTCGGTGTTCGCCGCCATCCTCGACGCCGAGCGCGGGGGGTCGTTCTCACTTCGCCCGGCCGAGCCGTATGAGACGACGCGGCGCTACGTCGAGGGGACGAACGTCCTCGAGACCACGTTTCGGACCGCCGGCGGAGCAGTGCGCGTGACCGACGCGATGACACTGTCCCCGCCCGGCCAGCTCGCTCCCTTTAGGGAGCTCGTGCGCAAGGTCGAGTGTGTCGATGGCCAGGTGGAGCTCGAGTGGGGAGTCGCGCCGCGCTTCGACTACGGGCGCCGCCATGGGCGGGTCGGGCTCCGCGCCGGACGAGTGTTCTTTACCGAGCGGAGCCAGGCGCTTGCGCTGAGCGTGTGGGGCGCGGAACCGAAGGCCCGCGGCGAGGTCCGATTCCGCCGGGGGGACGAGGCCCTGTTCTCGCTTGCCGCAGCCGATCGGCAACCCGCGATCCTCCCGGGCCGGAGCGATACGGCGCAGCGCCTCGAGCACACGATTGCGTTCTGGCGGGGCTGGAGCGAAGACAAGGAGTACGGAGGGCCCTGGCGCGACGCCGTGATTCGAAGCGCGCTCGTCTTAAAGCTGCTCGTCTACGCACCGTCCGGCGCGATCACTGCGGCGCCGACCGCCTCCTTGCCCGAGACGATCGGCGGGGCCCGGAACTGGGACTACCGCTTCGCGTGGCTTCGCGATGCAACCTACGCACTGGACGCGCTGCTCACGCTCGAGTGCCCGAGCGAGGCGCATGCCTTCTTCTGGTGGCTCATGCACGCATCACGCCTGACGCAGCCCCGGCTCCAAGTGCTGTACCGGATCAATGGAGGCGATCGGGCGCCCGAGCAGGAGCTCGAGCATCTCTCGGGGTATCGCGGGTCGGTCCCGGTTCGCGTCGGGAATGCCGCGGTCGGGCAGCTCCAGCTCGACGTCTACGGCGCGGTGCTGAACTCGACCTGGCTGCACGCGACGCGGCACGGCGACTTGGGCGGTGAGACCGGCAGGGCGGTGGCCAAGATCGCGGACTACGTCGCGAAGCACTGGCGGGAGCCGGACTCCGGGATCTGGGAGGTCCGGAGCGAGCCGAGCCATTTCACACAGTCCAAGGTGATGTGCTGGGTCGCGCTCGACCGTGCGATCAAGCTTGCGCGGGACGGCCTCATCCCTGACCACACCGCCCGCTGGGCGGCGGAGGCGAAGTCGATTCGCGTCTTCGTCGACGAGCATTGCTGGGACGAGGAGCGAAACTCGTATGTCCGCGCAGCTGGCACGCGTGAGCTCGATGCCGCCCTGCTCACGCTGGCACTCGTCGGCTACGACGAGCCGAACGGAACGCGCCTGCGCGGAACCATCGACGCGATTCGTCGGGAGCTGGGGCATGGGCCGCTTCTTCGCCGGTATCACGGCGAGGACGGCGTTGCGGGTGAGGACGGGGCCTTCCTCGCCTGCTCGTTCTGGCTCGCCGACGCTCTTGCCCGTGCAGGTCGACGCGAACAGGCGGCCGAGCTGATGGACGAGCTCGTCGGACTTGCGAACGACGTCGGCCTCTACGCCGAGGAGATGCACCCCACCACCCGCGAGTTCCTCGGCAACTTCCCACAGGCCCTCGTGCATCTGGCGCTCATCAACGCCGCGTTCTCGATCGCCGAAGCGCAAGGCTCATGACGCTGCTCGGCGCGCTCGCCGGAGGCTTCGTCGGGACGCTCGTTCTGACGACGGGGCTGCGGTTGGCCCAAGTCCTGGGCCTAACGAGAATGGACATACCGCTCCTGCTCGGCACGATGTTCACCGAAGATCGCACTCGGGCGAGTGTCATCGGGTACGCGTTCCACTTTGTCAACGGGCAGCTGTTCGCGATCGGCTACGCAGCGATCTTCTATGCGGTGGACGAGGCCGGCTGGCTCCTTGGAACGGCCCTCGGCCTCGTGCATGTGGCCTTTGCCGGCGGCGCACTCGTCAACATCCTCCTACCCGCGATTCACCCGCGGATGGGGACCCGCTGGACCGATGCGAAGGAGAGCCCGCTGCTCGAGCCGCCGGGGTTCATGCTGTCGAACTACGGTCGACACACCGCACTTGTGACCGTGATCGGGCACCTCGCCTACGGCGCCATCGTAGGCGGCTTCGCCGCCGGGCTATAGGGAGTGGTGGGCGCCCGAGTCGGGGCGCCCACCGAGTCATTCGCTACCAGTTCGTGAACAGCAGATGGTTGTTCGTCGTGCTCGACGAGCTGACGATCCCCTTCGTCGTATCGTTGGAGAGCGCGCTCCGCACGGCTGCGGGAGAGGCGCTGGGGCTGCCCTCGAGGTACAGCGCCGCGACGCCGGCCGTATGCGGGGTCGCCATCGATGTTCCGCTGATTGTCTTCGTGGATGTTCCTCGTTTATGCCAGGCTGACGTGATCGACACGCCGGGCGCGAACCAGTCGACGCAGTCGCCGTAGTTGGCCCACGAGGCCTTGCGGTCGGTGGAGTCCGTGGCGCTGATCGTCATTGCGGCTGCGACACGGGCGGGCGAGTAGTTGCACGCGTTCTGGGCGATCCCAAAGGCGTTCCCGTTACCGGCGGCGATCGCGTAACTGACTCCGTCGTTGATCGAATTGTTCACGGCCGTATCGAGCGCGCTTGACGTGCCGCCGCCGAGGCTCATGTTCGCCACCGCGGGCTGGCCTGCGGCATGGTTTCCAGTCACCCAGTCGATACCGGCGATCACGCCCGACGTCGAGCCACTGCCGCTGCAGCCGAGGACCCGGACCCCGACGAGCGTGACGGACTTAGCGACGCCGTACGTCGACCCGCCGATCGTGCCTGCCACATGCGTGCCGTGGCCGTTGCAGTCGTCGGCGCTCCCGCCATTGACCGCGTCGTAGCCGCTGATCGCCCGGGCACCGAACTCGGAGTGGTCGAAGCGGATGCCGGTGTCGATCACATAGGCCGTCACGCCGGATCCCGTTCGGGTGTAGGTGAAGGTGCCGCTGAGAGGCAGGCTGCGCTGGTCGATCCGGTCGAGGCCCCAGGTCGCCCCGGTCTGCGTCGTCAGCGCCTGCATCTCGAGGTCGGGCTCGACGTACGCAACGCGGGCATCAGCCCGAACGCCCGCAAGCTGGGCGTCCGTCAGGACGGCGGCGTAGCCCTTGAGCGCGTGGCGAAAGACTGCATTGGCGCGAGCGCCGGATCTGCGGGACTGATCGACCACGACGGTGTCGACGTTCGTGACCGAGTCCTTCAGCACGACGATGTACCCGTGGCTCGCTTGGCCACTCGCAGCTAGGCCGGGCAGAGCGAGGAAAGCAGCCGCAAGCGTCGCGAGAGCGAGCGCAGCGGCCACGTGCCGACGATGCATTAAGGCGACCCCCTTGTGAGAACCGTTACCGACGAACGTACGGATAGTAGGACGGCTTTTCGGACTTGGGAAGGTCAGAGCTCGTCGATCTCGAGTGCGAACCGCGGGAAGCGGGCGTGGACGGCGGCGTTGAACTCGCCGACGTACTCGTCGGCCGCGTCCGGATCGAGCGTCGCAATGTAAGCGTCGCGCATCTCCGCCAGCGTCTCCGTGCCGAACTCAACGAGCTCCTGAAAGCGGCCGAAGACCTCCTCGGCGTCCTCTCGGTGTGCCCGGTCGTAATCGCGTTCGGCCGCGTCCACGCGGGCCAGGAAGTCGGCGTCCTCCTGCTCGAAGAGGTCGAGCTGGCGCTCGATCAGCTCGGCGAAGCGGCCCACCATGGCGCCCTAAGGGGCCGCTTGCGGCGCCGTCGTCAGGACGGGCGGGCTTTGCCTGCCCGTCCGTCTGAAATGACCGGTCGATCCGATAGAGCGCACGTCGAAGCCGCCTCGTAGGGTAATTGGGTGGTCATCCGAACCTGGAACCTCTTCCACGGCAACACGGTTCCTCCGGGTCGAAAGCGCTACGTGGAGGAGATGGTGCGCCTCGTGACGGAGGGAGAGCCCGACGCGGTCTGTCTGCAGGAGGTGCCGCCGTGGTCGCTCGAGCGGCTCGGCGAGTGGAGTGGTATGCACGTGTTCGGCGAGGTCGCGGCACGGCCCATGATCGGGCCCATACCCGTCACCGCCGAGCTGGGGCGCTGCCTGACCGACCTCAATCCGGGCCTGCTGCGCTCGGGCGTCGAGGGGCAGGCGAACGCGATCCTCGTACGAGGGACGATCGTCGCGCGCCATGTCGTCACCCTGAATCCGTTCGGATTTCGGTTTCAGACCGCCCGACGGCTCGGTCTCACGTTCGTCCGGGAGCTGACGTGGGGCAAGGAGCGCCGTCAGGCGATCGCCGTCCGTCTCGAGGGCGGCGCGGTGCTTGCCAACCTCCATGCCACCAATGCGGTCGATGTCCGGCTTCCCGAGGCCGAGGTCGAGCGCGCGGCTCAGTGGGCGGGGCGGCTGGCGGGCGACGACCTCTGCATCGTCGCCGGAGATCTGAACGTCGACACCACGCGCTCCCAGGTGTTCGGTCGGCTGGCCGGCTTCTCGGCGCCGGGCCCGGGCGTCGATCACGTCCTGGTGCGCGGCGCCGCGGTCACCGAATACGACCGGTGGCCGCGCGAGAGGCGCCGGCTCGGAGACGTGTTGTTATCGGACCACACACCGGTGGAGGTGCGGATCCTGTGACGTTTGAAGAGGCGCGAGCCGCTTTTCCGGTGCTCGACCGCTACGCCTATCTGAACGCCGGTTCGGTCGGGCCGATGGCCCGGCAGACCTACGACGCGATCGTCGAGGTCGAGCGGGACGAGCTCGGGCCGCGCGGGGGCCATGAGGCGTTCGACCGAATCATGGACCTGCGCGAGCGGCTGCGCGGGGTCATCGGCGCTCAGATTGGCGTCGCTGCCGACCACGTCTCGCTGACGACCTCCACCTCCGAGGCCTGCCGCGTGGTGGTGGCCGGCCTGGATCTCGGGCCGGACGACGAGATCGTCACGACCGACGCCGAACACTTCGGCCTGCTCGGTCCGGTCCACGCGTCTGGCGCGCGCGTCCGGGTGGCGGGTGTGCGCCAGCGGCCCGCCGTCGAGGCAGTGGGCGCGATCCTGGGAGAGGTCGGCCCACGGACGCGGCTGATTGCGCTCTCCCATGTGCTCTGGATCAACGGCCACGTGATCCCGCTCGAGGAGCTGGAAGAGGCGGTCTCGGTGCCACTGCTCGTCGACGGCGCGCAGTCGGTCGGTGCGATCTCTGTGGATGCCGGGCCCTTCGACTTCTACACCGTCTCCGGGCAGAAGTGGTTGTGCGGACCGACCCCAACGGGTGGGCTTTACGTCCGGAATCCCGAAGCGCTGCGGGTCGGCAGTCCGAGTTATTTCTCGCAGCGCACGTACGAGGCCGACGGGTCGTTCGAGCCACGCGACGGTGCGCGGCGGTTCGATCGCAGCTGGATCCCGGCGGCCTTCATTGCCGGGCTGGAAGCTGCAATCGGTGTGGCACCCGATTGGCGCTTCGAGCGTTCCCGGGAGATCACCGAGCACTGCCGCGAGCGGCTGCTGGAAGCCGGGCACGAGGTCGTCACGGAGCCTGAGCACTCGAATCTGGTCTCGTGGCGGTGGGAGAGCAACACGATGGAGATCGCGAAG
>DASQTZ010000001.1:0-5133 GCA_035641605.1 Gaiellaceae bacterium | reverse complement strand
GAGCCGTCGTCGGCTCGGCCGGCCAGGAACGCGGCGCGGGCCTGCTCCCACAGCGGTGTCCGCATTCGGTCGATGTCGGCGTCGGACAGCATCGGGTCGGCCATGGCCCGCCCCCTCGTCGCTCGCTGGTGTGGTTCGTCTATCTCGGTAGGCCGAGCACGCGCTCGGCGATGATGTTGCGCTGGATCTCGCTCGTGCCGCCTGGGATCGTCCCCGCGAAAGATCGGAGCCACTGCGTCGCCCACGACCCGTCGCGCCACATCGACGGACCCAGAACGCGCGTGTCGAGCGCGTCCGGTCCCTGCTCCTCCATGCCGGCGGCCAGGCACCTCTGGAGCGTCTCGCTGCCGTACAGCTTCAGGAGCGAGTGCTCGGGGGACGCGCGGCCGCGCATGAATTTGGCGAAGCCCCGGTACCCGAGCAGCATGAGCGCCTGCGAGTCGATGTAGAAGCCGGCGACCTGGTCGCGGAAGCGCGCGTCGTCTCGCAGTGGAGCACCGTCCGGCCCTTGCCGGTCGCCGAGCTCGATCATCGCCTGCACGCCGCGGTCGACGGCCTGCGCGTAGTCGATCCAGAGCATGGCGCGTTCGTGCGCGAGCGATCCCTGCGTGATCGGCCACCCCTGGTGCAACTCGCCGAGCAGCGCGTCGCGCGGGACCACGACATCGGTGAAGAACACCTCGTTGAAGTCGTAGTAGTCGGGCTCGGAGAGCTCCGGGAACGGCCGGCACTCGATCCCCGGCGTCTTCATGTCGATGATCAGCGCGCTGATGCCCTTGTGCTTGGGCGCGGCGGGGTCGGTGCGCACGAAGCACAGGCACCAGTCGGCGTGGTGCGCCCCGGAGGTCCACACCTTCTGGCCGTTCACGACGAAGCGGTCGCCGTCCAGCACGGCGCGTGTCGAGAGTGACGCGAGGTCGCTGCCGGCGCCGGGCTCGCTCATGCCCAGGCACCACGCGATCTCTCCTCGCAGCGTCGGACCCAGGAAGCGCTCCTGCTGCTCGGGCGTCCCGTAGTCCTTGATGGACGGTGCGACGATGCCGAGACCCTGCGGGTTGAGGCTGCGGTGGATCCCGCGCTTCGACAGCTCCTCGAAGTAGATCATCTGTTCGGCCGCGCTCGCGTCGCGACCGCCGAGCTCCGGCGGCCAGCCGGGAACGAGCCAGCCGTGCTCGAACAGCGTGCGCTGCCAACGCCGCGCCCACTCCGGGAGGTCGGCGCTCGACTGCTTCCGCTGATTCATGACCTCCGGCGCCGGCGCGTGCTCGTCGAGCCACTCGGTCAGATCGCGCCGGAACTGCTCTTCCGCCTCGCCGTACCGCAGTCGCACGCTCGCGACGGTACTCGTTACAGTCCGCCCCCTTGGACTTCGAGTTCAGCGAGGATCAAGAGCTTTTGCGCGCGACCGTGCGGCGATTCCTCGCCGAGCAGGCGCCGGTGGCGTACGTCCGCGAGATGCTCGACGACGAACACGGCACGACCGACGCCGTATGGTCCGCGCTCGCGGGGCTCGGCGTGACTGGACTCCTGGTGCCGGACGCGTTCGGCGGCGCGGGGATGGGCATGGTCGACATGGCCGTCGTGCTCGAAGAGCTCGGCCGCGCAGTGCACCCCGGTCCGTTCACCTCGAGCGCGGTCGGCGCCGTAAGCCTGGTGCACCTGGCCGGTACGGAAGACGACGGCGCCGAGCTCCTGCCCGGGCTCGCGGCGGGCGAGACAATCGGAACGGTCGCGCTCTTCGGCGCCTCCGAGACGCGCGCCGTCGAAGCCGACGACGAATGGAGGATCACAGGGCAGCAGCGGCACGTCCCCGACGCGGTCGCGGCCGACGTCGTCGTCGTGGTGGCGACGACAGCCGACGGGGAGCCCGGCGCGTTCGTCGCCGCGCGCGATGCCCCGGGCCTCGAGATCTCGGCCACGCCGACCGTCGACGGCACCCGCAAGTTCGCGACAGTGACACTCACCGACACCCCAGCGGGTCGCCTCGGCACCGGCGACGCCACGCACGCGGTGGCCGAGACGGCCGACCGCCTCGGGATCGCGGCGGTCGTCGACGGCGTGGGCGCCGCCTCGCGGGCGCTCGAGATGGCGGTCGAACACGCAAGGGAGCGGCGCCAGTTCGATCGCCCGATCGGCTCGTTCCAGGCAGTGCAGCACCTCCTCGCCGACATGCTGCGCGCCGTCGAGCTCGCCCGCGCCGGCGCGTACTACGCGTGCTGGGCCGCCGACGTCGCCGACCCGGCGGAGCGCCACCGCGCCGCCACGATGGCGCAGGCGTTCGCCGCCGACGAGCTGTACGAGGTGGGCGCGTCGCTGATCCAGGTGCACGGCGGCATCGGCTTCACCTGGGAGCACGACGCGCACCTCTTCTACAAGCGCCTCCTCACCCTCAAAGAGCGCGGGGGCGGCTCCCCCGGGCAGCTCGAGGAGCTCGCCTCGCTGGTCCTCGGCCCCGGGTAGCGCCCGGTTGACAGGTGACCGAATGGTCACCTATTCTGCCAGGCGTGGATGCGGTGTTCAGGGCCCTCGCCGACCCCACCCGGCGGAGCCTGCTCGACGAGCTCTTCAAGGAGGACGGCCAGACGCTGAGTGCGCTCGAGGAGCGCTTCGAGATGAGCCGCTTCGGGGTGATGAAGCACCTGAAGCTGCTCGAGGAGGCGGGCCTCGTGGTCACGAAGCGGCAAGGCCGGGAGAAGCTCCACTTCCTGAACCCGGTCCCGATCCAGCTCGTCCACGACCGCTGGGTGAGCAAGTACGCCGAGCCCTGGGCCGAAGCGCTGAGCGGACTCAAACAAGGACTGGAGAAGCCAATGGAAAAGGTCTTCGAGATCTACATCAAGACGACTCCTGAGCGTCTGTGGGAAGCCATCACCGACCCCGAGATGCGGAGCAAGTACAACTTCGGCGCCAGCGTCGACTCCGACTGGACCCCCGGGTCGCGGTACGAGATGAGCGCCGGCAACGGGCAGGTGCCACTGGGAGAAGGCGAGATTCTCGAGGCGGACAAACCGCGCCGGCTGGTCCACACCATGACCGCGCTGTGGAGCGACGAGGTGAAGAGCGAGGGCGCGTCGAGGGTCACGTGGGAGATCGAGCCGGTCGCCGACTCCTGCCGTCTGACCGTCACCCACGACCAGCTGCGCGACGGCGCGAACCCCGAGCTCTACGGCGGCTGGCCGATGATCCTCTCGGGCCTCAAGACACTGCTCGAGACCGGCGAGAAGCTGACCACTCCCGGCTCGTTGATGTACGCGCCGGAGGGGGACGGCGCCGGCTCACGCCCTGCGATCGAGGAGAAGGAACCCATCGCACAGACTCACGCGACAAGGAGGTCGACATGAGTGCGCAGACGAAGGCTGGACGCAGGGTCGTGGCCCAGATCAGCATGTCGCTGGACGGGCGGGTGACCGGCCCCGAGGGCCCGTCCGACATGGAGATCATCGCGGGCTACGCCGGAAGCGACGCTGCGCACGCTCGATCAGCCGAGGCGCTCGCCGCGGCCACGACCGCACTCTTGGGTCGCGTCAACTACGAAGGCTTCTACGGGTACTGGCCGCCGGTCGCGGCCGACGAGACGGCAGACCCGCGCGACCGCAACATCGCTCGCTGGCTCGACGACGTCGAGAAGGTCGTGTTCTCGACGACGATGACCGACGCGACCTGGGCCAACTCTCGAATCGCCGAGCGCGGGCCCGTCGAGGAAGTCCAACAGCTGCGCGGCACCGACGGTGGCGACATCCTCGTCGTGAACAGCGTGAGCATCATCCGCCAGCTGCTCGCCGGCGAACAGGTCGACCGGCTGCTCATCGACCTCGTCCCCGAGGTCGCCGGTGGCGGCGCCACATTGTTCGAGGACGGGCTGCCGCCGTCGTCGTGGTCGCTGACCGACGCGGTGACCGCCGCCGATGGTGCACTCCTGCTCACCTACGACCGGTGACGGCCCTGCCCAGTGGGGCCGCCAGCGGTCCCGCCGACTCGACTCAAAGCTGGACGTGAACTATTGCGTCGTCCCGTGGGCCTCGGTTTCGCGGTGGACGTGGGCGCGTTGGCCGTCGCGGTCGAAGATCATGATGACTTCGGCGGGGCGGTCGATGGCTGCGAAGGCGTGTGGCGTCATGGTGGCGAACTCGGCGGCCTCGCCGGTCTCGACGGTGATGTCGCGGTCGCCGAGCGACAGGCGCACTCGCCCCTCGAGGACGAAGAACCAGTCACGACCGGGGTGGACCCGCTGCTCGGGGCGCCTGCGCGTGGGTTCGAGTCGCATCTTGACGGCGATGGTGCTGCCGGTCGATCGGTTCAGCATCCAGGTTGTGCGCGTGCCGGAGGTGCTCGGGGTGGGACGGATGACCACGTCGTCGTCGCTGCGCACGTCAAGGAGCGCATCGAGGTTGACCTGCAGGGCCGCGGCAAGCGGCAGCAGGATGTCGAGGCTGATCGTCCGCTTGCCGGTCTCGACCCGACTGATGGTGGAGGGACTGAGGTTGGCGCGTGCTGCGAGCTCGTCGAGCGACAGGCCGAGTGTGTTGCGAAGGCTGCGAAGCCGTGTGCGGACCACCTGCTCGATCTCGTTCGGCTCGGTCATCGCTCCTCCGACTCCTTGCGAATTTAGCAAGGCCACGTGCACTTAGCGCGTGAAGCCTTATCGTCGCGGCCATGAGTGACCACGCCACCCGCACCGTCGAGCGGCACTGCGACGTCGCCATCGTCGGCGGATCGGCCGCCGGGCTTGCGGCCGCACTCCAGCTCGGACGCCAGCGCCGGTCCGTGATCGTCGTCGACGCCGGCGAGCCGCGAAACGCCCCCGCCGCGCACATGCACGGCTACCTCGGCCGTGAGGGGCTTCCGCCAGCGGAGCTGACCACCGTCGGCCGGGAGGAGGTCCGCAGCTACGGGGGCGAGGTCCTCGACGGACGCGTCCGTGATGTGACTCGCACCGAGGACGACCGCTTCCGCGTCGAGCTCCTCGGCGGCCACTCCATCGTCGCTCGACGGGTGCTCGCCGCGACCGGCCTGGTGGACGAGCTCCCGAACATCGACGGGCTTGCCGAACGCTGGGGGCGCGACGTCATCCACTGTCCGTTCTGCCACGGCTTCGAGGTCCGCGACCGGCGCATCGTCCAGATCGTCACCCAC